>CAXUEY010000017.1:39904-53094 GCA_964250225.1 uncultured Ktedonobacteraceae bacterium | reverse complement strand
GGGTTTCACTCGGTCTCTTTTTGATTTTTTTGTTTTCACACGCTGGGGTCGGGGGCTTGTCCCCGACCCCGGCTGTCTCTATGGCGCATCACAGAAAGGGGGGAATATGGCTGCGATTACTCCTGAGGCCACACGTCGCTCGATCTGGCGACGCAAAAGCACAAAGCGTACCCTGGCGGCATACCTGTTCATCGCGCCTGGCTTTCTCGGCGTACTGGTGTTTATAGCGTTTCCCGTATTTTTTGCACTCTACTTGAGCTTCCAGTCATGGGATGGAGTCAATGCCTCACAATTTGTGGGCCTGACAAATTTCATCACCATCTTCAAAGATTCTATCTTCTGGATCTCATTGCGCAATACGCTGGTATATACCCTGATTACGGTGCCCATCATCGTGTTGCTCAGCCTGGGAGTGGCCCAGCTCCTCAATCAACGCGTGTTTGGCATGAAATTCTTCCGTACCGCGATGCTGATCCCCGTTGTCACCTCAGCATTAGCGATTGCGGTTATCTGGAAATGGATCTTCGACTACAATAACGGGCTGATTAACGATACGCTCGCGATCTTCCACATTGCGCCGATTGCCTGGCTGGGAGATCCGCTGTGGATTTTGATCGCGGTGTGTATCATTGGCATCTGGCAGGGCTTTGGCCTCACCACGATTTTTCTGTTGGCTGCCATTCAGAATGTTCCGGAATCGTTGCTGGAAGCCGCCGCTATCGATGGCGCGACCGGGTGGAGACGTTTCTGGCGCGTGACCGTCCCGCTTATCTCACCGACGCTGCTCTTTGTGACCATCATTTCGTTCGTCGCCTCTTTCCAGGTCTTCACGCAGATCTATTATCTGGTCAGTGGGACGGCAAATGCAGGAACAGGTGGCCCTGACTACGGAGGCTCGGTACTGACATTCCTGGTTTTCCAGCGCGCATTTGTGCAAAACCGCTTTGGCGAGGCTGCTGCGCTCTCGTACATCATGTTCGCGATTATCTTTGCGGTGACGCTCCTCCAGATGCGTATCAGCCGGAACTCTGTCAATGCCGCGTCAGAATTTGAAGCATAGACCGCACACAATCACCCAGGAGAGAAAATGCCATGCATGCAGAAATAGCTTCAGAGAAGGCTCAAAGCGCCATCCTCTCAGCACAAGCTGAGGCTCGACGACCCAACATGCGCAAAAGTGTGCTGATGAAACGCATCAGCTTCAAGACGATGATCTACATTGCACTCATTATCGTGGCGCTGATCGTGATCATCCCTTTCCTATGGATGCTCACCACCTCGTTAAAGACCAGTGTTGAGTCGGCTACGTACCCACCGACGTTGCTCCCTGCCAAACCTCAATGGCACGACTACACGGATGTGTTCCAGGCTGTGCCTTTTCTGACCTATCTCCTCAACACCATTTTTTACGCGGTTGCCGTGACAGCCGGGCAATTTGTCTGCTGTTCTCTGGCGGCGTATGCCTTCGCCCGCCTACGTTTCCCAGGCCGCAATGTCCTGTTCGTTATCTATCTGGCGACGATGTTGATTCCGGCGACCGTGACGTTCGTGCCCAGCTTTATCATGATGAAGTCCTTCGGCTGGGTCGATACGATCTGGGCGATGACGATCCCTGGTATGTTGGGCAGCGCTTTCGGAACATTCTTGCTACGTCAATATATGTTATCCATTCCCAAAGAACTGGATGAGGCAGCCACTATCGATGGAGCAAGTCTTTTCTCCATCTACTGGAAGGTCATTCTGCCCCTGTGCAAACCCGCGCTGACGATGCTGGCAGTCATTACCATCATGACCGTCTGGAACGACTTCATCTGGCCTCTGATCATGCTGCAAAGCGATTCGGTGACCACCCTGACGCTGGGTCTGGCGAACTTTACCGCAGGGGGAAGCCAGACGTATGTGAGTACGCCGATCAGCATGGCAGCGTCAACCATGACCATCCTGCCGCTGATCCTGATCTTTTTCTTCGCTCAGCGCTACTTTATTCGTGGCATCGCCCTCAGTGGCCTGGGAGGACGTTGATTGCCCTTTGCGCAAAACGTTGCGTGTGCTATCATGCAACGGAATATCTCTCTCGTGTCTATATAAATCTATCACCTTCTGGCGTTGTAGAAGGGAAAAATGGCAAATGCCAACAATTCAGGATGTGGCTCAGCGCGCGGGTGTCTCTATCGCGACGGTCTCGCGGGTACTCAATGGGACAACCTACGTGAATGAGGAGGTGTCGGCGCGGGTGCGCGCGGCTGCCAAAGAGTTGCAATACCAACCTAGCCGCGCGGCCCAGGCGTTGCGGGCCAATCGCTCAAAAATCATCGGCCTGCTGATCAGCGATATCCAGAACCCGTTTTTTACCGCCCTGATCCGTGGCGTAGAGGACGTGGCAAACCGTAACGGCTATAGCTTGATCTTATGCAATTCTGATGAGAACTCGCAAAAAGAACGGCAGTATATCGAGGTGCTCTGCGCGGAACGCGTGGCGGGCGCGATTGTCGTGCCAACGAGCGAAAATTCGCAAAAACTGCGCCTGTTTCGCGAGCACGAGATTCCCTTTGTGGCCGTTGATCGCCGCGTAAAAGACCGCACCACCGACGCGGTACTCATCGATAACGTGCGCGGCGCCTACGAAGCGGTCACACATCTGATCAGCAACGGCTATCGGCGCATCGGGGTCATCACCGGACCCATCGGCACAACAACCGGACGCGAACGACTTGAGGGCTACCGTAAGGCCTTGCGTGAAGCTGGCCTGCCCCTTGATCCCGCCCTTGAGCACATCGACGAATTTAAGGGCGAGGGCGGCCACAAGTGCGCCAACGCGCTCTTAGACCTGGCACCGCCAGTTGACGCGCTTTTTGCGGCCAACAATCTGATGACGCTGGGCACGCTGGCCGCTATTCATGAACGCCACCTGCGTATTCCCGAAGATATCGCTCTCGTGGGCTTCGACGAGATGCCGTGGGCCGCGCTCAGTACGATTTCGCTGACAACGGTAACGCAGCCCGTCTACGAACTTGGCAGCACGGCAGCGCTGCGCCTCTTCCAGCGTTTGCAAGATCCAGCCGCCTTTACGCGCCAGGAGATTGTGCTGGCCCCCACCTTGCAGATCCGCGATTCAACGCGTCCGCGTTCGGCGCAATAATCACGCGAGGGGTGACAGGGCGCGCACGATAGACGGGGTTTTTCAGCCAGGAAAGCGTTATCTAGCGCGATGGGCAGGGCAGGCACGAGGAGAGCGCCGGACGCGAGGAGAGCGCCGGACGCGAGGAGAGCGCCGGACGCGAGGGCCGGCGCTACACCCAAGGGGATGGGGAGGCGAGCTCCACGACCCCTCTCATGGTCGGTGATGGTTGGTGCTTGCCACGGCCCCCTTACATGTAGCACCGGCCCTCGCGTCCGGTGCTTAGGAAGGATTCTCTCATAAAAGAGGCATGATATACAGGAGTTTTTTATTATGGCGTTAAAAAGCGAGAACATTACAAAACAACACACAAATGGCTATAGTTATCAAGGGGAGGCGTTGCGCCACGTCGCGATGCCGCTGGGAGGTCTGGGAACGGGTCAGATTGCGCTGGGCGGCGATGGGGGCCTGCGCCAGTGGCAAATGGTGAACCAGATCAACCACCTGGGCTTTGTCCCCGACAGCTTCTTTGTCGCGCGCGCCTCGCGGGGTGAGCCGCCGCTGAATACCATTCGCGTACTCCAATCTCGCGAGATCCTGGAGCGCCCCGCGAGCCATACACCGCTTATCAACGATGACCATATCCCTGCTGAGCAATTGGACCTGCTGCGCCAGTTCAGCGGGGTTGAGCGCACGACCTTCATAGGAGCGTATCCGTTCGCCCGCATCGCCTACGAGGACGCGCAACTGCCGGTGAGCATCGAGCTAGAGGCGTTCTCGCCCTTTATTCCCTTAGACGCCGAGAAGAGCGCTCTGCCCGCGATCTTCTTCACCTTTAGCATCCACAATCATGGGCCACATTTTATTCAGGGTGCGCTGGGAGCGGCCTTGCAGAATGCCGTTGGCTGGGATGGTGTGACGCCCATTCGCGGCAATCGCTGCTCACTCTATGGCGGCAATGTGAACCGGGTGCGCCAGCGGGCCGGTTCCAGCGCGCTTGTGATGGAGAATGCCAGCCTGCCTGACGACCATCCAGGCGCGGGCCAGATGGTCCTGGCCGCCCTCTCACCTGTTGCGCGCGTCTACGAACGCTGGAGCGAACCCGCTCAATTTGTGCGTTTTCTAGACGGCCTGCACCTCGGCAATCACTCAGATGGGCAGAGCTATCACCGGCAACGCAGCCACAAGGTCAGTCCGCTTATGCCATCCGGTCCCAGCGCACCTGGCCAGACCTGGAACGGCGGCCTGCTCGTCCCCTACTGGCTGGAAGCAGGCGCAAGCACCAGCATCACCTTCCTCATGAGCTGGCATTTCCCCAATCGTTATGTCAACTTCGATCAGTTTGGGCTACCGCGCAATTACGGCAAGAGCCGCTTCTGGCTGGGCAATGAGTACAGCACCCGTTTCAGCGATGCAGTTGAGGTTGCTGAATACTGTATGGCCGAGCACGAGGCGCTGGAGACGACTTCGCGCGCGTGGAGCGAGGGGATTTTTCAGAGCACGCTCCCCACCTGGCTTCAGGAAATGCTTGCGGCCCAGGCATCATTGATGCGCAGTCCCACCTGTTTCAGAACCGAGAATGGCGCGTTCTTTGGCTTTGAGGGTTCGCTGGGCGCCTCAACCACCATGTGGAGCGGGTCTTTTAGCGGCTCCTGTCCGCTCAACTGCACCCATGTCTGGAACTATGAGCAGGCGCTTTCCCGGCTCTTTCCCCAGCTTGAGCGCTCAATGCGCGAAACCGACCTCAAGCATGTCCAGGCACCAGAGGGCTATATCCCGCACCGCGCAGTCCTGCCCCTGTACCTGCCGCAATTCTGGCACGAGCCGGTCTTCGGCCCGACCAATCCCGCCCTTGATGGCATGCTCGGCACAGTCCTCAAGGTCTATCGCGAGGTGCGTCAGGGCGCACCCGCTGAGTGGCTCGACCAGCTGTGGCCACGTGTCAGGCGCCTGGTGGAGTATATCATCGAGCACTGGGACGCCGAACGCGACGGCGTTTTAGAGGGTGAGCAGCCCAACACCTACGATATCGCCTTCTTCGGACCCAACATGTACATCGGCGCCCTCTGGCTGGCTGCCCTGCGCGCAGCTGAGGAGCTGGCAAAACTGCAAAATGAGACGGATTTTGCCTGCGAGTTACATCAGTTGTTTGAACGAGGCAGCGCGCGCTACGACGAACTGCTCTGGAATGGCGAATACTATATTCAGTTGCTCGATCCCGCGCAGCCGCTCAACGACCAGTTTGGCGAGGGCTGCCTGGCCGATCAGCTTTTTGGCCCGTGGTGGGCACATCAACTGGAACTGGGTTGCATCCTGCCTGCCGAACATGTGAAAACAACCCTGCGCTCGATTGTGCAGTATAACTTCCGCGCCGGTTTCAGAGACTTTGCGCACGACCAGCGCGTCTTTGCCAACCAGGACGACGCGGGCCTGCTCGTCTGCACCTGGCCGCGTGGAGGCCGTCCGCAGATCCCCGTGCGCTACTGCGACGAGGTATGGACGGGCATCGAATACCAGGTCGGCGCGCACTGCTTGCTGGAAGGCATGCAGGAAGAGGGGCTAAAGATCATCGCCGCCCTGCGCATACGCTACGACGGCACGCGCCGCAACCCGTATAACGAGATTGAGTGCGGCGACCACTACGCCCGCGCAATGGCAGGCTGGTCGGTGCTCGAAGCTATCAGCGGCTTTCACCTCAACGCCGTTGAGAACGCGCTCACCTTCGCGCCCATGTACACCAGCGGTGAGTTCCGCGTCCCCTTTATCACCGGCGAGGGCTGGGGCAGCTACACCCAACAGCCAGGCGTCTCAGCCAGCCTCACCTGCGCTTATGGAGAGATGCGTCTGCAACGCCTGACGCTCCCGGCCTCGCTGCCCGATCCTCTGACCATTCGTTATAATGGAGAAGCGCTCGCATACAAGCAAGAGGTGTGCGACGATCTGCTCGTGCTCAGCTTTGAGCAGCCGGTGATGTTGCGGGCTGGTGAGACGCTGATGATTAAGAAAAAATAAAGTTGTAGTACGTCTATTGTGCTATTTCATGAAATAGCACAATAGACGTACTACAACTTATCATTTTACATATGCCTGCCATGCATCCTCTAAACCAGCCTCAGGAATAAGGCCGTCGAAGGGGATAACGCGGTAGCGCAGGCGCAACTGCTCGCCGCTCTCCAGTAGCAGGTTCTCGCGAAAGAGTGGGCAGGGCGAGAGAAAGCCAAAGTCGCGGTTCTCCGGGCCAACCGAGGCGGCATAGAACGGCGTGGGATGGCGCGGGTTCTCAGGATGGTCGAGGATAGCCAGCCCCGCCTGCGCTGGCTGCTCAAAGCTATCGTGCTCATTGCCATCGAGGTTGCCCGCGTAAGCTCCCCAGCGCGTCGGCGCGCCATGACAGCCCTCGCGTCCACACTGCCCCTCGCTGTTAGACAGCGCCTCCCGCCAGCCCATCGCGCGGTTTGGCCGGTAGTTCAGGCCCGCGTAGCCGCCCCAGGGAACTTCGGGATAGGGGGTCGCCGTCAATTCACAGCGAATTGGCGCGCGAAAGATCAGATCCCAATCAAGCGCCCAACCGCCGGTAATCCCATCTACCAGCGGATGGAGTGACAATCGCCGTTCCTCTGTAAGCAGACACGCGTGCGTTTGAATCGCACGCATCTCGATCTGCTGGCGGATCTCAATGCTGCCATCCTCGCGCTGGTTGGCCGCGTGCTCAACCACTACGCTCTCGCCCTCCCCTTCGCCCTGCTCTGCCAGTTGCTCCCAGAAATTGATCCCGTTGATATATTTCCACGACCACCAGAGACCTCGGTGCCAGCGATGGTCCCAGGGCGCAAAACAGGTCAGAGGCTCATTGGCGCCGTATGAGTAGACGGGATGGAAAAAGGGATGGCGGCGTTCAGACCCCCAATGATAGGAGCCTAAACACTTGCCCGTAGAGCTAAGAATCTGTGCGTCCGTTGCGCTTGTCGGGTTCCACTGTAAGCTAAAAGACATCTGATTATCCTTTATCATAACTATTCAACGCTATTCTTCACACATGTTTGAATGGAAGAGAAATATTTCCAATATTTCTCTTCCATTCAAACATGTGTGATAAACTTCCTGGCGTACAGAGCTTGCCTCCAGGGCACATCAGTCTAGTCAGCCGCATCCTGGGAATGAGAAAGGCAGGCTGCTCCGTGAGGAGACTGCCAGGCGCGATAGCCGTGCAACCAGCCCGGACCATACTCGCGTTGATAGCGCGCACCCATAATCTCAGCCAGTCGAACAGAATGCCCGGACTGGGCCGAGCGATAGGCGGCCTCCATAGCCGCGATCACATACAGATTGTCCTGCACGCTACATAGCGGCTCGGCATGCGCGGCCACCGCCTGCTGCAAATGCGCCATCGTCAGCCCGAAGGCTTCGGGGAACCAGCGACCAGATGTCGCGGTGAATTGATGACGCTCAGCCAGGTCAGTTTTGCCGCGATTAGCGCGTAGAGTGATGCTGTAGCCATTTTCCGGCTGCCAGTCAATAATCCCATCCGGTCCCTGAATCCAGAATTCCTCCTGTGTGTGCAGTACGGGATTTTTGCCGTAGTACGCGCCGGTTGAGAGCAGCGTGATATGCAAGCCTGAGGCATAGCTGAGCATCAGTTGCCCAAAGCTCTCGTGCGCGACCCCCGATTGTTTGGGGTCTCTTCCCATCACCGCGTAGACTCGTTCGGGCGCCCCGAACAGCAGGTGCAGAAAAGAAAGATGGTGAACCGTCATACCCAGCGTCCACCAGCGCTCGTCCTTGCCCTGCCAGCCATCGGGTGAGAAATCGAAGACCTCGCGCACCTCCATCTGAGCCAGGAAAGGTTCGCCGACGGGTTTTTGCTCAACCACCACAGGCGCCAGGGCCAAGCCACCGGGGGTAAAGCACATATTCTGATTGACCATCCCCACCGTGCCCGTCGCCTCCAGCGTCTCCACGAACTCCAGTGCATCCTGATAGTACATCGCGAACGGCTTCTGAAACAGAACAGGCTTGCGTGCCTGCGCGAGCTTCTGCACCGTCGGCAGACGGATCGCGCGATGGTAAGGAGCCGCCAGATCGATGAACGCCACTTTTGGATCATCTAATAGCGCGTCCAGCTCATCATAAACAGTGGCCTGGGGCTGGCTCCCAGCAAAACGCGAACGAGCCTGGCTCGCAATATCGTATCCAGCCACCACCGGCAAACCAAAGTGGGCATAGCCATTCAGGTGCGTCGGGGTAATGCCCCCCAGACCAACCAATCCGATGCCACCACGAGTATCTATCGTCATATATAACTCTTTCTATGATCAAATAAGCGCAGGGCGGGCACGAGGGGCGCCCGTACTATGGACGAATTTTGCAGCAATTTAGACATTATTTTACGGAAATGGGCGAGATCTGTATGCCCATATTTAGCAAATAAATGTCTATCTTAGCGTCAGCCTTCCATAGTACGGGCGCCCCTGGAGCGCGCCCTACGCCAGTGGGCCCTCGCCGCTAAAAACCTCCAGCCCATCAACATCGGGCAGCGCTGGATAGGCAGCGTGCGGCTCGGCCTGATACCAGAACGAGGTCGAGGCGATATCGTCCTGGAGCGGCAGGTAGCGATGACCCTTGCGCCAGCCCAACGCCTGGATGGTCACACGCAGCTCTTCATCGAAACGGATCGGGTCCATAATGTGCCAGCGATACATGCCAAAGCGCTGCTGACTGCGATAGAGGCCATCGGGCTTGATGATCTGTGGTAAACCAAGAAAGGGGGTCGAGAATGAACAGTAGGCCCCATCCTGATCGAAGTTCCAGGCTCCGCCGAAATAATCTTCCGTGCCAGTGCCACAGATCGTTGGATAATCCTGATCGCCATCCAGATAAAATTTGATCTCGCCCTCGCCCCACCAACCAGGGCTGTTCACCTGCCAGGCCAGATAAGTGCCGACATAGTGACCTTTGCCGCGCACATTGTCTAGCAGCGTATGCACCTCTTTATAGCCCAGCGGATTGCTACGCCGCCATTGCGCGTGAAAATACGCCGCGTCCTCCGGTATCTCGGTCAGGGTATAATCGACCTGGTAATAGAGCACAATCTCCTCGGTACCGATATTCTCGATGGTCAGGTGCGCGTGCTGGCGAAAGGGCATTTCCCAGTACGAGTTGAAACCGCCCGCCGGGTTCACCGCGATGGGCAGCGAGTTCACATTGGCGCGCTCGCACCAACCCTGCGCAAAGAAGTCACCGTAGGGCGTCTCAATAGAAGGCTGCTCCTCGTGGTCCCAGTAGGCGCGCAGGACCAGGCGGCGCCAGTTAGTGGGGTGGGTCGTGAGCCAGATATGCTGGATCGCGCCCGGCCCTACGATATCGGCCAGGGTGACGGTACTCTGGGGAGCAATAACAATCGAGGGAGAGATTTTCCAGCTCTGCCCCAGATCGCGCGCGCAATTCGCCCCGGTTCCCTCCGTGGCCATCCCTCCCTGGCCTTTGGCTCCAGTAAAATTCTCCGCGCTAATCGAGCGCGTCTGCGCGTTGGAGAGACGCGACAGGTTGCCCAGGCCCATACCCAGGCCGTTAAAACTTATATGCTTTGCCAATTTCTGCGTATCCTTTCAAATCTAATCGATATATTCATACGCTCATTAAACACGTATGATCTTGTATCCAACCCTTCTCACGCTTCTTCCACGTGCTCGCCACCATCCCCCCTTGCATGTAGCGCCGGCCCTCGCGTCCGGCGCCCCTCGCGTTCGGTACCCCTCTCAGATGCGGGTGCGCATGAGATAGATGCAATAGGGGCCAAAAAGCGGTATGGTGTAAAAGATGTCCGGGCCATCAGAAGTCGTCGTCGTGTCATGTTATTCGTCTGATTCGTTTCCTCTTCATGAGCCATGAGTTTGAAACCCTTCTGAGAAGCTGTGTTTTGCTGCTATATGGGCCGATCTACGTGCAATGCAGCAGGGCGGGTCCGCCCTGCTTGCCATCGCCTATCATTGTGCTTCCTGAAAAAGTGGAGCGAGCGCGCTATAGGTTGCGCGATAGCGTGCATAGCCGTCGTCATACACAGTCCGTAGGGCTGCATCTGGCTCGACACTCATGCTCAGGCGTACCATCGCCTGGCCTGCCGCGCGCAGATCGGGATAGACTCCGGCGCCCACGGCGGCACAGATAGCGCTGCCCAGTGCTACCGCATCGGGTACGGTGGTCAGGCTGATGGGAATACCCGCGACATCGGCGAGGATCTGCAACCAGAGCGTACTCCGCGTGCCTCCGCCACAGGCCACGATGCGGCTGGTTGGCACGCCCAGTTGCGCCAGTTTGTCGAGAATATGGCGATTGCCATAGGCCGTACCCTCGTAGACCGCGCGCAACAGATGGCCCGGCGTGTGCGCGGACGTGAGGCCCCAGATGGTTCCACGCGCCTGAGGATCTTTGATGGGCGTGCGACTGCCCTGCCAGAAATCGAGCACGGTCAGACCGTTCGCGCCAGCTTTGATGGCCGCCGCAGCCGCGTCAGCCTGCATGTAGCGCGCAGCGCCTGCTGGCAGCGCGCCGCCAAGCGTATCGAGAAGCCAGCGCACGGTACCCCCTGTGCTGGCCTGTCCCGCTTCAAGCGTCCACTCACCGCTCACCACGGCATCCTCAAACGGTCCCCACAGACCGGGATCGATCACCGGCTCCGAGGTTTGCACGAGCTGACAGGTCGAGGTGCCGGTAATCAGCGCGAGCGTGCCAGGCGCCAGCACATCCATGCCGACCATGCCAGCGTGCGCGTCGATGCCGCTCATGGAGACGGCGATGCCCGCGCGCAGTCCCAGTTGCTGCGCCGCGCTCTCCGTCAGTGGACCAGCCGACGCGCCCATTGGCAGCACTCTACCCGGCACTTTGGCAGCCAGGTCGTCCAGCCCCAGCGCCTGCAACAGATGCAGCGGCCAACCGGCGGCGCTGTCACTAGCGGCGGTGACGCGATAATGCCACTTGGCAGCGGCACTGTTCAGCGGCACGACCCATTCACCCGTCAGCCGCCAGGTCAGCCAGCTCATCTGCTCGACCAGATACGTCTCGGCGTTCCACAGATCTGTCCTGTGTTGCTTCAGCCAGAGGGCTTTGGGCAGCGGCCACTCAGCCGGGACATCGCCGCCGCAGTAGCGCAGAACGGGGTCGCGCGTGGCGGTGAGCTGCTGCGCCTCGCGGGTGGCGCGCAGGTCCATCCACATCAGGCTCTCCGTCACCGGCGTCCCATCCTGGCGCGTGAGCAGGATATCGCAGGGAGCGTCAATAGCCAGCCCGATCACGTGGCTGCCGTCCACCCCGCTTGCTTGCAGACAGCCCCGCACAGCCGCGACCAGCGCGTCCCACCAGTCCTCTGGATGCTGCTCAGCCCAACCCGGCTGCGGGTACGAGGTCGCGTAGCTCTGATCGTGGAAGCCCAGGGGTTGTCCCAGGAGATCGAAGAGAGCAGCGCGCATCCCGCCAGTACCTGCATCGATGCCTAAGAGCAGGTCACTGGACCTGTTTGGCTTATCCATATACAATTCCTCCAGGCGCAGAGGGAGTCAAGTCGTGGTTCTCTGCCGATCCATTTTGAGATACTGCAAGAAAGCCAGTTCTCTTCCCATAACGTTTAACGCTCGCTTATTACTCGCCGTACACATGCGCTTCGATGCCCAGCAGCTCAGCCACCGCGCGCAGTTCACGCACCCAGTCGCCGTAGACCGCGTGAATGTGGTTGCTGGCGTAGCTCGCCACAAACTCATCGGCGGAACAGGTGAAGCGAGTGAAAGCATGCGGCCAGGCCAGGTCGGTCTGGCGCATCAGTTGCATATTTTTGTCGGCGTCGTATTGCACAAACTCGCCGCGCAGGATCGCCATCCAGTAGGTGCCGTTGCGACGTGTCAGGCGCGCGAAGGTCGCCTCGCCGGGATGGGCCAGGTGATGCACGCTCGCGCCACCCGCCGGGAAATAGAAGCCTTCGGGATAGAAATGCACCAGCGGCAGATTGTCTTTGGGATCGAAGGAGCGCCCGGCAAAGTATGTCGCGTGCTCACCCGAATTGCACAGATCCCAGATGCCCAGGTCGGCGTGATAGTGGCGCACATCGGCGAAGAGTACCGGCGTGTGGGCCAGGTGCTTGAAAATCTGCATGGTCAGCGCGGCATCCATATCGGCCTCGGTCGCGCAGACATGCGGCTCGTGCGGCCCATCCCAGTCGTAGGGATCGTTGAGGAAGGCTTCGGTCACATCCATCGTGCAGAAATTATTCGTCAGTTCCGGTTGCGCTTTAATGCCGGAGAAGTCCAGGCGATACTCCTTTATCAAACGTTTCACCGCGTAGGTAGCGCGGATCTGTGTCTTGAGCTTATCAGGAGTCAACTGTTTGCCATCGTAGTGAATATGGCCGATATTCTCCTCCAGCCAGGTGAAGGCCGAGTCAACTCGCGTCTGTGGTACCTCAGCCGCCAGGCGCACAATCTCGCCCTGGTCGATATGCTCCACATCCACGCCAAAGGTCGAGAGCCAGCTCGCGGGATCGGCTGTGGCCGTGTACATGCCCATCGGACGACCACCGAAGAGGCCAAAGGTCTGGCCACGCAAGCCCGAAACGGCTCCGGCGGCCCGCACAAAGCTACGCACATTCGCGTAGATCGCGTCATCGTTGATATCGCCATAAGCACGCGCGTAGGACGTACCGGCCTGGTTGAGCGCGCCCGCACTGGCCAGCATACCGACCAGACCGGGATACTGCGGGTCAATGTTGCTGAAGAGCAGCAATGGGCCAGGGGCGAAACGCGAGGCCAGCGCGGGCAGGTTCGGGAAAACCCAGACCGCGAAGTTAAAAATCGTACAGTCGCAAGCAGCCGCCGCCAGGCGTTTGGACTCGCGTACCGCCTGCTCGTTGGTACAGATCACCTCTTCCCCCGTGACCACCTGATAGCCATCCTGCTCTAATCTGCGCTTGATGCGAGCCTGCGCGTTCCGGTTGAACTCATCGATTTCCCGCGCCACAAACGGGCGGCCATCTGAGAACGTAAGTAAACCAATCTTTATCATGGAATGGGCGTTCCTTTCAATATAAAAA
>CAXUEY010000017.1:8639-39804 GCA_964250225.1 uncultured Ktedonobacteraceae bacterium | reverse complement strand
GAACGTAAGTAAACCAATCTTTATCATGGAATGGGCGTTCCTTTCAATATAAAAAATTACGAATGAATCTGCATTGGCGCTTGTGGACGTGTCGAGTTGCGAATACGCAGCGTTGGAGCCAGAACAATCTCCTGGCGAGTACATACCGCGGGATGCTGCAAGCGCTGGAAGAGGCGCAGGGCCGCGGTACTGCCGATCTCGTAAACCGGCTGTGTCACCGTCGTCAGCGAAATCTCCTGGAGAGAGGCCCAGGGCATCTCATCGAAGCCAAGCAGCGCGATATCATCGGGGACGCGCAGCTTGCGCTCGTGGAGGGCTGCCAGCGCGCCCAGCGTCATGAGATTATTGGCGACAAACAGCGCGTCAACAGGCTTCACCAGGTCCAGCAGCTCGTAAGTGAGCTGGCGTCCGCTCTCCTCCTTGAAAGACCCGACGCGTTCAAGCGCGGGATCATGCTCGATGCCCGCGTCGTATAGGGCCATTCGATATCCCTCCAGGCGTTCCCGTCCGGTAGTGGTGGTCGTGGGGCCGGAAATCATCCCGATCCGGCGATAGCCGTTGGTGAGGAGATGGGCCGTGGCCTCACGTGCCCCGCGAATATTATCGACCAGCACCACGTCCGTCTCCTGGTCTTTGACGCGCCGGTCCACGGCCACCACGGGAATGTTGTGCTCGCCGAAGAGCTTGAGTGCGCGCTGCTGCTCACGCGTGGGCGCGATAATCACCCCCGCCACGCGTTCCGCGCAGAGCACCTCGATATAGCGCCGCTCCTTCTGTGGATCTTCATCGGAATTGCACAAAATCAGGCTATAGCCATTGCGCTGCGCCACGTCCTCCACGCCTCGTACCAGCGCGGTGAAGAACGGGTTCTGGATATCAGTAATCAGCAGACCAATGATCGTTGTCTGATTGGCCCGCAAAGCGCGAGCAGCCCGGCTCGGCTGATACTGAAGCTCCTGAGCCGCGGCCCGCACGCGCGCAATCACATCCTCATTCACATGATCTCTGCCATTGAGCACGCGCGAAACTGTCGCGATAGAGACACCGGCGCGCTTCGCCACGTCTTGAATATTGGCGATCCTGCACCTCCTTCTCGCCAAAGAGCATTGAAAACGTTTCCACGCTACTCTAAAGAGGCGCTTGATAAGCCATCCACATACTTGAAAACGTTTTTAGAAATAAAGAGCATGTCCTCAAAGGGTACATCCTGATACCCCAAGTATAGGTCGAGTTTGCGAGTTTTGTCAAGCTGACTGAACAAGTAGGGAGGGCAGAGAGGCACAATACCAATACAAAGCAGCAAGCATTTTCCCTCGCAAAGCCTCGCGCTTGCAGGCATCGTTGTGAAAACGTTTTTATACCAGATGAGGGAAAGGGTTGCTATGAAAACCATTTCACACTAAGTCATTGAAATGCTCAGACGCACATCCCATTTTTCTGAGACGTCAGTACCTCATCACCTTTTTTCTGAATCCATTGAACACCCTTCCTACAGCCCAGATCAGGCAGTTAGAAACCAATCACGATCAGAGCGTGGAGGACTTTGCCAACGCCGTCGCGCTGCTCTTCCCCTCCAGTGGGCCAGTGGTGTTTCAGGGCAAGGCCGCCAACGCTGTCGCTGATGCCCTGCGCATCTACCTGGACGCTGAAGATCTGCTCAGTCCCTACGCTGGTAATGGTCTCTCGGATCGCATCACCACGCTGCTGAACAAATGCACCACAGCACTGACCGCAGAAGAGGGCAAGATGAAGACGGTGCAGCAGATGCAGGCAAGTGGATATTTCGCGGCTGTCGCAGCTCCTCCAGCCGCAGCAGCGGCCACAGGGGAGACAACAGCAGCCCCAGTGGAAGGGGCGGCGCCCCCAACGATCCCTGTGGTGCAAATTATCATCATTGCGGTAGTGGGAGCCATCCTCATAGGCTCTCTGTTGTATGTAGACTATGAGCAACAACAGCCTTTTCTGGATCTCGCTGCCAATATCGGCACCTGGATCGATGATATGCATAATCTCGCGCAACAACCCGACCCTCAGGGATCAGAACTGCCCGCAATACCAGCAGAGATCACGACGGATATCACCTTTGATGCCGAGCAACTCACTGCTACCCGCTTCAACATCCAATTAACCGTCACGCAAGAACAGTTTATACAGTCGTTGGCCAATGAGTATGGCCTGTCAATCGAAGAGGTTACAGCCATGCTCGCGCTCGATCCCAGCGCCAGCGAAGCAGAGATGCGTAAACGCATTGAGCGCTATCTGCAATTGCGCAAACTCTATCCAGATTTGGCGGCGAATCATCCAGAATGGTTGTTATGGGCGGCTGCGTTTGATTTGCCAGATTCGGCTGTGACAATTTTAGCAAATCTCAACAACGGGCAAAGTACGATTTACTCGAAAGGCACAACTTATCAAGAAGTTGCTGCGGATATCCTGGCTGCTGTGCTGGGAAATCTTGTCCAGCAACAATACCAACGGCTAAACGATCTGCTGAGTCAGGCCAGAGCCGCGAAAAAAGCGGGCATCCCGCTTTATAAAGCGATTCCTGGTTGGGCAGATTTGCCACCAGTTGTTCAGCAGCTCCTTGATGGAACATCTGATCAACCTTATAAATACCAGTACGGAAACGCCCTTGAAAGTCTGATAATGCAGCAGTTCAATAGCCCACAGTATGCAACCCTGTTTAAATACTACGACGAGAAATTTGGATTACGTATTAAGAAAGGGCTGCCAGGACATGGACAATTGATACCAGATTTTCAGATAGCAGTAGATGGACAAACGGATGTTTTAGATATTACGTCCATGAAGAACTCTCCTACCAAAATAAAATATAATGTCGATGGGGTAGAAATTAATATTGTTCTTCCATATGGACAATAAATTCACTCCCAGCTTTGGGATGAATTGCGAAAGGAGAAAACCATGCCAGCGACACGCGAACAATTGACTACTCGATGGGAGACAGAGGAGGGCAAACAGCTTGCGAGCGAAGTCCAGCAAGCCCTCAATCCTGCGAGAGACAGAAGGCTCACTTCAGAGATACGTGTACCTTTGACAAACGAGTTGCGCCAGCGTCTGGTTATGCTACCTTTCGCTGACGAAGTGGCTCATCGTATTGACCTACGCGGAGTGCATACCTCGCGGGATGACCTGTTTCTAATACAAGTGGATCTAGCAGGCACCCATCTGGAATATGCCGAACTAGCGCTTATTAGAGATTCTAAACTGGACGAAGCTATTCTGGATAGTTGCCGGGCTATCAATTCAAGGATGTATGGAGATTTGAGCCGAGTTTCTCTGGTTGATGCTGTGCTCAACGGTGTGCAGTTTCTTCAGGTGAACCTGAGTGGAGCACAACTTCAGGGAGCGCACTTAGTGAAAGCGGAGTTACGCGAGGCAATCTGCACTGGAGCCAGTTTTCTGGCAGCGGATCTGCGCTTTAGCGACTGCCGAAGAGTTGATTTTCGAGGGGCCGATCTACGTGAGATAGATTTGACTCAGGCTTCACTTGAAGAGGTTCAGTTTGATGAGCACACACGTCTGCGGGGGGCCAATTTGCAAGGGGCAAACATGCACGCGGAGTTTCGCGCCTTTGCCCAGCAAGCGGGGGCGCTTCTGGGAGATGCTCACAAAGCGCGGAGCTTTGTGGAACTCGATGTGACCATCAAAATGCTGCAAGAGAGTGAAAATTCACGTATCCTGGCAGCTATCCCGATCATTGTTGCGGTGCGCGCTGAGCTGGCCCGCGATCCCCAACGTGACTGGCCGGATACTATTGCTGAGGCGCTAAGTCAGGCAGGCTATGCGGACCTGGAGGACGAGGTGTTTGAGACCTGGGGCGATTCCTCGAAGGCTATGGGCTACTATATTTAGAAAGCCCATGTTGAACTCGCCTACCCAGGCCGCGCGATACGTTTAAAGACACCCTGGAGCGCCACCCCGATCTCGTTCAGCAGTGGGTCGGGGAGTTGCGCTTTCGCGTTGCAGAGGGAGATCAGCTCGTGCAGAGGGGCGACAATGCGCTCTTTATGGTTGGCGGAGATGGCCTGGTGCGCGAGGGCCATCCAGAACGGCACGAGCTGATAGCATTTGTCGCGCCTGATCCAGTCCGCGGCCTCCTGTTCGTGTCCCAGGTAGCCCAGAATACACAGCGCTAACTTGCGCTCCTCGTCGCTGGCGTGGTGCCAGAGCGCCTGAGCACGCTCGATGAAACGCTGAGCCAGGTGGTTGTAAGCTTTCTCAACTTCGCCGGGAATAGTCACCTGATAGACGGTCTCACCGCGTGGGAAGCGGTCCCCGCGATACGAGAGCCAGTTATGCGAGCCACTCAGATGGATCTTCTGGTCGATCACGATCTCTTTGGCGTGGGAATTTCCCAGCCACTCGGCGATAATTCCCGGCGTCCCCTCGGCGGTCTGAATGGCGCTCATCCGTTGGATCAGCGCAGGCGGCACAGGCCGATCTTCGCGCCTTTTATCGCGCCCAATCCCGTAGCCAATCAGCACATGCACGCCCCGCTTCACGCGATCTTCCAGCAGCGAGAGGAAGGCATCGTCCACCACCTGCGCATTCATCCAGGGCGAATAGATGATAATCTGCTCACGCGCACTCTTTAAGGCTTTCAGGAAAGCGTGGTGGATTTCCACGTCGCGCAACTGCGTGGCCGTACCAGCCTCTTTCTCCAGCTCCTGACCCTTCACCTGCAAACGCAACTGGCTCGCGGCCTGGTGACGAATCTCGTCCAGGCGCCTTTCCACCACGCTCTCCACTGGTTGGATCTCCTCTTCCTCACGCGCGAGCATCTCATCGGTCAGCCCGCAGAGCGTCTTCAAGGAGAGATTTTGTGCTCGCAGTTGCGACTCCAGCCATTCACCGACCAGCGGCACAGACTCGTCTTCCGAGCGCACTTGAAAGGTGATGCTGGCATCGGTGTTCTCTTTGAGCGTATCATAGAGCACAAAGACTGCCACCGGGCGCCAGCGTAGTTCCGCGGGTGCCGAGGGCGCCATCTGCTTTACAAACCTGCCCATGTCTGGATCATGCGCATCCAGGCCCCATTCTTGCAGTTGCGCCTGCTGCTCAACGGGGTTGATGTCAAACGCAGGAAATTGCTCTAAATCTCGCGCCACATACGTATTCAGATCCTCCAGTTGCGCAAGCTCTTCATCCATTACATCGAGCGGCTGACGCGTGAAGGCTATGGTGCCGAGAATGGTGTCTTGCAGGTAGTACCAGGCTTCATAGGCCGGATCTTCCGTGATCGTCTCGGATGAGAGGGTCTTTTTCCCCTCCTCAGTCACGCGCAGCCTATCATCGCTCGTGGTAATGTTCTTTCTATCGCTCAGATCGTTCAGGACGCTCTCGATAAAAATCGGGTCCAGCCCCAGCACGTTCGCCACTTCCTTTAGCGACGGGGCGGGCGAGATCTCGGAGGAAGCGCGCAGAATAAACTTTTCCAGCAGATTCAGCTTGCGATAATATTCGATGCGCACGCTGATTTTCTGCTGCTGCACAGGATAGCGAAACTGGCGCGCGGCCAGGACATGCAGGCCGGGCGAGCCTTTTTCTATCTTCAGAGCCACGGGGAGTAGAGCCGGGGCAATAGGTCGCAGGTCAACGCTAGAGACTAGAAACATCGATAAAATCCCCCCGCTTCTCGACGATTTTTGAGACATTTTTATAGCGTTCCACCGCGTCCTCATGGCGCGCGGTGCCACAGAAAAGGTCGTGGCAGCCCACAATCACCAGGAGTTGCTGGGCACGCGAGAAGGCGACATTGATACGCTCGTCCTTGCGCGCAAAGCCGATGTCGCGCTGGGCATTATTGCGCACCATGCTCACAAGGATCACGGCGCGCTCCATCCCCTGGAAACGATCAACGGTCCCCACGCGAATGTTCAGCGCATCGAAACGCGCGCTTTTGCCATCCCTGGCCACGTTCAGACGCTGGCGCAACAGCTTCTCCTGAGCCGCGTAAAACGTAATCACGCCGATCTCTTTGGGTTCAGCGCCCGCAGCTCGTTTGAGCGCCCAGATCTGCTGAAACTCCTCGCAGATCTTCTCGATGATCTCGACTTCCCGGTAATTGATGTAGGAGGTCCCCTCAGATGCATCCCCAAAACCGTCATGAACGCTCTGATACTTGATGATCTCTCGCCCACTGGCTTTGTTCTTGACCAGGATTCTTTGGGAACGCTGTTTCTGAGTGGAAACCAGGGGAGTCGTGACCCAGATCAGGTGCTTGTTTTGGCGCACCAGCGCCGATGCAAGCTGGTGATCGCGCTCAAGATCCGGCTGGTTGAGGCCACATTCCAATGGGCGCTCGTAGAACTGGTTGATCGCGGCCATAATGTCGGGGTGCATGCGGTACTGGATCGAGAGCATGCATTTGATAGTATCGGGCGCCTCGTCGTAACGCTCTTTAAAGTAGGAGCGATTGAGATAGCCATAGGTCCGGGCGTCTTCTTTGGCCTCTTCAGCCATCTGCTCCAGGGTTTTATCCTCGATCATCGGTGGCAATTGATGCCGATCTCCAATCAGGATCAGCTTTTTTCCCTTGATCGCCGGCAAGAGCAGTTCAGGCGGCGTGGCCTTGCTGACCTCGTCGATAATAATGGTATCGAACGACGAGAAGGTACGCAGTTCTTTCGGGGTGAGTTTAGGCGCCTGGCCACAGGTAATGCCGATGACATTGGCATTGCGAATGTAGACTTCCTGGAGATCGCGCTTCTCGCCGTCGGTCAGGTGACGTAGCTCTTCCACCCAATCCTCAACCAGGCGATCATAGCGCCGGGCCACCTGTTCTTCTCTGGCAAGCTCATCGGACCAGGCGGCAAATTGCTGCTCGACTGCCTCTAACAGGGCGAGATTAAAGATCCCCTCTGGCGGCTCTAATGGACGCAGAGAGGTCGGAATGCTCTCCCACACACTGCGCCACCACCGACGTGCGGCCAGCAGATCAGGCGAGTCTTGCCCCAACATGCCCTCCAGCGTTTTCCGCGCAGCCTCAAGCTCGCGCAAACGCTGCCGACCCTGCACAAGCGCCGCCTGCACCTGTGCAAAGCGCGGCTGGACCGTATTGTGCGCGGCCTCCAGCTCCTGCCAGAGTTCATTCACGAGCGTCTCTAAAGCCTGGAGATCGCTCAACCAGCTCTGTGACACGCGCCGATACTCTTCCACGAAGCTCAGTGGGTTGCTGTTGGGCAGTACGTTCTGTTGCGCGATCTTACGCAAGCCTGGCGGGATATACGGGCATTTGCTCAGCTCCTGAAGTCGATAGGCCAGTTGCCGCGTATGATCATACACGGCTCTCATGGTTTGAGACACCTGAGCTTCTTCGTCCTCAAGCAAGCTTTGCAGCTTCTGGCGCTCTGTCTCTCGATGCTCTCTTTTTGCACGAGCAGCTTGATGAGCCGCCTCAACCTCTTGCTGCTGCTTACTGATGTGCTGCTGAAGCGAGGAACAGAGTCCCACGACTATTTTTGCGACGAATTCAGTATGAGCAGTGTATATATGCCCAGGAATATTTTGCTGACCTTTATTGGCAGCAAGCAGCAATTCGCGCGTCTCCAGAAACAGTTTGAGGAGACGCTGTTTTTCCCGCTCTTTGAAAAATGCGCTCATGAGACCGGCGGGTTTTGCGCGCATCTCCTCGATACTCTGTAAGTTGCTCTGAATGCGGCTGACGATCTGCTCAAAGTTGGCGTTATCCTGGGGATTGGCGACATAGCCGTCAGGCTGCACTCGCGCCAGTTCCTGATACATTTCAGGCAAGGCGAACAACGCCTGGCTAAAGCTTCGTCCAGAGAGGGCGAGTCGGTCGCAAATCTGCCGATAGGTATCCCCCTCTTTCTGCGTTTTCTGAATGTTTCCCTGGACTACCCTTTTGGCAGAACGCCACAGCTCGATGAAGTTCGCAGACGAATCTCTCTGCACGGCGGCAAGAACTTCCGCAGGAAAAACCTCGGCAATCTCCAGCAAGCTGAACGCTCCCGACCCGGTTGATGGTGTTCGCTGTTCCGCGTCTATGCGCGCTTGAATGAAAGAGACGATACTCCCGGCCCCGTGCTCTGGCAACTGGCTTAGCACGTTTGTGGCCCTTTGCAGAGTACGCATCTCGCTCGTGACCTGCTGGAGAGGAGCGCGCAGCGCATCGATCTGGGTCGTGAGATCCTGCACGTGACCTTTACGCGTCTGGATAGATGCTGCTAAGGTCTGTCGTTGCTGGTCCAACTGCTCCAACAGCGTGATCTCCCCCTCCACCTGCTCGATGAGTTGGCGGCTTTGGGTCCAACTCTGATTATGGGTATGCGCTATCTCTTTCAGCCAGACCGCGCAGCGCAGCAACTGCCCCTCGCTTGAAGGAGTCAGGCCCACCTGTCTGGCGATTCGCAAACCATCGTTGATGCGCCCGATGAATTGTCGCCGATCCGCTGTTTCAGCGAGCAGATAGGCCAGCGCCTTGCTCACCTCAGGCATACTCCAATCGATAGTGCCGGATATAATCGCGGAGAATATCTTATGTAGTGGAGCATATTTCTGCGCTTCCTCCTCCTTCTGTGGCATGAGGTCGGCAAAATCATTGCTTTCCTGCAACACTGCTTTATACTTTCTTTGAGCAGAGTAGCGCCTGTTTGCCCAGGAAACTTCGCTTAGATGGTAGCGCACAAAGCGCTCGCTTTCCCCCAGAAGTCTGCGAAAAAGGGCGATGTTCTGTTGCCGCTGCGCTAATCTGCTCCGGCAATCGTTGGCCGTATTGTTGAGCCACTTCTGGACCACGTACTCTTCGGTATAGGCGCGACCCTCATCTTCCACAGTTTCGGGATTGCCTTTACGCAAGGCGCGCACGTGCGGGCTGTGAATAATCCTGCCCAGCGCGTTATCCACGGCCAGATTCGATTGCGAGGCGATCAGCGTGCGCCCACCATGCAGAGCCACCTGGTAACAAATCTCGGCGATCACCGTGGTCTTCCCCGTGCCAGGCGGTCCCTGGATCAGCAGCAGGTCGCGCGTGGCCAGAGCCATCTGAATCGCGGCAATTTGCCCATTATTACAGGTGCCAGATAAAAGGTCCGCTGGTTGCAATTGCTGGACGGCCTCAAGCGGGCGCGCTCTGGTCGCGTCAAAGAAAAAGTCACCGAGCAGGGGATTGGTCGCGCGCCCTTGCTTCAGAATACTCAGCGCCTCCTGATGGCGCTCCGTTTGCGACATATCCCCGCCAGCCTCGTAATGCAGAAAGCCCTCCACCGGCAGTTCATACGTGCCCCGCCGCAAACGCTCCGCCACCCGCTGATCGAGTTTGACTTCCAGCCTGGGAGGTTCCACCTGAAAGTACTCGACGCTGCCAATCACGTCCTTATCGCGCCTCTCCCACTTCTTCCGCGCTTTGTGCGGGTCGGGCAACGTCTCAAACAACTTGAGCCATTCTGTACGAGACCTGCGGGCCAGTTCCTGGAATTCCTTGTATTCTATCGGCTCCTGCGCGCCGTTGCGGGTATCTTTATTCAGGAAAAACGAGACTCTCGAGGCACCCTCGCGGTAATTATGTCTGCTATAACCGGCCCAGTACTGGCGTTTCTTGATCTGATCGTTCTGGAACTCCAGAAAGGCCTGCCAGCCCTGGAGCTGGTCAACATTGACCTCATCGGCGCTTTTGATGGGCAAGGACTGGATCTGTTCGATGAAGTGAGGGGAAACGCCCGTATATCCCGGCACCGAGGGGGCCAGGCGTACCAGCGCGGGCAGACTCACCAGATTCTCAACTCCCCTGTCCTCGTTCTGGAGCGAGAGAGCACTGATTTTGAGCGTGCCTTTCCCCTCGTGATGCACCCGACATTCCAGGCGCAGCGTCTTTTTGCGCTCGGCCAGCATGAGGGGAAAGTTCGGCCCGTCGCTGGCCAGCATCAGCTCCCAGACCTCCTCGTCTGGAAAACGCTCATTGACGCGCAAGCGTCTCACATACCAGAGGCAGGCCTTACGCCCCACCAGATCAAAAAGCAGGTTCGAGGCATAATCCAAAACTCTGCGTTCCAGGCGCTGGTTTTTCCGATCAGCTTTCTCTTGCGCGATCAGATGTTTCCCCTCGACATCTCCCAGTTCATTGAGCAAACGTTCCGCGGACTCTTTCCAGAGCTGATAGACCCACTCCATCTGGGGCAGGTCAAGTTGTTTCTCTATCGCAACTGAGGGCATCAGCGGCGTTTCTAAAACTGGCGCGGCCAGGTCGAGCTGTTTCTCCACCACGATTGAGGGTTTCAGCGACGCTTCTACGACTGGCGCCACAGGCAGTTCAAGCTGACCACGCACGTGGATCTCTCTGTCCTCGCTCTCTCCCTGCAAACAGATCGATCCATCGAGGCGCGTACCAGGAGGATAGTTGGCGGGATCAAACTCCAGCGTGAGCGTATGGGGACCAGGAGATAGGGTGGTTGGAAAAGCGCGCAGGCCCGGCAAATTGCTTTGGACCGTCACCGTACACCACTCCTTCACCTCAACCTGGACCTCGCGCGTTTGCGGCTTCTCCACGGGAATACGCTCAAAATCAAAACCGCCCACGGGCAACTGCCACTCGGCGCCCTCCCAACTGGCCCCCGCGACCTTCCCGCCCTGGATAGTGACCTGCTTTAACATATAGGAGACCTGCTCATCAGCCTCGATCACCGGCTCATCCTTGCTCTCATGGGTCCGCTGGATCACCAGATTTTCCAGCCGCACACCCGCAGCCTGAATACGCAGCACCGCCTCATCAATGGCATAGAGCTTGGTCGTTTGGCCGGCCCCCATCAGGGTGATGCCCTTATCGAGGGTAAACGGTCCCGTATAGTCACCAGGCGCTAGACTCATCATCCTATCTTCAGCAATATTCGCAAGATCTACCTGAAAACGTCCGGGGTCCGTGGGCAGCGGCTTGAGCGTCTTGAAAATCAGCGCCCGCCGTAAATCACGCGCGAAGTCGAGAGCAGTCTGGTAGCGTTTTTCAGGGTCTTTCTCAAGCATTTTGAGCACGACTTGCTCGATTTCGGGAAAAATTTTGGGGTTGATTTCACACAAAGACGGGGGCTTCCGTTTGCAGTGCCCCACCCGAACCTGGGTCAGGTTTCCGGTAAAAGGCAGGTGTTTGGTGAGCAACTGGTACGCGATGATCCCCAGGCTATAGAGGTCACTGCGATACTCCGCCTTGCCATCCCAATGCTCTGGCGCCATATAGTACGGCGTGCCGGCACGGTCGATACCCGATGATTGTGCATTCTGGCTGCGCACATTATCGCGCACTTTGGCCAGCCCAAAATCGGCAATCACCACATCCCCACTTTTCTTGCGTAAGATATTCTGCGGTTTGAGATCCCGGTGGATAATGTTTTGTTGATGCACATACTGTAAGCCAGCGGCAACCTGGTCAAGAATTTTCACCGCGTCTTCAAGCGCAAAGGGGCCAGGTACACTTTTCAAGAGGGCCAGGAGATCCCCGCCATCAATGTATTCTAACAACAGAGCAATCTGATTGTCATCTTCGATGGTCAGGTCGAGCACACGCACGATATTGGGGTGATCTAATTTTGTCAGCACCTCTGCTTCGCGTACAAGAACTGCCAGATTGTCGCCCCGCTGATCGGGATGGATCACCTTGATACAGGCGTTTGAGCCGAGGATATGATGGCGTGCTTTATAGACTTTGCCGAACCCACCCTGACCGATGAGATCTTCCCTGTAATACGAGCCGATAAGACGCACCGAGGTTGAATTGCCTGTATCCTCTAAATCGACCATTATGACCTCTTCCTTAAAGTAACACAGCTCTCTTTTCTCAAGTTGGAAACACGGGTCTTACATTATAACTCATGGAAAAGTACGTCGGAGTGTCGCCAGGTCAGGGCGTCTGGCGGGAACCGGCTCCAGACAGGCCTCAAGCAACTGCACAGCCCCCGGCAGCAGAGCATTACCCGCCGTCTGCATGCGCGGATCAAGCTGAGCAGGCCAGGACTGGTGTCGCCCGGCCAGCTTGTCCTCGGCATTTTGAAACGGCAGCTCGCCAGTCAGCAGTTCCCAGACAATAATGCCCCAGGAAAAAATGTCGCTGCGCACATCGCCAGGAAAATGGGTTGACGCTCCCGATGTGGATCTGCCAGAATCGATGTATTCTAAAAGTTCAGGCGAGGCATAATCATCCCAAACGGGAAAGCGCTGTTGCCCTCTTTTGAGGTGACTGAGTTTGGTATACGCGCCAGGGAGCTTTGTGCAGTCGAAATTAAACAACTGCGCTATCGGCATTGCATCGCTGAATTGCACAAAAATGCTGTCCGGGCGCAGGTCGCGATAGGCGCTCTGCTCAAAGCCCGGCTGCTCGACCAGATAGGCCAGCGCGCTGAGCAGATCGCCCGCCAGGTGCAGGCGAGTCACCAGATCAAATGGCACACGCTGCACATCGGCCTCAGTGGTCTGACCGAGAGGCTTGCCGCTGAGCAGTTCGCTGAGAAAAACGCCGGGCTGACGATCCAGAATAACATAGAGATGGGCATCGGTGGCTTTAACAGTACGATAGGTAACAATATTCTTATGCTGCGGGAAGCGCTGGAGAATATCGGCGTGGCGCAGGACCAGTTGCTCGCGTTGGACGCGCTGATCTTGCGAGGCCAGCACCTGTTCATATTCCTTGATCCAGGCCTGTTCTTTGAGCAGTTCCCCCTCACCCAGATAGATTTTACAATCCAGGAACGGGTCAACGTGATGCTCACCCAGCAGGATATAGCCCGCCACACGCCGCCGCCGAGGTTTGGTTGGCGCCTTGAGCTTCTTCACCAGCAACTCAGCCAGGCTCGCCAGTTGCGTCCGGTTGAGCTGATCTCTGACGGGATGCGCCGCGCGGAAAGCCGCGATCAATTTGGGCACCTGTTCAAGACGGCAGGCACCGACCCCCTCTCTAGGCTGAGGCCGCTTTGAATCTCCACCAGCAAAGGAAACCTGGGGCGTGCTGCTCAGGCCAATGGCCGTAAATACCATCACCGAGTAAATTTGTGGGCGCGTAGTTAACCAGCTCTCATGTTTTAAACGCGTGGCCAGTTCGCGCGCGGCATATTCATAATTGGGCAACGGGTTCGGCTCATCCTCCCAGGCCCCATCGCGCAAACGCCTCACCGTCCCGTTGACCCCCTCAATCTCAATGCGCTGCCCAGCCCAATTTTTAAAGTCGAGCAAAAAAATGGCATCCGGCAACACAAGAATCGCATCAATCTCGCGATTGGAAACCTGCCGCCCGATAAACATCGCGGGGATGATATAGCCATCCTCCGCGGACAGCAGATGGGTAAGGCTCTCAATTGCACGTTCTTCCTCTGGTTTGATATACTTTGAACCAGCACTGAGTTTTATCTTAATCATGACTCTTCCTTGCGAATATGTGCTGTATGACTAAAGAAGTGCTCAATTTGAACGACTATTTTTGTAGAGGATAGCATGGATTCCGATTTTTTTCAATTCCAATAGGAGAGAATCGCGCTTGCAAAAACAAAGCGTGAGAAGGAGGGCATTTATGAGCGTTGATTGGCGTCCGACCCATACCGTCGAGGTAGGCTATGATGAATTTTGTGGCGCGCTCGCTGCACGCGACCTCAAACCACTCTGGAAAATTGCGAAGCAGCTCATGCCGGAGGTTCCGCTGGCAACCACGCAGCCCTGGCTCTGGAAGTGGGATGATGTCTTGCCACTCGCCAGGCGCGCGGGCGAATTGATTACGCTCGAACGAGGCGGTGATCGACGCGTACTGGCCTTCGCCAACCCTGGACTGAAAGGGCTGCCCTTCACCAGCACGACGCTCTGGGGCGCGTTCCAGTACCTGGGACCACACGAAGCCGCCCCAGCCCACAGACACACCCCCGCCGCCATTCGCTTCGTCCTCACCGGCAGCGGCACCTACACCACTGTCAACGGAGACGCCTGCGACATGGAGCCGGGCGACCTGATCCTGACGCCCCCCTGGAACTGGCACGACCACACCAACCACAGCGACGAGCCGATGGTCTGGTTCGATGGCCTGGACCTGCCCCTGTTAACGGCGCTCGAAGCGATCTTCTTCGAGAACTATCCCGCCGAGGTCCAGCCCGTCGCGGGCCACAACCTCTCCGAGCAGGGCTTTGCAGGCGTGGGACTGCGCGAAATGGGCGCCAGATCTCCCGTTGCCCATTCGCCGCTGCTGCGTTATCGCTGGGCAGAGACCGAGCGCACACTGGAGACGCTGCACCAGGCACGCGGCGGCCCGATGGTCAGTCTGGAATTCGTAAACCCCCTGACGGGCGCACCGGCAGTCAGCACCTTTGCCTGCGAGATGCACCGTCTCTATCCCGGCGCCCGCACGCCCACGAAGCGCAAGACGGGCAGTTCCGTCTATGTAGCCTTTCACGGCACCGGCTGCTCGATCATCAATGGCGCGCGCTTCGCCTGGGGTCCCGGCGACGTCTTTGTCACCCCCTCCTGGTCCAGCGTTGACCACGAAGCCTTCGAGCAAGCCGATCTCTTTGCCATCAGCGATCAACCAGTCTTGCAGGCGCTACACCTCTATCGCGAAGAGCAGCTCGCGGTACCGCAGGAAATTAACGAGACGTTTGCCCTTTCGGGGGAGTCTTGAAGAACTGCATCTTTGTTGGGGCAATAGAATTGCTGTATACTTGCTAAGAGAAGCCAGCCAGAATAATGGCGGCTCCTCTCAGTTTAGCCAGATGAGACAATTACAAACTCATCATTTGGCCTGCATGCGTATAGCCCCGTCCAACCTGATTACTTCCCCATTCAGCATCTCGTTCTCGACGATATGTTTGGCAAGCGCGGCGTACTCGGCGGGGTTGCCCAGGCGCGGTGGGAAGGGAACTTGCTGGCCCAGAGAGACGCGCGCGGGTTCGGGCAGGCCCGCCAGCAGCGGAGTGTCGAACAGGCCGGGGGCAATCGTCATGACGCGAATCCCGTTGCGGGCCAGTTCACGCGCAATGGGCAGCGTCATGCCAACGATGCCGCCCTTAGAGGCTGAGTAAGCGGCCTGACCAATCTGGCCATCGAAGGCGGCCACAGAAGCGGTGTTGATGATAACACCACGCTCGCCACCAGCGCCTGGCTCGTTCTGCGCCATAGCGACACTGGCCAGGCGAATGGCGTTGAAGGTGCCGATCAGGTTGACGCTGATGACCTTCTGAAAGCTCTCCAGCGCGTGCGGACCACTTTTACCGATGACTCTCTCCGCCACACCGATGCCCGCGCAGTTGATCAAAATATGCAGGCCCCCACACTTCTCAACAGCCATTCGCACCGCTGCCTGGACCGACTCTTCGTTAGTCACGTTGGTCTGCGCAAAAGAGACGTTCGCCCCGCCCTCACGCAGTTCGGCGGCCAGCTTCTCGCCTCCCTCGCTGTTGAGGTCGGCGATCACAACCTTCGCGCCGCCCTGCGCCAGCAGACGCACGCACGCCCCACCCAGGCCTGATGCCCCTCCGGTCACCAGCACGCCTTTGTTCTTCAGTTCCATGATTGTTCCCTTTCATTGTTACAGATAGTTCCCCTGGCCAAAGTCACTTGACCTATTCGGTGTGCCCATATACAATTCCTCCAAGCGCGGGGGCAAGTCGTGACCGATGACGATCCGCTTCGAGGATACTGCAACATTCTATAACAAAACGGGATGAGCCAACTGATGAGTGACTCATCAGTTGAGCTATACAAAAGACATTCCCCTCGCGCTGGTTTTTCAAATCAGGCGGGGACCATCTTGTGATGCATACCCATTCCTCCCATTTTCTTCCAAATATACCAAACAACCTTATGTCCCAACAGCAAATACACCCGATAATACACATTCTATAAGCAGATACACATAATTTGCTGGCTACCCCTCTTCGTTTGGCTCAGGCACCCGCAGCCAATCCATAAAACTTTGTTACACAAATAGATAAAAGTACTAACAAGATTATAAATGCCTTGATATGCATGTATTATATGTACACAACTTATTTTTTGATAGTCGTCGGCAGTATTGAGTATTTGTTACAGCGAGGTGGGTCATGCTCGGTTTGATCTTTATGACATGGGAAAAATATTTGACCGAACGTTTTGGGAATGCGCTTCTTCAGAAGTATCGCGAGCAGATGGGCGAGACCTCGGCGGCGGCGCTGGTGGCCAGCCGCTACTATGACGATGCCCTGATGGAACGGGGCGTGGGTATCGTCAGCCATCTCACACGTATCCCGGCGGATACGTTGTTGCGCGAGTATGGGCGCTACTTTGTGGCGAACGCGTTGACAGGCAAATTGTGTACGTATCTGCTCTCCCAGGTGCATAGTGGCCGTGAACTTCTCCTTGCCATGCGCGATACGCACGCGCGCCTGCGCACAGCCTTTGAGGGGGCCACACCGCCCGTTTTTGAGTATGGCGCGAGCACGCACCCGGATGAGGTGGTCCTGATCTATCGCAGCCCTCGCAAGCTCTGTGCCGTCCTGCATGGCGCGATAGAGGGCGCGGCCCTCCGCTACAATGAACGTGTGCATGTGGTGGAACGCACCTGCATGAAACGCGGCGAATCTGCCTGCCGCTTCGAGGCACGCTTCTATCCCAACCGTCGCCAGCAGCCACAAAGGGAGGAGCAAGACTACCAGCAACGCTTTCAAAAACAGCTCGCGGACCTCATTCTTTCCGCGCTGCCTCTACATGGTGGCCATGCAGGGTGGACACTGACGGAAATACGCGCTTTGCTGGACTCCAGGGGCCTGCACGCGTATTATCAGCGCCCAGCAGTCATGCTTGAGGCCATGCAACATCTGCAATTCGCGGGACTGATCATGAGTAATGCCAACGATAAAAGCACTTCGATGATGACACGCCGCTACTGGCGCATTCCCACGAAATAGAGCAAATTAGTGCAGCCACAAAATGCATACATACACGTTTTCTGTGGCTGCGTGCCGTGCTTGAGATCCCCCGGCTGGAGAAGCGCGGGCGCGGGCCTGCGCATCTCCAATATGCATGCACGGAGCAAGCAGGGCCCATTTTCAGGTAAAAATGCTTCTCTTAAAACGTGATTGCCAATGGATGTCTTTGTCAGCGTATCTTGCGCAAAAAGAGTCCCAGGCAGACATAGATTGGAGCATGGCATGTTCTCTCCCAGCGCCATTCCTGGTATACTAGCAGCGAGGCCAGAAAATGTGGTCACCGGTGAGGTACTCGCGCAACCTGCTGCCCCAACTGCTGGAAAGCAGGCGCAGCGTGGCGCGATGCCTGGGAGACGAGAAAGAATTGCGCTCGGCATGCCGAAAGATAAAATAAAGCAGCCCCAGAACTCCGCTTCATCTGAGGGAAAAGGGGAGTCGCTTGACCTGGTGATGCTTTATGAGCAATATAAACGTCCAATCCACGCCTATGTCTATCGTCTGCTGGGCAGCCAGGAAGATGCAGACGATCTGACACAGGAGGTTTTTATGCGCGCGTTTGTCTCCTGGGAAGGCCTCTACAATCACGAGAAGCTCTCGCCCTGGCTCTACCGTATCGCCACCAATCTGTGTGTAGACCTGTTGCGCAGGCGCAAGCGCATCTCGTGGTGGCCGCTTTCCCGTCGTCGCAGCGGGGACCAGCAGTTTGAATCTGGCGGCGAAGAGGATGCCTCGTACCTTCCATCCGATAATGGAGGAATTCCCGCCATTTTTGAGCGCGAGCAGATTCGCCTGGCTCTGGCCAATATGCCCGAAGACTACGCGATTGTGCTGGTGCTCAGCGCCGCTCAGGGCGTGCCTTATCAAGAAATCGCTGACATTGTAGGTATTTCTCCTAACGCGGCGGCCACGCGTATTTCGCGAGCCAAACGGATGTTTGCTGAACAGTACCGGTATCTGGATGAAGAAGATACCGGGAAGCGGGAGGGAGAGCCATGAGTTATTCCATCGATTTCCCGCCATTTCCCACGCCGGGTGCCAGAGGACCGCAGGTCTGTGCCTCTGTGCGCTTTTATCTGGCGATTATCGAGGACCTGCCCCTGGAACAGACGCGTATTCTCTCTGAGCATCTCCAGACATGCCCGGACTGTGCCGCGGAGTTTCGCCTTTTACGCCATGCCACGCATCTGGTCGCGGCCCTGCCGGAAAGCGCGCCCTCAGCGCGAGTTGATAAAGCTATTCTGGCCGCAGTCGCGGGCCGCAACGGACGAGCGCAGCAGTTGGAGTCAGAAAAGCAGACCGAGCCGCGTGTACCAGCGTTGCGCAAAGGCAGATCTATCAGAAGGCGCGGCGCGGGAGTGCTGGCCCTGGCTGCCGCGCTGCTGGTGCTGGTGCTGGCCGGTGCGCTCTGGCGCGGGCTGATCTTTCCCGCCTCGCCTGCCTTTCAGCTTCCAGCCAATCTCTCCTGGAACGGCTATGTCCTGCATTACACACAGACCAGGCTGGATGCGCAGGGACAAAGCTATCAGGTCGAGGTCTATCAAGATCTCGGCACCGATCAAATTCATATCGAATCGAGCATGCCCGGACAATTTGACGTGGTGGTCGTAGCGACGCCCTCGACGATGCTGGGCAAAGATATGATGCACCACGTCGCCCAGTTAGGCAGTGGCGTCGAGGGCTGGGCCGTTGATGGTTCACTCTTCGTGCTCACTCGTCTGCGCCAGGATCTCACCACGCACCACGCGACCTATCTAGGCCAGAGCACTTTCGAGGGACAGCAGGTCTACCAGGTACGCGCGAGCAACGGCCAGGTGCTGCTGCTCAACCAACACTACCTGCCGGTTGGCGTCCTGCACAGTGTCAGTGGACCCGGCAGCGGCGTGCCAGTCTACGATACCTACCAACTGATGCTTTCCGCGCAGGTCGCAGACTCGATGTGGGATACAAGCATTCCGCCCGGCTTCCGTATGGGCGAGCTGCCCAGCACATCCTGACACATGATGGAACATATGAGTTGGGCTGAACCTGTGGAAATGGTCAGCCCAACTCATACTCTTATTAGAGCAAATTTGCCCCCTTCGATACCTGCACGATACAATATGGAGAGAAAACATCCTGGCTGGATGCAACGGGGCAGAAAGTACACAGCGGTTACAACAGCTATCGACTATACAGCCTCGTGGGGAAAGCGCCCTGTGCGAGGCCAGCAATGGAAAAGAGGAACTCACACCCATGTCAGAACATCAAGCGGTCATCGTTGGAGCGGCACGCACGCCAACGGGCAAATTTCTTGGCTCTTTAGCAAATTTTAGTGCGCCGGAATTGGGCGCGATTGCCATAAAAGAAGCGGTCAAGCGCGCGGGGATCAATCCCGACGCCATCGAAGAAGTCGTGATGGGCAACGTCGTCTCCGCCGGCATTGGACAGGCTCCAGGGCGTCAGGCAGCGGTAAAGGCCGGACTTTCCGTAGACATTCCCGCCTTTACCGTCAACAAGGTCTGCGGCTCCGGCTTAAAAGCGGTCATGCTGGCTGCTCAGGCTATTCGCGCCGGGGATGCTCAGGCCTATGTCGCCGGGGGCATGGAGAGCATGAGCAACGCGCCCTATCTGCTACGCAAGGCCCGCACCGGCTATCGCATGGGCAACGCTGAGATGATCGACGCGGTAGTCAATGACGGCCTCTGGTGCGCCTTCGAGGACATCCATATGGGCAAAGAGGCCGAGATCATCGCTGAGAAATTCAACGTGACCCGCGAGGAGCAGGATCGCCTCTCCGTGGAAAGTCATCAGAAAGCCGCCGCAGCCACTACAGCAGGACGCTTCAAAGATGAGATCGTGGCCATTGAGATCCCGCAGAAAAAGGGCATGCTGCTCCTCGATACCGACGAACCGATCCGCGCCGATAGCAACCTGGAGGCGCTGGCCAAACTCAAGCCCGCGTTCCAGGCTGGTGGTTGTGTCACTGCTGGAAACGCGCCGGGCCTGAGCGACGGCGCATCCGCCACCGTGGTCTTGGACCAGGCTTTTGCCAGAGCCAATGGACTGACAGAGATGGCGCGCATCATCGCCTATGCCTCAGCCGCGATTGAGCCGCGCTACATCTTCGCCGCGCCCACCCGCGCCGTGCGCCGTGTGCTGAAGATCAGCGGCCTGAAGATCAGCGATTTCGACCTGATCGAGGTCAACGAAGCCTTCGCCGCCCAGACCCTGGCCAACGGCAAAGAGCTGGATTGGGACTGGTCGCGCGTCAATGTCAACGGCGGCGCCATCGCCCTCGGCCATCCCATCGGCTCCAGCGGCTCCCGCGTGCTGACCACCCTGATCTACGAACTGCGCAGGCGCGGCGGTGGTCGTGGCCTGGCCACCCTCTGTCTCGGCGGTGGCGGCGCGGTCGCAATGGCGGTTGAAGTATAATCAACTCAAAATAACAACGAGACGCGTACCAAGGCGGCGCCGAGGGTAGCGGGGGGGCGTGCGAATTGGGGTTTCATTAAAAAACACCAAAAAATACCACCCCCACGCGCACCGGGGGGGCGCCTTGTAACGCGTCTCGTTGTTATTTTGAGTTAGTGTTCATATTAATTACCGCTTGCTTGATTTGGAGGCATTTGTATACTGTATATGTGGCCTGGATGACATCCCATTCCCACAATATACAGATCCCATCTCCCAGGCCACCATATCTATACTTCGGCATAGCCAATAAAAGTAATGGTAGAAGAGAGGACGAAGTTTATGCGTTGTCTGATTACGGGTGTGGCGGGTTTTATCGGCTCGCACCTGGCGAAACGCTTGTTGATCGAGGGGCACGAGGTGTGGGGTATCGATAGTTTGACCGATTATTATCCACGTAGCCTGAAAGAACGCAATCTGGCAGGACCGCGCAATTGGAAGCGGTTCGCGTTTATTGAGAAAGACTTGTTGGAATTAGATCTGAAACCGCTGCTGGATGGGATGGATTGGGTCTTTCACCTGGCAGCTCAGCCAGGGGTCCGCACCAGTTGGGGCCAGGGATTTGGTGGGTATGTCCATTGCAATATCCTGGCCACGGAACATCTTCTGGAGGCGCTGCGCGAAACAAGCGGTATCCAGCGTGTTATCTACGCCTCATCATCATCGGTCTATGGCCAGCCCAAACGCCTGCCGATGAAAGAGAATATGGTGCTCCAGCCAGAATCGCCGTATGGCGCGACCAAGCTGTTCGCTGAGAATCTCTGCAAGATGTATCACTGTAAACATGGCGTGCCAGTTGTCATGCTGCGCTACTTTACGGTCTACGGACCACACCAGCGCCCGGATATGGTTCTGCAAAAATGGTGTAAAGCTATCGCGGAACGGGAGCCGTTGCTGCTCTATGGCGATGGCAGCCAGGCACGCGATTTCACTTTTGTCAGCGATGTCGTCGAGGCCACTCTGCTGGCCACCAGGAGCGAGGCAGCCGTGGGCGAGATTTTGAACATTGGTAGCGGCACACAAACGACGCTGAGGGATGTGCTCGACTTCTTGCGGGAGGTCAGCAACACACCGCTCGACCTGACATTTGAACGCCCGCACTATGGCGAGGTGCAGACTACCCTGGCCGATATCTCACGCGCTCAACGGCTGCTCGGCTACACACCCAGCGTCTCCCTGCGCGAAGGTCTGGCCCGGCAGTTTGCATCTACAGTTGAGACATATGGACGCGTGCGCGATGCGGTCACAACATTATGAGGCAAAAAGGGCACGCCGTTTCCTATCACCCTGGTCCGGTATGAGCACGGCGCAAATAGAGCCTACGGGTTGCTGCTCCAGAAAAGAACGAGGAGGAGATTTCTCAATCGTCCTCCTCGCACCCATACTCGTATTTTTCTCGATACGATGTGGTACAATATTTCCCGATGAGCACATACTGTGTCTGTATACTTTCTGATCACCATCAATTTGTACCAGTCACACTCAACGAGGAGTTTCTTTTCACCATGCTAGAGCAGAAATCACCCGATAACCAGGCACCTGTCCTGGAACAGGGCAGCCTTTTTGACCAGGACGAGCTGGCGCGCCTGACCGTCGCACACGAGGAATGGGAGACCGAGACGGTCCAACCGTCCATGCAACGCGTGCCCGAACGCGAGAACCTCATGACGACGTCGGGCGTGCCGATCAAGCGTATCTATACGCCGCTGGACAACGCTAATCTGGATTATCGCCGCGATCTCAGTCTGCCGGGCGAATACCCCTATACACGCGGCGTGCAGCCCACGATGCACCGCGCCAAACCCTGGACGATGCGCATGTTCGCGGGCTTTGGCACCGCCGAGGATACAAATAAACGCTTCAAGTATCTGCTCTCACAGGGCCAGACGGGCCTCTCAACGGCCTTTGATATGCCAACGCTCTACGGCTACGATACCGATCATCCGATGGCGGCGGGCGAGTTTGGCAAATGCGGCGTGGCGATCTCCTCGCTGGCCGATATGGAGATCCTCTACCAAGATCTGCCCCTGGATAAGATTACGACCTCGATGACGATCAATAGTCCGGCCTCGGTGATCTGGACCATGTATATCGTCAATGCCGAGAAGAATGGCTTTCCACGCGCAAAACTGGGTGGCACCCTGCAAAACGATATTCTGAAAGAGTATAGCGCGCAAAAGGAGTTTCTCTTCCCACCGGAACCCTCGATGCGCCTGGTGACCGATACTATCGAGTTCGGCACTCGCCAGATGCCACGCTGGAACACGATCAGCATCAGCGGCTATCATATCCGCGAGGCGGGCGCGACGGCTGTGCAGGAGCTGGCCTTCACACTCGCTGACGGCCTGGCCTACGTCGATTCGGCTCTGGCCCGTGGACTCGATATCGACGAGTTCGCACCGCGCCTCTCGTTCTTCTTCGATGTGCATAACGACTTCTTCGAGGAAATCGCCAAGTTTCGCGCGGGACGTCGCCTGTGGGCACGCCTGATGCGCGAAAGATACGGGGCGAAAGATCCCCGCTCCTGGCTGCTGCGCTGTCACGCGCAAACCGCCGGGGTCTCGCTGACCGCGCAACAGCCCGACAATAATATCGTGCGCACCGCTATCCAGGCCCTGGCAGCGGTACTCGGTGGTACCAACTCGCTGCACACCAACTCGCTCGACGAGGCCCTGGCCCTGCCCACTGAGAAGGCCGTGCTGATCGCCCTGCGCACTCAGCAGGTCATCGCCGCCGAAAGCGGCGTGATCAATACCGTCGATCCCCTGGGCGGCTCCTACTTTGTCGAGGCACTGACCGACCAGACGGAACAGGCGGCGCTGGACTATATCAAACGTATCGATGCACTGGGCGGCGTATTGGCCTGCATCCAGAACGGCTTCTTCCAGCGCGAAATCGCCGAGTCGGCCTACCGTTACCAGCAGGAGATCGACACCCACAAACGCACTATTGTCGGCGTCAATGACTATATGATAGACGAAGATATCAAAGTCCCCACGCTCTACATCGACCGCGTAGGCGAGAAAGCCCACCTGGAGCGGCTCGCGCGCGTGCGCCGTGAACGCGACCAGGCCGCCGTTCAACGTTCCCTGGCCGAACTGCGCCGCGTGGCCGAGGGCACAGAAAACACCATGCCCGCGATCATCGAGGCCGTGAAGACCTACGCCACTCTGGGCGAGATCATGGATGTCTTCCGCTCGGTCTTTGGCGATTATATGGAACCTGCGGTTTTCTAAATCAATCTGATGGTCCACATGAAAGAGGATTCTTCCACGTGGACCATCAGATTGATTGTGTGTCCCACATTCGCACAACCCTGCCCACTTTCCTACACCCGACGCTATGAGCCAGACCCACCTGCAACAACACGCCGCTATTGGATATCCTCTGCGATCTTTTATGAAATGCCCACGTAATGAATGGTATTCATTACATTAAAAATGGTTGAGAGTTCTCAATAGGCGACTTTAAATACATACCAAATCACTACCATACCTCCACCTTCCCTCTATCGTTTACCTTGCCCTTTTCAGGCATACTCAAGTGGCTTTATTCTGTGGAAACAGGCAGAAGGAAAAGATAAGATGAAAAGCCAGGCATATTTAAGATCGGCGATATATAGATATGCTTGGATTTTATATGCCTGATCTGAGCATAGCTTTCTGCGACATATATGCGGGGCATTTGAAGTTGTGATACCACTGGTGAACGAGTTGTCGAGCGCGAAATCGTTCTGTCAAGCACATCGAAAGGAATTACTATGAGCCAGGAAGAGCAACATAATCAGGGTCATTTCTCACAGGAGACTAGCAGCGCAAAGGAGCATACGGTGAGTTTCGGGAGACGAACTCTCGTGAAAACGGGGGCGGGACTACTGGTAGCGGCAGTTGGCGCAGGAACGTTTTTAGAGTTACATCGAGGCTTCTCCTTCGCAGATAGTAAAGGTGGCCCTAATACCGTGGTGATTCAGTGGAACAACGCGGCACTTCAGGCGATACGCGATACCAGTCCGGGGCCTACGATAGGTTCGCGCGCGCTGGCCATCACGCATACCTGTATGTACGACGCCTGGGCCGCCTATGATAAGGTCGCTGTTCCTACACGTCCTAATGGGATTGGCCGCCAGAAAGGGAAAGACCCGGAGATGACGCAGGCGGTCAGTTATGCTGCCTTCCGAGCTCTGATGAACCTCTTCCCCTCCGAAGCGTCCGTCTTTACCACATTGATGAACAGCCTGGGCTTCAACCCCAACGATACTTCCACCAACATCACTACGCCAACAGGGGTAGGCAATGTGGCGGCGCAAGCGGTTCTCTCCTATCGGCAAAATGATGGGTCGAACCAGCAAAATGGCTATGCCGATACCACCGGTTATGTGCCTAAGAACGACCCTAATCTGCCGATCACGCAGATCAATCCTCTGTTCTGGCAGCCGCTTATTGTGAATGGGAACCCGCAAAAATATTACACACCGCATTGGGGGACCGTGACACCTTTTGCGCTGACCTCTGGCTCTCAGTTCCGGCCATCCGGTCCCATCAGGCCTGCTGGCCCTGTACAAAACGACTCCGGGTATGTGGGTCAGGCCGCTACAATTGTCCAGTATAACGCTAACCTGACTGATCTGACGAAGGCGATTGCGAATTACTGGGCCAACGGCCCGCACTCCGAGACCCCTCCCGGCCACTGGGAGCTTTTTGCCCAGTTTGTCTCCGCACAAGCTAATTCGGCGAAGAACAAAAATGAGCTAAGTACCGATATCAAGCTGTTCTTCGCCATGTCCAACGCGATTTTCGATGCTGGTATCGCCTGCTGGGAATGCAAACGCTTCTACGAGTATGTGCGACCCGTCACTGCCGTGCGTTACCTCAATGTGGGTAAGCCATTGGTGTGCTGGGGTGGACCGGGCAAAGGAACGGTCACGATTCCGGATGGAGCGAACTTTTTCCCCTATCAGGAAGCAAGTGTGGTAACACCACCATTCCCTGAATACGTTTCAGGGCATAGCACGTTCAGTGCCGCGGGTGCGTACATTCTGCAACAATCGACTGGCAGCGATACTTTCGGGGACTCCTTCACAGTACTGGCTGGCAGTTCTGTCATCGAGCCTGGTTTCGCTCCCTCCCAGAACGTCACTCTCTCCTGGCCTACCTTTTCATCTGCTGCGGCTGAAGCGGGTATCTCGCGTCAATATGGAGGCATTCACTTTAATCAGGGAGATCAGGACGGGCGCGCACTCGGCAAGCAGGTTGCGACTGCAGCCTGGGCAAAAGCGCAGAACTATATCAATGGCACCGTGTAATCAGACTATTGGAGCAGAGGTGTAACCATATATAGGGCTGTTACGTATTAAGAAAAAGTGGGAAACATCGTTTTCATAGACTTCTATGGAGAAAGCGAGAACGGAATGGATATCGTTACAGATAAGGGGAATCCTTCTTCTTTGACAAAACAGCCCTTACCAATGCTGCGCTCAAGTGCGAAGCTTCCGGCAATCATGATCCATGAGACAACACAACGTAACCATATAGCCCAGATGGTTCTGCTGGTTATTTTCGTCTTCCAACTGGTCAGCCTACCGGGAGCATTGCTCAGCCACAGCAACATCCAGATTGGCATAGTTCTGCTCGGTCTGGGTTTGTGCGGCGCTGCCTTCTTATTTCAGCGCGCTGGCATGCTCACGGTCGTCAGTGTTCTTCTGATTGCTGTTGTCGATCTGGGCTGCGGACTCATGTTACTGACCTCTTCGATGGGTCTGGACGTGATGGATCTGCCCGTCTTTGATCTCTTAATTATCTCAGAATTGATTACTGTCTCCCTCCTGCCTGCGAAGAGTGTCTTTGTGGTAGCGTGCGCAAATATTCTCTTTATCATTGGCGACATCTTTTTGCAGCCACACTCTATGGATCTCACGATGCTCTTGACCTCAAATATGGCCTACAATTCGATTATGCAACCGGTCCTGCTGCAAGTTATCGTCGCTGCTATCTCCTACATCTGGGTGCGGAGTGTGATTATAGCGATGGCGCGCGCTGATCGCGCCGAAGAGATCGCAGAATTACGGCGCAAAGAAGTCGAGCACGCGCAAGCACTTGAGGGAGAGATCGAGTCCTTATCGCAGGTTCTGGTTGCAGCAGCCAATGGTATGCCCTCGGCCTACGCGAGACTCAGTCAGAACAATATCCTCTGGCGCGTGGGCAATGCCTTAAATCTCTTGTTAACGCGCGTGCGCCGCTACAGCCAGGCAATGCAAGAGAATGCCATGCTGCGGCATGAGATTCAGCGCTTATCTATGGCCTTGCATGAGGAAAGAAGCACCTCGCTACAAAGGCACAGTAGCTGGCTCAGCAGTGGGCACGAAAAACAGACATTGTATTAATATTCGCGCTATATCTCAGTACTATAAACTTTACGCTTATGCAATGCAAATTGCATAAGCGTAAAGTTTATAGAAACGATGCTTACTTGCATAATATTTCATTCCTCTCACTGTGCATTCCACACCTGCACCGTATGATCATATCCACCTGAAACAAGGTTTTTCCCATCGGGCGACCAGGCTACGGCAATTACCGAATTCGTATGCCCGTTATAGGTATAGACATGGCCTTTAGCAGTGGGGCTCCATACCTGCACCGTCTTATCATCGCCTCCCGAAGCGATATGTTGCCCGTCGGGCGACCACGCTACTGTATAGACCAGGCTGCTATGCCCCTCATAGAGATACATCTGTCCCCCATTGATAGCATCCCAGACGCGCACGGTGCCATCAGCGCTGGCCGAAGCGATGTATTTCCCATTGGGCGACCACGCGACAGCATACACATCAGCGGTATGTTTGCGATAGGTGTAGGCATGGAGTCCATTGGTGGCATCCATCACCTGCACCGTTTTATCCCGACCACCTGAAGCCACGCGCCGTCCATCGGGCGACCACGCCACCGAATTGATCCCATACGTATGCCCGTTATACGTGTATTCATTGCCACCATCAGTGGCATCCCAGATCTGTACAGTCGCATTCCAGTTTCCTGAAGCGATGCGCTGCCCACCGGGCGACCACGCCACCGTGTTTACCCCACCGCTCGAACCGCGATACATATAGGGATAACTCCCGTCGGCGGCATTCCATACGTGCACCATTTCATCCAGGCTTCCTGAAGCAATACGCTGTCCATTGGGCGACCACGCGACAGAAGTGACATAGTTATCGTGTCCGAGGTACCTGTAGATGTGACTCCCATCAGCCGCGTTCATCACCTGCACGCTATGATCGGAGCTCGCTGATGCAATGCGTTGCCCATCTGGCGACCACGCGACAGAGTAGACATCGCCAGCGTGCCCGCGATAGGTATACGGGTGAATAGGCACGGGCGTAAGCGTCCGGGTGTGCCAGAACATACCTCCACCTGCGGCCCCCACGCCCACTACTGCCGCACCCAGACCAATCAGTACATTGCGCCGCGTATGCTTGCGCCCACGCGCGCTTGCCGTGGGTAGCGTTTGCGCGGGCGGTGATGTGATGATCATCGATGGCTCTGTGTGCACAGGCGACCGCTCGACTTCGGTTGATGCGTGATGCACGATTGTGGTCAGTTGCTCGCGTGCTGGCAACTCTGGCGGCCAAAGGGCCGTTAGTAACGTAGCAGATTGCGATAAAGCGTCCGGCGCACTGGCTGATTCTTTGTGTATCGTTCCCTCTGTGCTCTGGTCGCTGCTGGCCTGTCCCAGAGCCTCGGCAAAGGCGTGCACGCTCTGGAAACGCTGGTGGGGATCTTTGGCCAGGGCCGTCAAAATCACCTGTTCCACCACGACCGGGAGCGTTGGGACTTTCTGGCGTAACGGCGTGGGAGGTGTCATCAAATGTTTGGCAAAGATCTCAACCGCCGAACCCTCAAAGGGGCGCTCGCCGCTGAGCCACTCATATACCACGATGCCCAGCGCGTACTGATCGCTGGCTGCACGCGCCTGTGCCTGGATCTGTTCTGGTGCCATATAGGAAACGGTGCCACCCACGCGCTGCTCTTTCAGAGATGCCGTGCTCTGCACCATTGCCGCGATGCCAAAGTCGTTGAGCACGATTTCCCCGCGCTTCCCGATCAGCATATTTTCCGGCTTGATATCGCGATGGATCAAGCGCTGGTCATGCGCGTATTGCAAGGCGGCTGCAACTTGCTGGACATAGCTGACCACTGTCGCCAGTTCGACGCGTTCTCCTCGTGGATGGCGCTGGCGTAGCGTGCCATTGGGCAGATAGTCCATCACCAGAAAAGGCACGCCCCGTTGCACGTCAAAATCGAGGATGCGCACAATGTTGGGATGGTCCAACCCCGCGATGATCTGTGCCTCGCGCTGGAAATCGTCGATCTCGCGCTCAGACAGCATTGTATGCAAAACTTTTAGCGCGGCTGGCCTCTGTAAACGCCGATGTTGCCCTAGATAGACCTCGGCAAAGCTACCCCGCCCCAGCAACTGCACCAACCGATAATTGCCAAATTGTTCTCCTACACGATTACCTTGTTGCGCCATTCCTTGCATTCTCTCATTGATCTGACATGCCATTTCTTTGGATGTATTGAGTATACCATCTCTGCTTTGCTCCGGCTCAACAAACCGGCGCTTGTTTTTTTGCTCCGCCTTTGGTATGCTCGTCTGCGAAATCATAAACGAGAAGGAATGCAGGATATGCTCTGGTTAGAATTGATGGTCCAGGTACATCGGGAAGCGGTGGAGTCGGTGAGCGAGTTGCTGAGCAGTTACGCGCCGGGTGGTGTGGCGATTGAGGAGCCAATAGAATTGATCGATGAGGGGCAGGAGTACCGTGTACTGACGGAGCAGCCGGTCAAGGTGCATGCTTATCTGCCCATCGATGGCAAAGAGGAGGAGGCTCGTCAGCGCATCGCCGAGGGTCTCTGGCATCTCTCCAGCCTGGGATCGCACTTTGTGGGCGAACTTGCGACACAAGTGGTCAACGAGGAGGACTGGGCCAACGCCTGGAAAGAGTTCTATCATGTCACGCATATCGGCAAACGCCTGGTGATCCGTCCCTCCTGGCGCGAGTATACGCCCAAAGGCGACGAGGTGGTGCTGGAGCTTGATCCCGGCATGGCCTTTGGCACGGGTCTGCATCCGACCACGCGTATGTGCCTGGAGCAGATCGAGCAACGCACGCAAGCAGGCATGCGCGCCATTGATGTGGGCACTGGCTCAGGCATCCTGGCGCTGGCCGCCGCTAAACTCGGCGCGCAAAACGTCTACTGCATCGATAATAGCAGCGTGGCCGTGGAGAGCGCGGCGACGAATGCCGAGGTTAACGGGCTGAGCGAGCGCATCCAGGTTGTGCTGGGCGTGCTCGATGAAGCACAGGCCGGGCGCATGGCGGGTCAATTCGATCTCGTGCTGGCCAACATCATCGCGCGCGTCATCGGCGGCATCGCACCCCAACTAGCCCAGGTCATGGCACCCGGCGCACTCCTCATCGCCAGCGGGATCATCGAGGAACGCTGCCACGAAGCCGAACAGCCTTTGCTGAATGCTGGCCTGAAGCTGGTCGGGCGCGTGATGATCGATGATTGGATCACGCTAGTGATGACGAAATAGGGATTTTCCATCTCCCGCGCTTTCTTATCACAAATGGCGTACATTATTTTTAAGAGGAAAAAATGCATCGTTTTTTTATTGCTCCTGAACTGGTGAAAGAGATGGGGGTCTATCTCTCGCTACCTAAAGAACTGGCTCACCAGATGCGCGACGTGTTGCGGCTGAACCTCGGCGAGAAACTGATTCTGCTGGATAACCAGGGCAATGAGATCCTGGCTACCGTGGAGAGCAGCAGTCGCGCCGGTGTGATCGTGCAATTGTTGGAGCGCCATGCCGGTAAATCGGCCTCGCCCATCAGCATTGTGCTCTGCCAGGCGTTGATCAAACCGGCGCGTTTCGAGTTGATCCTCGAAAAAGGCACCGAGATGGGCGTCTCGTCCTTCGCGCCAATCCATTGCCAGCGCTCAACGGCTGGTCTGGAAGAGGCAGGGGCCGCGAAGATCCAACGCTGGCAACGCATTCTCCGCGAGGCCACCGAGCAGTGTGGACGCGCCACCCTGCCCGAACTGCTGCCGATTCGCTCGCTGGAACAGGCGCTAGAAGAAATCCCCGCTGGAGCCCTGGCAATCATGGCCTGGGAAGAGGCCGAGGGCAAATCATTGCGCGACGTACTCGCGGGCGTGCGTATGAAAGTTGCGGGCGTGGTGATTCCCCAGAGTATTCTGCTGTTCATCGGCCCGGAGGGTGGCCTGACCGCCGAAGAGGTCGCGCTGGCCCGCAAACACGGCGCGCAGGTGGTGACGCTGGGGCCGCGTATCATGCGCGCCGAGACAGCCGCGCTGAGCAGCGTGGGCAATATTATGTACGCGCTGGAGCCATAAGGCTGCGATGCGCATTTCATAGCGGATTGCACGAAAAGCACGTATAACACTTATTCTGACTTTTTGTCGAATGAGCTTGTTTTATAACATCGCGAGCAAAGGAAAAGACTATGTTCCAAAGTATTCTTGCCACCCTGGGCTACATCCTCTCGCCCGATAAAAGTCAGGTCTTGATGATTCATCGCAATACGCGGCCCGACGATCTTCATTTCGGCAAATACAACGGCCTGGGAGGTCGTTTGGAGGCCGGTGAAGATGTGGTAACGGGCATGCGCCGCGAAATTCTAGAAGAGTCGGGGTTGGTGGCCGATCATCTTGTAATGCGCGGAACTGTCTCCTGGCCTGGCTTCGGCAAGCATGGCGAGAACTGGTTCGGCTTTATCTTTC
>CAXUEY010000017.1:8357-8629 GCA_964250225.1 uncultured Ktedonobacteraceae bacterium | reverse complement strand
GAGTGGCATGGGGAGGCGCGTTCTGGCAACCACGAAGGCACGCTTGCCTGGATGCCGGTGGACTCGATCCTGACACTGCCCATCTGGCCCAGCGACCACTATTTTATCCCAATGGTCTTCGATGACGACCCGCGCCTGTTTCATGGCTGCCTGCCCTATGAAAATGGGGAGGCGGGCACGTGGAGCTGCGTCAGGATGTAATCGCAGAAGGTGAGAACAGTGGGGGGGATAGCGCGGGGGGGGGGGGCCCGGGGTGACCCAGGGATTGGGGT
>CAXUEY010000017.1:0-8347 GCA_964250225.1 uncultured Ktedonobacteraceae bacterium | reverse complement strand
CTCTTGAGCCACGCGCGATTGACTCCACTGTTCTCACCTTCTGATGGTCTTAAAGCGTCACTACTCTTCTGCCAGCAACGCCAACCGTTTCTTCACAATCGCGCGTGGCTCAAGAGGCACGTAGCCGCCCATCTCCACGACTGCGGGCATCAACTGCGCCATCTCGTCACAGATGACGGTGATTATTTGCGAGCGATAAACAGGAAGTGTCCGGTTATGCCAAGTCCTTCGGGCGTTCTACCCGTTTCCTCGATCAGGTTGAGCCAGACCTCGGCCTGTTCAGGGGTGAGCTTGAGCAGGTTCTCTTCGTGCCATTGCGCAAACGATTCGATACCCGCCAGCACAACCTCCTGAAAATCCGTGAAGTCGGAGCGGAATTCAGCGGCGGTGGTCATATGCCAGATGGGGGGCACACCTGGCTCCGATGCTGGAAAGTCGCCGGTTGTAGCATACGACCTCAACCACTCGCACTCCCCCAGGATTTCTTCGGGCGCGTCCTTATAGATCACGTGCAGCATGGTCATGATATTGATGCCCGCCGCGAAGAGCAATCCACCTTTGCGCAGAATGCGCCGGGCCTCACCAGCCGCCTTGCGCCGATCTTCGGAGAGGCTCAGGTTATAGAATGGGCCAAGCATCAACACGGCATCGCAGGATTCATCGGGAATAAACGAGAGATCGGTGGCTGAGGCATTGGTGATGCTCAGGATCTGCTCTCCCAGGCCCGCTTTGGTTAAGCGTTCCTGCGCTGCTTCCAGCAAGCGCGACGCGACATCGACCAGGTGGACATGGCTGCCTCGGCTGGCCAGCAGTTCGCTATAGTGGCCCACCCCCACGCCAACATCCGCGACGGTCGCGCCCTCCGGGACGTAGCGCAGCAGATAGCGTTTCGTGATCGCAAGCTCAACTGGGGCAAACTTCTCCAGGCGCTCCATCTCATGGTTCACCCCATTGAGCACGCCATCCGGCAGATCGGCATCGTAGCATTGCCCAATGAGTTCGTGATGCCTGGCAAATTCATAATGTTTCGCAAATTGTGACACGTGGAAACCTCTTTCCTTGAGAAATGTAATAACAACTTTGCGGAAATGATGGGGCAGAAAGAGGGTAGGGAGAGAGCAGGTCATAACCTGCATACTGGTCGGGAGCTGCTTTTGCGACCGGGCAAAAGGCAGCATACATAGGCGAAGGGTGTGGAAAATGGGGGGAAAGTCCGCGATGCATTCACCGGGGATCCCTATCTGACACCTGTTTGCCGCGCTTCTCCATACCTCTGAGCACCATCGAACACTTGCTTTCTCAAAACGCGCCCACACTCAGCAGCAGTGTATGCAGCGCGCCACGGCCAGATGCTATATCTGGCGATTGGGCGCTCATCTCTGCCAGGAGACGGGGCAATATGGAATAGCAAGCATAGTGGTGTCTGTTTCACCGTGCGTAGATGAAACAGGCTGGAGTTAGCGGTAACCCGGCATAGATATCAGAACCTCCATCGATTTGTAGTTGCCGGGCTATTCTACCTGATGAAATCAAAATAAGCAAGTCCCAATTTTCACCGTTCACTTGACTTTTTTGTGGGCTCGGGTTATTATTTGGTTGGCCAAGTAAAAAGGAGAATGCCTATGGGTGAGCTGGAAGAGACGATCAGTTTCAGGATCGTACAACTGGTGAAGGCGCATCGTCAGCGCGCCAACGAGCTGCTGCGCCCATTTGGGCTGCATGCCGGACAGGAGTTGGTGCTTTCACAACTCTGGAAGCACGATAGTCAGCCGCAATTGCAGTTAGCGGCGGCGTTACACGTGGACATCTCAACCGTCACCCGGACGGTGCAGCGTCTGGAAAAGACTGGCCTGGTCAAACGTTGTCCAGGGCCAGCCGATGCGCGAGTCTCACTGGTCTGTCTGACCGCGCAGGGGCGCGAGCTGTGTGAGCCAATCAAGCGCGCATGGCAGACCCTGGAAGAGGATACCACGCGCGGACTGAGCGAGGCAGAGCAACTGCTCTTGCGCCGCCTCCTCACTCATATGACAACGCAACTCTCATAAGATATGGTAGGGAATAAAGCTGGTCAGTTCATTGTTATTTATTTGGTCGGCTATATAAAAGAGTGAGTATACGGTCGAGAATTGTGACTCCCTGGCAAAGGACGAAAAGATGACGAAAGAAGCATTAGATACCGTAATTCAAGAGCTTGGATTGATAGATCTGGGCGATGTAGTCCTCTACTTCGACGAAGAGGGGCTTATCGAGGCGGCTTTCTCCACCAGAAACGCGCCTGAACCGGGTGTTGAGGGAGGCACCGCCTCGCGTGATTTATTGGAATTGTGTCGCGTATAATTGTGCTGCCCGACTTTTACGTTGCCCTGTCCATTTACATTTGCCCCTGGAAATCCTTCGATTTTTATGATTAAATAGAGAGCGGTGCCTATCATTTCGATCTCACACTGAATGTGCTCTTAGCCGACTGTCATTCTAGTAACAGGCTCAACGGTGACCTTTTACTGTCCTGTAAAGCATCTGCCCCTATTCTCATAGTTTAAGGAGAAACAGTATGAGAGTATCTATGAGGTCCAGGCTACGGGTTCTGCTGGTATCGCTAATCTCGACGATAGCGATGACGCTACCTCTGGCTCTGCAAACTCCAGTTATTCACGCGGCCAGTGCGTCTTCACAGCACGTCAGCATGAATTGTGTGACAAATTCGAGCTTCTGCTCGGAGGTGTATGACTCTCAAAAGGTCTTTGGAACAGATCAGTACGTCGGACACGATGAGCCGTCGACTCTCTTCTACTCCAACAAACCTGGTTCAGGCAACCGCATGCGTTACGAATTAACGCTGCCCAAAGACCCGGCGCCGGCGCCGCTTACGGCAGGAAAATCGTTTAACTTCGAATTGCATCCAGCCTTCTGGTTTGGCATGGCCATGTGCGACACCCAGTCGTTCCCCGAACAGGTCAGCACCTGCGCGCCAGATAGCGACAGCAACATCGTTGACCCGGCAGTCAGCGCAGCCCATCCTGGCACCGCGTTTATGGAGATGCAGTTCTATCCACCCGGTTGGGTAGCCAAGCCGTCCGGGGAGAGCTGCGATATCCGGCAGTGGTGCGCGGCCCTCAATATCGATAGCCTCTCACAGAACCCGGTGACAGGCCAGTCGTTGAACGCAACCTGTCAGGGGATTGCTGGCCTGGAGTATGTCAACTTTGCCTTTATCACAAAGAATGGCCGACCCCAGCCCAATTCACCAGTCAATCCGGTGGAATCGACGCTGAACACCTTCACCCCCAACCGGAACGCCGATCTCTTCATGAATTCGGGCGACCATATCATCGTGACGATGCATGATACGGCGCATGGACTGAAGATCGAACTTGATGACCGCACGACCCACCAGAGCGGCTCGATGACGACCAGCGCCGCCAACAGCTTTGGCCAGGTGAAGTTCGCTCCCGATCCATCGACCGAATGCACCAATATCCCCTACGACTTCCATCCCATGTATAGCACCTCATCCGAGAAGACGCGCGTGACGTGGGCCGCTCACTCCTACAACATCGCTTTCTCCGATGAGACCGGGCATTTCGACTTCTGCAACAATATCGCCAACAACAACGGCCTCACCTCCTGCGTCGGCAACGAGGGCAGCGGGTCCGATACGGAACCTGCCGATGGCGATGATCGCGTTTGTCGCACTGCCAGCCAATCGCTGCTGGTCCAGGTGTCAGGCTGCTTTGGCACCAACACTGGCTTCGATGGCGTGCCTTACCAGAACGCCTGGCCCGACGGGAATACCAGGCTCCATCCGACAGCAATCCGCTTCACCAGCCCGCGAACCGGCGAGGACTTCGATACCAATTACAGCCGGATGGCTTTTGAAACTGATCTGCCCCGAATCGAGTCTACATGTGATCGCAGCACCGGCGCTGGCTGCACGCTGATCCCGATTACCGATGATGGCACACCAGCGGCCTTCTACCCCTACTTCAGCATCGCCATCCAGGGCGATACCTGCGTCTGGCAAGAAGGGGCGCATATTCCGGGCAGCATCACCGATTTCGGGAAAAATGCCCAATATGGCAACCTGCTCCAACTGACGTATACCGGTTTGAAGGGGGTGCCAATCACGCACTTCAACGATTTCCGGCAAGTACGCCCCAATTTCTGTATCGGCTTCTAGGCGCGCTGGCGTGAGATCGAAAAATCAGAGTCGGGTCGTTGCTATTTGACGGCCCGGCTCTTTTGTCCACGCGAACACATTGAAAGAAGTGCGAAACAACGCTGGCACCAGTGTAATCTCTCTGTTAGCGTGTAACCCTCTCTAAAATGATACACTTGCCTCTGGAAATTCTCCGATTTTTATGTTTAAATATGTGTGGCGCCTTTCATTTCGATCCTGTGCCAGATTCACTTTGGTAAATCCCTGTCCCTGCAATTTGAGGTGATCACTTTGTATCATTCCATTGTATCGATACATGGAGATGAGTGCCATCTCCTATTGCTTTCACGATCTTTAGAAAGAGGAATGTTGCGCCTGTAAGCTTCGCTAGCTCGTGACACAAAATGCTATCAAACATTAGACTGTCATAATGTGCTATGACCCTTGTAATACTCATAACTGTTTCCCTGTGTTCACCCAAGAGAAACGTTAGCCAGGGCAAGAGCTATGATTTTTCTTGAGAAGCGGAGAATTTCAATGCAGCGATTCATCCCTTTCCGACGCACGTTCGGTTCTCTTGCGGCCCTTTTCTGTTTAATTGCCGCGACGTTTGGGGTCGGCATCTTCACCAACTCGGCTGCCGCCTCAACTCCTCCCTCGGTTTCGCTCAGTGGCAGCGCTCTCAGCGTGCCAGCAGGGGCGCACTTGATGGGAGCACACGCGAGCAATCGGCAACTCACAGTAACACTGGTTCTCCAATCGAACCAGGCGGCACAGATGAACGCTTTACTCACAAACCTCTACAATCCAAGTAGCAGGCAGTTCCATCACTGGCTGACGCAGGGCCAATTTAACCGGCTCTTCGCGCCCTCTGCCTCCGAGATTGCATCAGTGCAGCGTTTCCTGCAGCAAGGCGGCCTGCATATTGCCGCTTCTCCCTCGCCCTTCCTGGTGCGGGCGAGTGGTACGACTGCGCAAATTGAGGCAGTTCTCCACACCAGCATCAACGATTACACCGTCCACGGACAAACCTTTTTCCAGAATAGCGCTGCTGTCCAGATTCCGACGAGCCTGAGTACCCTGATAGCTGGCGTGTCAGGTCTGACGAACACGGTCAAGGTGCATACAAACTACACCACGACGCGACAAGCTGCTCAGGCACAAGGGAAACTGACACCTCAATATGGAGCCGGTCCCGGTGGGAGTGGTTTGACTCCCTCACAGACGTCCAGCCTCTACGATGCGACCCCAGTCTATCAGCTTGGCAACAAGGGCAAAGGCAAGGGTGCGACGCTGGCTGTCTTTGAGTTGTCAGCCTTCACTCCTGCCGATATCGCAGTTTACGAGCATCAATTCTTTGGTACATCTGAGAATGTGCCGGTTTCTATCGTCAACGTCGATGGCGGCTCGATCACTCCTGTCTGCCCAACGGGTGATGTATGTAATGCTGGTCCCGATTTCTCAGGTGACATTGAGGTCGATGCTGATATTGAGACGCAACTCGCCATCGCCCCGAAAATTGATCGTATTCTGGATTATAATGCTCCCAATGATAACGTGGGGATCACGACGGTTAACAACTATTTCAGGATCGCCAGTGATGACCTGGCCGACTCAATTAGCACAAGTTGGGGCCTGTGCGAACAGGATCTCGGTCTTGGAACGGCAGAGGCTGAATCGGTGGCATTCATGCAGATGGCTGCTCAGGGCCAGAGCATTTTCGATGCCGCGGGTGATACCGGTGCGTTCGACTGTCTGCGCGGTTCTGGTTTCCCTGGCCGAGCTGTGGAAGATCCCACCTCACAGCCATTTGTAACAGCTGTGGGGGGCACTTCCTTTGGCACATTCGATCCTGGATCAACTCCCCGTCCATCCTACCCAACGGGCGCTGAGACGGTCTGGAATGTGCTTGATCAGTGCAGCGCCAACAATGAGGGCGCTTGCTCGCAATTTGGCGCGGGCGGCGGTGGCGTCAGCAGCTTCTGGGCAAGGCCAGCCTTCCAGCATGGCCCTGGAGTCACTACTTCGCTGAGCCAGAAGTCACCTTTCTGTAGCCAGGCCAGGGCGGGACAGTTCTGCCGTGAAGTACCCGATGTCTCGGCCAACGCTGACGAATTCACTCCTTACGCGGAATTCTGCACAGGAGATCCCAAAACAAATAGTGCCTGCGGGAGCTTCTCTGCCAGCCAACCCGTTCCCGGCTGGTTTGGCATAGGTGGCACCAGCCTTTCCAGCCCGGTCTGGTCTGGGATCATTGCTCTGTGGGATAGCGTGCATGGACAGCGCTTTGGGACCGCCAGTGTCGGCCTCTACCAATTGTTCCGGTCCAATCATGCCTACAGTGGATTCTTCCACGATATCACGGGGCTGCATCAGACCGAAAACAACAATGGTTTCTTCCCTACAACGTCAAACTATGATATGGCAACGGGTATTGGAACCCCGCGCATCGCTGGTATCGCAGAACGCAATTTCTAACCTACTGGCACTTTGTTCTTGAAACCTTCAAGGAGGCATTTCTCAAATGTCTCCTTGAAGGTTTCAAGAACAAATATGTTAAACAAAACAATGCTCTAGTGGAATATGTGGAAAGAAGAAGAGAATAGTATGCCTCACACGCATTTCAAACATGTTCACACGCTGCTCCAGCAAGGGCTGGACCTGCTCTTCCCACCGCGTTGCGTGGGCTGCCGACAGAGTGGGCACTTGCTCTGTCCGACCTGCCTGCGCGGTATGCAGCCGCTGCCCCCACCGTTCTGTCAGCATTGCGGCCTGCCACTTGCCACCGCGAACACAAGCTGCTCCTCTTGTTGCCAGTATCACTTTCATTTGCATGGATTGCGCTTTGTACACCCCTATCAGGATAGGTTGATCAATGCGATTCGCGCCCTGAAATACACGGGCCAACCCCAACTGGCTGAGCCGCTGGGACGGCTACTGGCGCAGGCCTTCACACAGTATGGCATGCGCGCGGACGGCCTGATCCCACTACCCCTGCACTCACAACGTCAGCAGCAGCGGGGCTATAACCAGGCGACGCTGCTGACGAGAAGTTGCGCGGCTCATCTGAAGCTACCCTGCCGGGAAGACCTGGTTGTTCGCACACGCGCCACACGCGCCCAGGTGGGACTCAACGCGCAACAACGTCAGCAAAATGTCAGCGGGGCCTTTGCGCTTGCTCCTACAGCACAGAGCCGCGCGCTGGCAGGCGCGACCCTGGTGATTATCGACGATGTATGCACCACCGGCGCGACCCTGGAGGCTTGCGCGGCCCCGCTCTATGCCGCTGGTGCCAGGGAGATCTGGGGGCTGGTTCTGGGACGACCAGGAGGTATGACTCAGGATGCATCGAAAAATATGTTATAATATGCCAAAAAGCGAGTAACATTTCCAGCGGTCCCTCGATTTCGCGCGAGGATGTGCCGCTGATCTTTTACACACAAAGGAAAATAAGCATGTTCAGTAGCGGGAAACGACTGCGTACCAGTCTGACCTGGCTGGTAGCCATTCTGGTGATCATTATGGCTATTCTGCTCTTTTTTCGCCAAACATCCGATACACAGCAAGTCACCGTTTCCCAACTGCTAACCCAGGTGAAGGCCGATATGCAGGCCGGGCAGACAGATGCTCTGGAGGTGGGCAGCACAACCCTGACCTTAACGCGGGGCAAGCAAGCCACCAAAAATGTGGCCAATATCAATGATACCCTTGATATCACCAGAGTCCTCAAAGATAATGGTATAGATTATACAAATCCTCGTCTGGTTCTCCAATATGATACTCCTAGCTCACTTAATACCTGGCTCAATAGCCTGATTGTCCTGGTGCCTTTTCTGATCCTCGGCGGGCTAATTTTTTTTATGATTCGCCAGAACCAGGGCAGCAACAACCAGGCCATCTCGTTTGGCAAGAGCCGGGCGCGCATGTTTATAGGCAATAAATCGACGGTGACCTTTAGCGATGTCGCGGGTGTAGAAGAGGCCAAACAGGAGCTTCAGGAGATTGTCGAATTTCTCAAATTTCCTGACAAATTCGCGGCTCTGGGTGCGCGCATCCCCAAAGGTCTGCTGCTGGTCGGGCCTCCCGGCACGGGCAAGACGCTGATTTCGCGCGCGGTGGCTGGCGAGGCCGGGGTGCCGTTCTTTAGTATCAGTGGCTCAGAGTTCGTGGAGATGTTCGTGGGCGTGGGGG
>CAXUEY010000016.1:33398-59876 GCA_964250225.1 uncultured Ktedonobacteraceae bacterium | reverse complement strand
CCTGTCAAAAGAAACCGCTTGTATGTGCAGGCGAACCGGTGACTATAGCGAAGAGGGTACACCCGTTCCCATCCCGAACACGGAAGTTAAGCTCTTCAGCTCTGATGATACTCTGGGGGTAGCCCCACGGGAAAATAGGACGTCGCCGTTTCACCCGCCCACACAGGCGGTTTTTCTGTTGGGAGTGTTCTCGAAAATTTGACGATATACTATAATGTTACTCTATCTTTACAATTCCCTGGCAGAGTATGTTATAATTCGCACAGGGATCGTGTGCAGAGTGTGTAGAGAAAGGTAGAGGTTCTATGGCAACAATTGAAGAGCGACTTACACTTATTGAACATGGATACGCTGAACTCAAAAATGACAACACTGAACTCAAAAAAACGGTTGAATTGCAAACCATCACAATAGGTGCGTTGGTCAACAAAGCTATGCTGGAGCGGCTAAACGAGAAAAACGATAAGATATTTGAAGCCCTCATCGCTCATGATAGTTTTACCAATGCACAACTTGCCGAAGTGAGAGAGCAACTCATCGAGCAAGACGGTAAGGTTATCGGGATGCAAACAGAGATGCGTCAACGCTTTGAACAACAGGGCGGCCAAATCGTCGGGATGCAAACAGAGATGCGTCAACGTTTCGAGCAGCAGGACAAACGTTTCGAGCAACAAGACAAACGTTTTGAGCAACAAGACAAACGTTTTGAGCAACAGGACAAACGTTTCGAGCAGCAGGACAAGCAAATTGTTGAACTTCGTAGTGACGTGTCTGAGCTTCGTGGCGATGTGTCTATACAAGGGCAAAAGATTGATCAAATTTTGCTCTTGCTCAACACGCTTATTAACAAGCCAGAGTAGAATACATAACTATGTGTTACCCAATACAAACCGCCTGGATTGAAACACAATCCAGGCGGTTTGTATTGGAAGTATACAATTTTGCAACTGGCCTTGCTACAGGCCAGTTAAAATCATCGTGAGGGGGAAATGCCCGCGATAGGACTCGAACCTATAACCATTGCATTAAGAGTGCACTGCTCTGCCATTGAGCTACGCGGGCTTGATTGATGGCGTCAGTATAGCACAGACTGTTGATGAATACAACCCCTTTTTCCTCTTGCTTCTCCATCCTTTCCGCTTTCTCTGGTGCGCCGATGGCCTCGACAGCGGAAATGTTCTATGTTAGACTTTGCTCAGAATATCAGGTAGGGAGAGGCCGCGAGGCCAGGGAAATGTTGACGGAATATGGCGCATATACAGGATACCCAGCATACTCACCCAATCGACGAGAAAGAACACCTTGCCCAACTGACAATGGCGGCTGAAAGCGTGCTGTTTGTCGCGGGCCGTCCCCTGGAATACGTTGAACTACGCAAGCTGCTGGATGTGAATGATACCAATCTGGCACGTGTGCTGGATATATTAGCGGAACAATTGGAGAGTCAAGGCCGGGGCATTCGCCTGCAACGTCTGGAGAGCCAGGCCCAGTTGGTGACTGCCCCGGAGAATGCGCGCTATATCGCCGCTCTGCTGGGTCTGCCGATGACTGCCAGGCTGACTACCGCAGCGATGGAGACGCTGGCAGTCATTTCTTACCGCCAGCCCATGACACGCGCGCAGATCGAGGCTGTCCGCGGGGTGAATAGTGATCGCGCTCTGGCCAGCCTGATCCAGCATGGCCTGGTCGCAGAGGTGGGGCGCGCATCTACGGTGGGCCGCCCGGCGCTTTTCGCCACCACCGCTGAATTTTTGCAACATTTTGGCCTGACCAGCCTGCAAGAGCTGCCACACATCGAAGAGGCCGCGCCCGAACATCAGAATGGCCACAATAAACAGAGTATGCTGGAGACGCCCGGCCTCGATCCAGAGATAATGGAGGAATAATGCGCATAGGTCGTCATGTACCTACAAACGCCAATGCCGTGCGAGCCGCTGAAATCGCTCAACGTATCGGCTGCAACGCCATCCAGATCTTCGCCAGTAACCCGACTGGCTGGAGTCCCACGCGTGGAGGCGAAGAGCAATGTGTGGCTTTCGCTGAGGCCGCGCGCAGACTCGATCTCGCTCCCGTCGTTTTGCACGCACCTTATCTAATTAATCTGGCCTCGCCCGACGAGGGGAACTGGGAGAAATCTATTGCTCTGCTGAGCTGGACCTTGCAGCGTGGAGGCTTGCTAGGCGCCTCGTATGTAGTTTTTCACGTGGGCAGCCATAAGGGAACGGGCGTAGAGGCTGGTGTGGCGCGCATCGCTCAGGCTATCGAGCGTATCCTGCCGGAGACGCCGCCCGATGTGATGTTGCTGCTCGAAAATAGTGTGGGTGCGGGCAATTCACTGGGTGGCGACTTTGAGCACCTGGCCGCCACCCTCGCCGCCTTGCCTCACTACGCTAACCGCCTGGGCGTTTGCCTGGACACCGCTCACCTTTGGGGCGCGGGCCACGATATCTCGACAGCAGCGGCGGTGCTGCAGGTGCTCCGCCGCTTCGATGAGACGGTTGGCCTGGCGCGCCTGAAAGTGCTGCACCTCAACGATACCGAGAAGGATTTGGGCAGTCATCGCGATGTCCACGCGCGCATCGGCGAGGGTATTATCGGCGTAGAGGGACTGCGCACGCTGCTCTGTGATCCCCGCCTGGCCCATGTCACGGTGCTTTTAGAGACACCCATCCAAACAAATGAGCAGGGCAAAGAGGATTGGGAGCACGATCAGGCACACCTTGAACGCGTGAAGCTGCTCATGCAGCCCTCACTTTTATAACCCTTCCTCATGTCCCCACCCAAAAATATCAATACACGTGGGAAGGTGTAAAATTTGTTGCAACAAATTTTACACCTTCCCACGTGTATTGATAAAAATGCTATCATTGTACAGTAAGTGTGACATGCACCGTTTGTGGGCTGCCAGCTATAGTACCATTGCCATCACCAGAGCTGAGCGTAATGGTACCGTTATAGGTGCCTGCTGTTAGCGCACCGGAGGTGATGGTCACGGTGAAGGTCGCGGTATTGCCGCTGGCCAGTGTGACCGGTCCGCTCACTGCCAACCAGTTACTGTCGTTTGTGTCTACAGAAGGTGTGATAGTGACATTGCCAGCACAGTTGCCACTCACGCTGATCGTGAAGGTCGCGGTGTTTGGCGACGGATTGCTGCCCACGCTGGCGTTGAAGGGCAGCGTGGAGGGAGACACGGCCTGCGCGGTACATTGAGGCTGTACTGTCAAGGTAATGGGGATCTGGACCGTGCCTGCTGATTGGTTGGTGGCACCATCGACAGCGCTGATACTCACAGAGCCGTTATAGGTGCCCGCGCTCAGGCCTGTCAGGTTCGCCTGGACCGTCACATTCGCGCTTGCAGGTGGGGTGAACGAACCGGAAGATGTGGCACTTAACCAGGTGCCCCCGCTCGGTGTGCTCACAGAAACCGCGCTGGTCCAGTTTAATGGATGCGAACAATCGCCACTCGTGCTTAGATTCGCGTTCTGTGTGCTCTGCGTTGATTGCCCCGCTGTGCCCTGGAGCGTCAACGAGCCTGGCGCGCTAATCACACAGGCCACCGGGTTTACATTCAGCGTGACCGAAACGATTTGCTGGCCCGCGCGGGTCGCGAACGTTAACGCGCCGGTATAGGTGCCTGGCGCGAGGCCGCTGGTATTCACATTCACCTGAGGTTGAGCTGGGGTTGATCCGCTACTCTGGCCCATACCCAGCCAGTTGCCCCCGCCATTTGTCGAGCTACTGGCGCTCCATTGCTGGCTCGTTGCGCATCCCTGAGCAACGTTGATCTGCAAGCTCTGAGGCGCCGGTGAAGCCTGTCCATGTATGCCTGTAAAACTGAGGCTGCCAGGTGCGAAGGCCAGAGTACACGGCGGGGCAACGCTCAAACTCACAGAGACACTCTTGGGGCTTCCCTGGATGGGCTTTGGCCCTTGATTGGAGAAGAGCAGCGCGCCTTTGTAAACGCCAGGTGCAAGTCCCCGAATACTGGCACTGACCAGAATTTGCTGCTGGCTGCCTGGAGCGATGCTCCCCCCCTGCGAACTTATCCGCAACCAGTTGCCGCGATTATTCTGGAACGTCACACTGACTCCCCAGTTGAGCGGCTGAACGCCTGGATTGCTGACCGTAAACGTCTGGCTCTGTGGATCAGGTCCTCTAGCTGCGGCGTTGAAGGTCAACAACGCTGGTGAGAGTTGCAGCACGGCCTGGTGTTGCGGCTGAAGCGGAATAACGCTCATGCTGACCGGTAGTGTCACCTGTTCGGTATTCGAGGCAAAAACAATATTTGTGGTATAGATGCCAGGCTTGAGGGTTGCACGGTCAAGTGCCACAGTCAGAGATGTATGGTCTCCGCTGGGAATAGCGCCGCTTGTGGGGCTAATCTGAAGCCAGGATTGCCCGCTGCTGGCCTGCCAGATGAGTTGACCACCGCCTCCATTGGAGAGAGCGAGAAGTTTGCTGTCATTGCTGGCCTCGTCCCCGGTGCCAAAGTCCAGACTGCTGGCTGAGAGTAACAGATGCGGAGGCCCTTGCAGCGCACTCTGCCCTGTGACCGTTATTGAGAACGCGGCTCGCTGATGCGTGGGTGTATCTGTAGCATAGAGCGTATGTTTGCCCGGAAGCCACTTAGGATCGACGATCACCGTATCGCTAAAGATACCACGCGTGTCGACCTGAATGTCACTCGCGTTCCCTGTATCGAGCAGCGAGATCTGCTGGTCACGGCTCAAGGTGAGGGTGCTATCAGGTCCAAAGTGGCTGCCACGCACGGTGATAATGCCTCCCAGGGCAACTGTGGCTGGGGCAACCTGCAACGTCGGTTGCTGCACCACCGGAGGCGTAGCCCCGTGTCCAAAGCTCCTCACTAACTCGAATACGCCACTCAAGAGCAGGACAATTACTATCATCAGGCCAATCCAGCGCCTGGAACGCGACAACACTGGCAAAGGTGGAAAGGCAGGGCGTCGGGCTGGTTTGCGCTCTAACTCATCTGCTGGCAGAGCACGCGGTGTGCCCGTCACAACTTTCTGCCAGGTACCGCGCCGCTCGCCATCCTCCAGATCCTCTTCCGTCGCCTCGTCGGTGCCTTCCTGACCCTCTACCCAGGCAAGTTCCTTATGGGCCAGTTTGAGGGTCGGATCTACGTCGCCTGGTTTCAACTGCAACGTTTCTCTCTCAGCCACGAATGAGCGGTGCGCTGTATTCCATACAGCAGACGAAAGTCGGGCGGAAGGTCGCTTCAAACGCAACGTTATTTCCTCCCGACTCAGGTTTTTCCCACATGTGTCACAATACCTGGCAGACTTTGGTAGGGCTTCCCCACATGTGGGACAAATAGTTGTTGGCATCGCGGGCCTCGTTAATAAACTTAAAAAAACACGGTACAAGAACGTCGTCGAAAAAAATATCTAAAAAGAGTATAACAGCATTTCAAAATATTTACACCCTCTGCTAATACAGGGGTATGCGAAATGCTGTGTCAGGGTTGCACGCAGGGCCCTACCCTCTATACGTTCTATTACGTTGTTTTTCTCTGATGTGTTTCACAGGCATATCAGAATGTACCATATGAAAGCACCAGCAGACTTCATGTGATCTGGTCTACGCCCACCATGTTCTTGAACTACGAGAAACTTTTCTCATTCATCTGTCAGGGCCGCACGCTCTCAGCGCAGTTGATTGTGGCCAAAGAATAACTCAGGAAAATGCTGCAAAGAGCGCTGCGACAAAGAGTAGCAGACAGGTGGGTGTATAGACCAGGAGATTGAGCTTGTAGAACAGTTCAGTTCTGGAGGCAATCAGGTTGAATACCCAGAGAAATCCAGCCAGGCCTCGTAAGAGTATCCCGGTGACAATCACAAGGATGCCCAATTGCAACACCACGCCAGGGGGGAATACAAGTTAGAGAAGTGGTGGGGGTGCGTCGAACAGGGTGCGCCAGCGCAGGAAACGACTGCGTGGCATTGCGACATCCAGTTCTGGCATGTGCTCAGCCAGCGGCTGGCCGCGTTTAATTCTGACACGTGGGCAATCTCATTTCTTTCAGGCTGCTACTCTGGGTGGTGGGATCGTTTCACCGTGAGCTTGAGCATCCTCAATCCACAATTCAATCACTTCCTGCGCATTTTTCAATGCCTCCTCATAGGTCTCCCCATGCGTTTTACAGCCAGGAAGCTCAGGGACGGTCACAATATACACTTGGCCCTCTTCACTCCATTGGATGTTCATGGAATAGTGCTGAGTGTTTACTTTCATAAAGTTCTCCCTAACAATTTCGGCGCGTTTCGCACATCTTTGACTTGATAGAACTTCGCATCTTCCCCATCTTTACCTGAAACTGTTATCGTCTCTTCTAGTATAGCGGGATGCGTCCAGAAAGTGTGACTCCCTTTGCCTGGACGCAGGCTGAATCCCGCTTTAGCCAGTGCTGCTTTCAGCTTTTTAACCTTGAGCGGCATCCGCTACCTCTTTCAATCATATCATATCCACATTTATAAGAGAGGGATGCTATCGATGAGTTGATAGGGGCTGTGGGCGACGCGCCACAGCCGGGACTTGCGGCCCGACTGTCACGCCTGGGAACATGAGCATGCCTGGATGGACAGGCGTTAGAAATCAAGGGTACGGTCGATAGCATCCTACTCTTCATTGTACTGATCCATCCAAATGCACAGACCAGCGACATTTTCCCACGCAAAAAGGGAGCGTTCGCGGCGTGACACCGTGAACGCTCCCTTTTTATGGAACAGACCCTACATCATGCCGCCCATGCCCATACCGCCCATGCCACCCATACCGGCGGGCATGCCTGCTGGCGCCTCTTCTTCGGGGGCGTCGGTGATGAGTGCGTCGGTGGTCAGGAACATGCTGGCGATGCTGGCCGCGTTTTGCAGCGCGGAGCGCGTGACCTTCACGGGGTCGATGATGCCCGCTTTGAGCATATCGACATATTCGCCCTTCAGCGCGTCGAAGCCCTCGCCACGCGGCGCGGATACGATGTGGTTGGTGACAACCGCGCCATCTTTGCCGGCGTTGATGGCGATCTGGCGCAGCGGCTCCTCCAGAGCGCGGCGCAGGATGTTCAGGCCGGTCTGCTCGTCACCGGCGCGCACCTGGACTTTGGCCAGGCTGGGGATGGCAGCCACGAGCGCGGAGCCACCGCCGGGGATGATGCCCTCTTCAATCGCGGCACGTGTCGCGGAGAGCGCGTCCTCGACGCGGTGCTTCTTCTCTTTCAGTTCAACCTCGGTGGCGGCACCAACTTTGATGACTCCCACACCCCCGGCCAGCTTGGCCAGGCGCTCCTGGAGCTTCTCGCGGTCGTAGTCGCTGGTGGTTTCGCCGATCTGGGCGCGAATCTGCCTGACACGCCCCTGAATCGCCTCGGACGAGCCGCCGCCCTCGACAATCGTGGTGTTGTCTTTGTTCGCGGTTACCGTGCGGGCGCGGCCAAGATCTTGCAGGCTGGCGTTCTCCAGCTTCAGACCAGCCTTCTCGGTGATAACCTTGCCGCCAGTCAGGATGGCGATATCTTCCAGCATGGCCTCGCGGCGGTCGCCGAAGCCGGGTGCTTTGACGCCCAGCACGCTAAAGGTTCCGCGCATCTTGTTGACGACCAGGGTAGCAAGCGCCTCACCATCGACATCCTCAGCGATGATGACCAGTTCTTTGCGCCCGGTCTGCATGACCTTCTCTAGAACCGGTAGAATATCGGCAATCGCGCTGATCTTCTTATCGGTAATCAGAATGAAGGGGCTGTCCAGGTCGGCCTCCATGCGTTCCATATTGGTCGCCATGTAGGGTGAGATGTAGCCGCGATCAAACTGCATGCCCTCGGTATATTCGCGCTCCATCGCCAGGCCGCGGCCCTCTTCGACCGTAATCACGCCGTCTTTGCCGACCTTCTCCATGACCTCGGCGATCATCGCGCCGATTTCGGCGTCGGCGGCGGAGATTGAAGCAACCTGGGCAATCTCTTCGGTGGTCTCGATCTGCTTGCTCTGGCTCTTGATGTCGGCGATAACCGCCTCGACGCCCTTCTCCAGACCTCGGCGCAGAATCATGGGGTTTGCTCCGGCTGCCAGGTTCTTCAGTCCCTCGGTGATGATCGCCTGCGCCAGCACTGTCGCGGTGGTCGTGCCGTCGCCTGCGACATCGTTGGTCTTGGTCGCGACCTCTTTAAGCAGCTGCGCGCCCATGTTTTCAAAGGGATCGGGCAGGTCGATATCGCGTGCAATAGTCACGCCATCGTTGGTAATCGTCGGGGCACCGAACTTCTTGTCCAGCACCACGTTGCGCCCTTTGGGGCCGAGCGTCACTTTTACAGCGCCCGCCAGTGTATCCATGCCTTTTTTCAAAGACTGGCGCGCCTGTTCGTCAAATTGTAGTCTCTTAGCCACGAAACGTACTCCTATTTCTTTACAACCCAGTTTCAACCCTCAAGAGTCCCGCAAGACCCTTGCACTATGCATGGGTCATTTATTCAACAATGCCCATGATATCGCTTTCGCGCAGAATCAAATATTCCTGACCGTCCTGCTTGATTTCGGTCCCAGCATATTTGGCGAAGAGCACGCGCTGACCCACCTGGATCTCGGACGTGACCCGTTTGCCGTTATCCATGACTTTGCCAGGTCCCACAGCCAGCACTTCGCCCTCCTGGGGCTTCTCTTTGGCGGTATCGGGCAGGAAAATGCCGCTCTTGGTCTGCGTCTCGCCGGACAGGGCCTTGACCACCACGCGGTCGCCCAGCGGCTTAATCTTTACGCTAACAGTTGTCATTACACCAATTCTCCCAAATCGTTCTTTTTTGCTCTCCAACGGGAGAGGAACCGCATCCCCTTATTAGCACTCTGGTTCTTTGAGTGCGAAACCTGCCCTATTTTACACCATCATTCGCAGCACTGCAAGGGGCTTTTGGGACGAGTTTTTTTGAGGCCGAAATTGGACAACCTATCCGCTGGCCTGCTAGGATACAGGTGTATGTTGTTAATCAGGAAAGGAATGGTGGTATGACGCAACTGGAAACCTATATCAGCCAGAACGAGGGGCGTTTCCTCGAAGATCTCAAAGGCTGGCTGCGCATTCCCAGCATCAGCACGCTGCCGGAGCACGCGGGCGATATCCGCCGGGCGGCTGAATACGCGGCGGCACAATTGCGCGAAATTGGCTTTGGCCAGGTCCAATTGATCGAGACGCAAGGGCATCCTCTCGTCTATGGAGAATGGCTCAAGGCACCGGGCAAGCCCACGGTGCTGGTCTATGGACACTACGACGTTCAGCCGGTCGATCCCGTGGACCTCTGGGAATCGCCGCCTTTCGAGCCGACTGTGCGCGGCGACAACCTCTACTGCCGCGGAGCTTGCGACGACAAGGGCCAGACCATGCTGGTCCTGAAAGCGCTCGAAGCGTTGATGCGTGTGAACGGCGCGCTGCCAGTGAATATTCGCGTGCTGATTGAGGGCGAAGAAGAGGCTGGCGGCGAGTCTATCGAGCACTATGTGCGCACCTATCCCGAACGGCTGGCCTGTGACGCCGCCTTTATTTGTGATACCGGTATGCCCTCGAAGGAGATTCCCGCCCTGGTCTATAGTTTGCGTGGGATCACCTACACCGAGGTGGAGGTCCACGGAGCCAAACGCGACCTGCACTCTGGCGAGTTTGGCGGTGTGGCGCCCAATCCCCTGCATGCCCTGGCCCTGATTATCGCGGGCCTGAAGGACGCCGAAGGGCATATTCACATCCCCGGCCTCTACGACAAGATGCCCCCACCCACCGAGGACGAACGCATCTTCTGGGAGTCTAACCCCATGAACATTGAGCAGATGCTCAAAGAGGAGATGGGCGTTAGCATGTTTAGCGGCGAGCAGGAATATCCCGTGCTGGAACGCTTGGGCGCGCGTCCAACCCTGGAGATCCACGGCATCAGCGGCGGCTTTGTCGGTGAGGGTGCCAAGACCGTCATTCCCGCCATGTGCAAGGCCAAAATCAGCCTGCGCCTACCGCCCGGCCTGAAAGCCAGCGACGTTTTCCCGCTGTTCGAGAAGCGCGTCAAAGAACTGGCCCCGGCGGATGTCCGGGTGACCGTGCGCAACCTGCATAGCGGCGATGCTGTGCTGGTCGAGCCGCACACGCCGCCCATGCAAGCGGCTATCGCGGCCCTCAAAGACGCCTATGGCAAAGAGCCGGTACTGATCCGCGAGGGTGGCTCTATTCCCGTCGCGGCCCTGTTCTACGAGCTGCTACAAGCGCCTGTTGTGCTGATGGGCTTCGGTTTGCCCGATGACAACCTGCACGCGCCCAACGAAAAATACTCGCTCTCGCAGTTCTACACGGGAATTCGCGCAGTAGCGAGCTTTATGCAGAAGATGGGAGTCTGATATGCAATCCGTTGAGATCGCCTCAGCTTTGTGAATAAACGGTTCTACTGGTTCATTTACATATGGGTAGTATTTTAGCGGATTTAATGAATTTCTCAGGCACACCCATCAGGCTCGTAAGCTTGATGGGTGTGCCTGATATTGTATGAGCGCTAGACTTGGGAATCAGGCGGATCGCCTCGCTAAAATGAATAATCGTGGCGAGGTTAAGTCTGAACACTTATATTGAGCTAGAAATATTTGCACAGATTGATTCATATGCTCTATATTCTTAGTATAGCATGGTTGATGATGCAATAAATGCCCTCAGTGAGTCCTGAGAACACTGAGGGCATTTCGTACCTCGGCCCGCTATTACCACGAGGAAAGTTCAATTTACAGCTTGCCTTGAGCGTCAGCTATCTGTGTCAATTGATTGCGCACTTCCCACAGTTCGGGGTAGAAGACATCTTGCAGCGTGCGGGCCAGTATATTCATGGGTGTGCCGCCGGTGCCGATAGCGCCAGGCCCGATCATGCGCTGAGCCAGCTTGAGATGGTGGGCGCGAAAGATCTGGAAGACCTCGTCGTAGTCGGTGAAGGCTTCGGCGAGGGCCATGAGCAGAGGATGGCGCCCGGCCTGGATGTAGACATCGGTCAGCGTGACCTGCTCGTGCTCCAGCAGCGCCTTGAAGTCGTCCCACAGCAGTGGGGAGATGTTCATGAGATTGTGAAAACCGGGCGAATCGGTTCCCGCGCCATCGGCCAGCACCAGACGGAAGCCGTGAAAGTCCCAGGGCGACATCGTTTCCAGCATGCGCAGATTGGCCAGCATCAGATGCTGAATCGCCACGACGCGCTGCATCAGGCGCAGTACTTGCGGAACCTTGAATTCCTGTAATAACGCGCGAATAGTCTTGAGTTCAAAATAGGCCTCTTTCCACCACAGTTCAAAGACCTGGTGGACGACCTGAAATTGCAGTTCATCGTGATGTACCAGCTGCTCTTCGGGTTTTTGCAGAGAGAGCAGTTCCTCTGTGCGCAGATATTGCTCATAAACAGTCTGGCCAGGCACGCGCCTGGAACGGGTCGATGTGTTGTGAACCATGTGGCCACCATCCTTCTCCGGGTTATCAAGAGACAACATTGTCTATATGCCTACTCTATAAGATAACATACCAATCCCAAAATGCGTAAGCCCGGCCACAGTTGAGCGCTCATCATACCACTGGAAATTGAACGCGAGGGGATTAGTCCAGGCATTGCTTTTAGCGCGCGAACCAGTGTATCATCCGTAGAGACACAACCGCTTTGAGCAACAAAAAATGCACAGTATCCAGGAAACGAGATCATGAATACGACGCAAACTTCTTCGCGTGTACTGCGAATTGTGACGCAACTGCTTGTGGCAAGTGTACTGGTGACGCTGCTCGTCCTGTCCAACATCAACACGCCGGCTCAGAACTGGTTTCAGGTTGGTTTCATCCTCGTCGTGGGCCTGCTCTTCCTCGCCTGTGGACTGTTCTTTCGCTCATGGTTCGCCGCCGCTCTGGGCGCAAGCAATTCGCGCCTCATCCTGCGCTTCGGACCCGCGCCTGCCCGCGCCGCTTACCTGCTGATTGGCCTGATCTTCCTCGTCGTGGGAGTTGTTGATTTGCAGGGGTTACTGGGGATTATGTGAATTGCGAGTCCAATCAGTTCTGCTCTTTTTTGGGGGTAAAACAGCTATTCTTTATAACTCTGAGGCCCTGGCAGGATCGTCAGGTAATAGTATAAGGAGGCAACTCCTCACAAAAAATCAGTGCTATGGTATAATACGACCAGCGTATGGCAGACATTTCAAGCCGATTTGTAGAACAGGGAGGCTAGAGCCAATGGCAGTTCAGCACAACGGGCCACACAAGAAAGTCAGCCTTGAGGAATTTTTCGTCTTTACGGAGAACGATCCTGAACATAGCTATGAGCTTATCAATGGTCGCATTTACATAAGGTAGGAAGGTCGAGTTATACCGCAATGTCCCGTCTATTCAGGAGGTGCTTCTGATTGATACGCAAGTCATGCACATTCAGCTTTATCGGCGAGAACAAGATTACTGGACGATTCGCGATTTTGTCCACGACAGCACACTCGAATTGGCCAGTCTGCATATGCCATTATCGGTTTTGGAAGTGTATGAGAAAACCAGTTTCGATGAAAGTTTTCAGGTAGAAGCATAATCTGGCGTTTTGTGAAAATAACCTATGGACACCATTCCACCCCCAGCATCACCATCCATTCTCACAAATCTCCCTGCCCTGCTGACCAGCACTATCGGGCGCGCGCGTGAAATTGCCGCGCTTGTGGATCTCTTGTGCCAGCCGGAGACGCGCCTGGTGACGCTGACCGGGCCGGGTGGCGTGGGCAAGACACGCCTGAGCCTGGAGGTAGCCAGGGAACTCCAGGCATTTTTTGCCGATGGGGTGTTCTTTGTCTCGCTGGCCCCGTTGCGCGAGCCGGGACAGGTCTTGCTGGCTATCGCCCAGGCGGTGGGCATTGAGGAGACCGGCGGCCAGGCTGTGGTAGAGCGTTTGCATGCATATTTGCGCGCCAAAAGTTGTTTGCTGCTACTGGATAACTGGGAACATTTGCTGCCAATTGCTAGCCTTGTCACCGATTTACTCACTGACGCGCCCCACCTCACCATTCTGGCGAGCAGCCGCGAGATGCTACACCTCTATGGCGAACGTGAGATTGTGGTGCCGCCGCTGGCCCTGCCGGAACTCGCCGAACCAGAGTCGGATGACGAGAGGGCGGCCATGAGCCTCTTCATTGAACGCGCGCGGGCAGTCAAACCGGCCTTTGTGCTGGACGCTGAGAATCGGCGTATCGTGGCTGAGATCTGCGTGCAATTGGACGGTCTGCCGCTGGCCATCGAACTGGCGGCGGCGCGCTGCAAACTGCTCTCCCCAGCGGCGATTCTAGCCAGGCTAAGCAGCCGCCTGAACCTGCTCACCGGTGGCGCGCGCGACCTGCCAGTACGTCAGCAGACGCTACGTAACACGCTTGATTGGAGCTACGATCTGCTCAACGAGACCGAACAGCATTTTTTTCGACGCCTGGGCGTCTTCATCGGCTCCTGGACCTTCGAGGCAGCCGAGGCCGTCACTATGGCAGAACAGTTGGATATCCTCTACCTGCTAACCTCGCTCGTGGACAAAAGCCTGGTGCGCGTGGTTGAGGAGACGCCCACGGAGACGCGCTTTCTCTTGCTGGAGACCATCCGCGAATACGCCCTGGAACGCCTGAGTAGCCAGCGCGAAGACGAGGAGACGCGCCATCTGTACGCCAGCTTCTACCTCAAACTGGCAGAAGAGGTCGAGCTGCACTTGCAGGGCGCGGGCCAGCAGGCAGCTCTGCAACGTCTGGACCGTGAGTCAGCCAATCTGCGAGCCGCGCTGCGCTGGTCCATCGAGCATGGTGAGACCCAGCGAGCCCTGCACCTGGCCAGCGCGTTGCGCGACTATCTCTTGCTGCGCGACGCGCAAAGCGCGGGCAGTCAGTGGTTTGAGGAGGTTTTAGCCATGCCGGGCGCGCAGGAGGCCAGCGTCTTTCGTGCCCGCGTGCTCTACGCGGCGGGTGCGCTGGCGCGAATGCACAGCGATCTGGAAATGGCGCGCACGCGGCTGAGCGAGAGCCGGGAGATTGCCCGGCAGGTGGATGATTGCCACACCCTCGCGCTCGTCCTGGGCATGCTAGCTCAGCTCGAACTCTATCCCGGCAACTACGCCGCGGCCCGCGCTCTGGTCGAAGAGGGTTTGCAGGCCACCGAGAGCACAAACGACCGGTGGGGTCGCGGCATCCTGCACCGCATCTATGGCAACATCGCCAGCGGCAAGGGCGACTTTAAAGCGGCCTCAACCCGCTACTCTGTCAGCCTGATGCTTCTGCGCGAAGTCGGGGACAGACGTAACGAGGCTGAGACGCTGGTCAACCTGGGCAGCACAATGCGGCTGCGCGGCAAACTGCGCTCGGCTCGCTATCTCTACGCGAAAGGTCTGCAACTCTTCCGCGTGTTAAGCGACCGATGGGGCCAGCTCACCTGCCTGAATGGGCTGGGCGAGGCTCTGCGCGTGCAGGGCGACTATCCAAAGGCTCGCGCCTGCTTCGAAGAGGCTCTGGCTCTGGCCGCGCTCCTGGGTGATCGCGCTGAACGAGCCGCCGCGCTGCTCGGCCTGGGCCAGCTCGCGCTCCGCCAGGATCAGCATGCAGATGCGGCCCGTCACTTAAAAGAAGCGCTGCACATCGCCCGCGAGATCAACTACACGCAAGGTCTGGTCATGGCCCTGTGCAGACTGGGCGATCTGGAACGGAGCTGGGGCAATTGGTCCAGCGCCACCAGCTACTACCGGCAGGGCTTAGAACTCGCCAGGAGCAACGGCGACAAACTGCTGTTGATTATGCTGCTGGTTGGTCAAGGGGATGCCGCCCGTGCTCAGGGCAAGCACGTCCTGGCCTGCGCACATCTCAAGCAGAGTTTGCACCTCGCCTGGGAGATCGGCAACCATATCGCTCTGACCACAGGCCTGGAGGCGCTGGCCTGGCTCTGTGTGCAGGCAGGTCAGCCAGAACACGGCGCGCTTCTACTCGGTGCTGCCCACGAGTTGCGCGAAACCTTGCAAACACCACTCGCGCCCGTCTACCAGGCCACCTATAGCCGCGACCTCGCCGCGCTCAAAACTGCCATCGGTCAGGACGCCTTCGCGGAATGCTGGGCCGAGGGACGCGCCCTGCTGCTTCCCCAGGTTATGGCCATCGCGGTCGCGCAAGTCCACATCAGCGAAACGTCCAGCCACCCACGCGAAAAACCATCCAATACACCCTACAACCTCACAGCCCGCGAACTGGACGTGCTGCGCCTGCTGGCTGAGGGGCACGCCGACGCGCGCATCGCTAAAATGCTGGTTGTCAGTCCCCGCACCATTAACACCCATTTACGCTCGATTTACGCGAAAATGGGTGTCTCCTCGCGCAGCGGAGCTACGCGGATTGCGCTGGAACAAAAATTAGTGTAAATTAACTGTATACCTTATTCTTCAATTTCAAAATCAGTATTGATATATGCGTCAGCGAGAGAAAAATGCAGCCCAAGACTGGTTAGTTCTAGCTGTTCATCGGGAGTGACCATAGAATAGATCCATTTGCCCTCTTCTTTGCGATAAAGTTCCATCTCGATGCATCTTGAGTCTACAAGAATATATTCCTCTAACGTTGGCAGATTCAGGTAGCTGTGCATTTTCCATTGGGGTAAATTGTCAGGATGAGCCACTCATAGACTGGCTCAATTATACCATAGATTGGCGGGATTTTTGGCCAGATGAAAACGCGTCTGCGATGATCCAATTCATCACAGGCACCATATTCTTGTGTGGTCTATTCACGCCCCTTCGTCGGTACTGTCAGTGACTCATACACAATATCATCGGTCTCCTCGCGCGTAGGTGTTGTCGAAGCGACCATTGCGCTAAAAATCGTGCCGGCAACATAGAGCACGACAAAAATGAAGATGGGGAAGATAGCGCCCGCAATGGTTGAAATCAGGCCTGTGAAGAAAAAATCATAATACGGGTTAAATAGGTTGCCTGATCCACCAAACTGACTGCCATTTAACCTCTGTTGTGCGAGATACATATTATATCTCTGCCACGCATAGATGACGTTCAAAGCTACCTCAATTATCCCTAAACCCAGTACAATCCAGGCCCCAACCTTGCACACGCGCCCTAACTTTTTCGTTTTGAGGGCGGCCAGCAGTAATTCTTTCACTGTGGATAGATCCTCCTTAATAGGTTTTGCATAACTCTAGCGTACCAGCTAAACGGCGAAAGAATCCAGGGTTCTCTGTTTAGAAACGCAAATTGAGCGCATAAAAATCTGCTGCACGGCTATGGCTGAAATGGCGGTTGCTCCGTCGGACTAGAATAGGGTGGCGACTGGTCCATATACTCTGAAGGTGCAGGCGGATAGAGTGGTGGCTCTGTGTCTGGGCGCGGATATGGATACCCCGGATAGGCATGCGCTTCGGGTCCATAGCCAGGATGGGAATAGGGTGCAGGTTCAGAGCCCGGATCGTGTGGCTGTTGATACGCAGACTTGCCAGGGCGCGGTGCAACGGGCGTGGGTGCCAGCTCATACGCAAAACGCAACCGGCGCACCTGACCGGGATGCAGCAGCACAATCGCATTCAGAAGGAAGAACGCACAGAAGATGCCATTGACGATGATTGCCAGGTTTAGCGGTGTGGAGAGCGCGAGCTTTGGATCAATCGCCAGCAATAGCACACCAGGAAAATCATGGGCCGCGTGCATCAGTAGGCTCGGCCAGATCGAACGCGTGCGCAACCGGATCGCCGCGAAGAGCACCCCCGATCCGAAGGCGAGCAGTAGTTGCCCCATTACATATGGCCACGGTAGGCCTGAGAGGATATTCGTCAGATGCAGCACGGAAAACAGCAGCGAGGAGATCAGCACAGAGGCCCAGATTCCGCCCGGCAACAGGCTGCGTAACAGGAGGCCACGGCACAGCCCTTCTTCGACAAAACCTACCAGCACCACCAGCGCCGCCGCTGTCAACAGCATTGGAGCCGAGGCGCGACCAACAACAAACGGCAAACCAAGCATCACTGGCAGCACCACCAGCACCACCGGCATGATGCACAGTACCACGCCCCAGCCATTGATACCGCGCGTGAAGCCAGTCTCCGCCCACCAGCCGAGCACGATAATGGGTACCACCACCACCAGCGCTAGCAACACTTCGCCTATCAATGCACTTTGCAAGAAAGGCAAATGCAGCGGTTTGATAATTATCCCTAGAAAGAAGTGTAGCAGTAAGAAAAAGACCTGGAAGTACACGAAAATGATCAATGCACTCACATAGGGGTGGCGACCAACCAGCAACTTCAAGCTGCTGGTTGGTTGAGAGGTGTCCTGGCCTACAGAGGTAAAGGGATTTCGCATAGCTATTCTGCATCCTTCCTACCGTTGACTGAAATGACAGGCGTGTTTTCTATTGCCGGGCTTCATTTCCATTATAGCATTATTATATGCATATTCAGTGTTCAGTACAGAAGGAGAGGTCTGGCTGGGGAGAGCCTTTCTTTGAACTGGGTGTCGTTATCCTGAAAGACGGCGGATACTATAATGCCCTCGACTTTTTCAAAGACCAGCATCTATCCCAGATACTGGCTCGTTAGCGAATGCTTTACGCCGAGGAGTTCTCGCGGTGTCCCCTCGAAGATGACCATGCCGCCTTTATTGCCGCCTTCTGGACCCATATCAATGATCCAGTCGGCGTTGCGAATCACATCGAGATGGTGCTCAATCACCATCACGGTGTTTCCGCCATCTACCAGCCGGTTCATGATGGTGAGCAGGCGACCAATATCTGACAGGTGCAGACCAGTCGTTGGCTCATCCATGACATAGATACTGCCCTGTTTGTGAAGTTCGCTGGCCAGTTTAATGCGCTGGCATTCTCCGCCCGAGAGGGTGCTCAAGGGCTGGCCGAGGGTCAGGTAGTCCAGCCCCACATCGCTCAAAGCCTGGAGTTTGGCCTGCACTTCTTTCATCTTCAAAAACTCCAGCCCCTGGTGAATGGTCATGCCCAGAACATCAGCGATGGATTTCCCGTTCAATGTGTAGGCCAATACCTCGTCCTTAAAGCGTTTCCCACCGCACACTTCGCAAGGGAGCTTGACCCCTTCAAGGAAGCCGAGGTCAGTGTAGGTGACACCAAGTCCCTGACAGTTAGGGCAGGCGCCCTTGGAGTTAAAACTAAACAGACCGGCATCAACTTTGTTGACTGCTGCGAAGGCTTTGCGTACGTCATCCATGATGCCAGTATAGGTAGCAGGATTGGAGCGGCTGGAAGTGCTCAGGGATGATTGATCAATCACCACTGCTTCCTGGTGCTGACTGAGAAAGGCTTCATTGATTAACGAGCTTTTGCCTGAACCAGCTACGCCAGTGACGACCGTCAGCACGCCAGTGGGAATATTCACACTGACATCCTGCAAATTATTCACCGTAGCGTGGACGATTGGCAGAGCCCCGGTCGCCTGGCGAAAGCTCTCCTTCAGCGGCCTCTGACGCAGCAAATGGTTGCCGGTCAGTGTATCGGCCTGGAGTAGACCGGTGAAATCGCCTTCATAGACAATCTTGCCTCCTTCGTTCCCGGCATATGGTCCCATATCGACGATGTAATCGGCTCTCTTAATCACATCAGGATCGTGCTCCACGACAATGACCGTGTTCCCTTTGTCGCGCAATTTCTCCAGCAGTTCGTTCAAACGATGGACATCGCGCGGGTGAAGTCCGATGCTTGGCTCGTCAAAGATGTACATGACATCCACCAGGCTGCCGTTGAGATGCTTGACCATTTTGACCCGTTGCGATTCACCTCCAGATAGTGTATTGGTGGCTCGATCCAGGCTGAGATACTCCAGGCCGATATCCACCAGGTGTTGCAGACGTTCGGTCAACACGCGCGCGATTGGCGCTGCCTCCGGTTCGGTGATACCCTTGACTACCTCTAAAAGCTCGTCAATCTCCAGCGCTGTCATGTCGGCAATAGTGTATCCCTTGATCTTACAGCTTAGGGCTGCCTGGTTGAGCCGGGCGCCCTTGCAGAGTGGACAGGGGCCGAGCTTCAAAAAAGGCTCGACCTTTTGCCGTATGCGAGGCGAGAGCGTCTGGATGTCCCGCGCAACGAACTTGCGGTTGAACTTGTAGACCAGACCCTCATAGGTGTTATACGCCAGACCTGTATGTTTGCGCGGTTCGCTGTAAAGAAGCAGGTCCAGTTCCTCTGGCGTATACTCGGCGATCTTCTTGTCGTTGTCGAAGAAGCCAGAACTCACGTACAGATCGCTTTCCCAGCCGGCCAGTCCTGGGGCGATGATAGCTCCCTCATTCAGCGATTTTGTGGTATCAATCAACGCTTCCAGGGGAACGCCGATCTTACGGCCCAGGCCATTGCATTCCAGACACATACCCTGTGGATCGTTGAAGGAAAAGGCGTTGGCAGAACCTACATACGGCTTGCCGAGCCGCGAAAAGAGCATGCGCAGCACGGGCGCGATGTCGGTGACGGTGCCCACGGTCGATTGCGAGCCGCCCCCCAGGCGCTTCTGGTCAACAAGCACGGCCATGCTCAGGTTCTCAACCGCATCAGCATCTGGTTGGGGGTAGCGCGGCAGAAAATTACGAACAAACATACTAAAATTCTCAAATAACAGCCGCTGTGCTTCATTGGCGATGGTGTCAAACACCATTGAGGACTTCCCCGAACCAGATACACCGGTAAAAATGGTGATTTTGCGTTTGGGCAGCCTCAGCGAGACGTCCTTGAGGTTGTTCTCGCGGGCGCCACGAATTTCGATATATTCTTGAACCATGCTGATGTATACTTCCTCTCACATCGTTAGAATAGTGCTAGTCGGCTCTTTCAACCAGGCTCTGCCTGGATGCTGATGTATGGAACGCCTTTGTTCTGGCGCCTTCGCCTCTCTGCTCCCGGCTGTACAAAGGATCAGTATAACACAGACAGAAGGATTGGCAAAACTTCATCTCTTTTGCCTCTCAGGTGCGATTTACCTCGTTGTAAGAGGCAGAGGTGGCAAGGCAATCAGCGCAACGCCTTGAATGATCCAGCTTCGCGCCGATGTGCCTGTCTCCAGTCGTCTGATCAGTTCTGACCTACTCCCTGACGAGCGCGGAGCGTTGATGGCTGAAGCGATTAGTCACAGCGATCATGGGAATAATGATCGCTTTTTACACGGCTCCCGGACCTTTCTCAGACTGAACCATCAGCCACCGGTTGCCATCGGGATCATGAAGATTAAACCACTTGACGCCAGAGCCTGGGCCATACAGGTCATCCTTTATGCCATTGAGCGTGACGCCCTTTGCTTTGAGATCCTCATACGTCGCTTCAATATCGGACGTCGAGAGATAGAGCGTTATTGCGCCCGGTTCCAGCTTCCCATGCATAGTCGATAGCGTCAGCGTGGCACCTCCTCCTGGGAGCGAAAGCGTGACCCAGTGCTGATCGCCTTGTCCGTAGTCTGTGGTGACAGACCAGCCCAATTGCTCCGCGTAGAACGCTTTGGCCTTCGCCATATCGGTAACTGATATCGTCACCATCAGAATTTTTTCATGAGCCATTGTTATAACTACCTTTCATCTGTGGTAAAACAACGTGTTATGTGTTTTTCCCGCGCTTTTCCTCACAGTCGGCTTTGTGAGCCAGACTCCAGTTGTATTTTCGCGCGTCACTCTTCTGACGAAACGGCGCGCAGAAATGTGACCTGGCATAGGATGTAAACATGGGTCATCCCGAATTTTACAGAAGGAAGGCGAGAAAAAGAAGAAGCTCGACGTATAGCTTCCCGCCTCCCAGTCCTGATATAATTATGCTATGTTTACACTCGATCAACTCAACAATATACATGATCATCTCGGTACCCTGGAGGGAAAACAAGCTACCTGGAAATGTCCAAAGGACTGGCGGACAGCGGCGTAGAAAAATGGACGGTGGATACGAATACCATGACGTTTGCTTATTATGATACGCAAGGAAATGCATTGCTGATGGAGGAGATAGACAGTAACTAACCTATCCTTGAGCCAGATAAGAAGCGGTTGCACAGAAGCTGCTAGATGAGGGAAATAAAACTGATGAACGAACACAAATGGTTAGCAGAACAATTCGAGGTCAACCGAACCCACCTGCAAGCGGTGGCCTACCGGATGCTCGGCGACCTCTCGGAGGCGCAGGACGCCGTGCAGGAGTCGTGGCTTCGCCTCAGCCGCTCCGATACGAGCGGGGTCGAGAACCTGGGTGGATGGCTGACCACAGTGGTCGCGCGCATTTGCCTCGACATGCTGCGTTCGCGAAAATCACGGCGCGAGGAATCGCTGGAGGCGGCTGTGCCTGAGTCCATCGAGAGCCGCGAGGAGGGGATCGACCCGGAGCAGGAAGCGCTGCTGGCCGACTCGGTCGGGCTTGCGCTGCTGGTCGTTCTCGATACCCTCCCTCCCGCCGAGCGGCTTGCTTTCGTTCTGCACGACATCTTCGCCGTGCCTTTCGACGAGATTGCGCCTATCGTGGAGCGTTCGGAGACGGCAGCAAGGCAGCTCGCGAGTCGCGCGCGCCGCCGCGTGCAGGGAGCGGAAATGACGAAGCCTGCCGATTTCGCACGCCAGCGAACAGTGGTCGATGCCTTCCTTGCCGCCTCGCGCGCCGGAAACTTTGAGGCGCTGCTCACGCTGCTCGACCCGGAGGTTATGTTCCGTATAGATGGCGCTACTTCGCCTAAGGGTATAGCAAGAGAGATTCGCCGTGCGCCAGCAGTGGCCAGGCAGTTCTCAGGACGCGCCCAGGGGATACAAACGGTTCTCGTGGATGGATCTGTGGCAGCTCTTGTGGCGCCACGTGGACATCTCTTCCTCGTCCTCAATTTCACGATCAGCAATGGCAAGATCGTCGAGATTGAGGCGGTCGCCGACCCTGCACGCCTGCGCCAGTTGCACTTTGCACTCCTCGACGCCTGACGAACCGCCCTACGTTATTTTGCCTGGCAGCGTTTTACGGGTATGCGCATTTTGGCGCGCGTAGAGGATACGTTATTTGAGTGAGGTCAGACCTATAGCTTGCTCCTACAGTAGCAGTATCGACAGAACATTGCTGAAGATAGAAGGAGCAACAAGCCATGACAACTATCACACACACACAGGCAAAAGGCACGATTGTGCAGATTATGGGCGCGGTCGTCGATGTTGAGTTTCCCCCGGATCAGCTTCCAAAAATCTATGATGAGTTGCGTATGACGCATCCAGGCAGCGGCGAGCAACTCTCGTTCGAGGTCGAGCAACACCTGGGCAATAACTGGGTGCGTTGCGTGGCGATGGGACCAACAGAGGGTATCCAGCGCGGCAATGAGGTGCTGGGGCTGGGCCGTCCCATCTCGATCCCCGTTGGCCCGCTGACCCTGGGGCGCATCTTCAACGTGCTGGGCCAGCCTATCGACAACAAAGAGGAGATCCCCGACGCGCCCATCCTGCCGATCCATCGGCCAGCGCCATCCCTGGAGGATCAGCGCAAGGGCGTCGAACTGCTGGAGACGGGTCTGAAGGTCATAGATCTGATCTGTCCCTTTATGAAAGGCGGCAAGATCGGAGCCTTTGGCGGCGCGGGCACCGGTAAGACCATCATCATTCAGGAGCTGATCAACAATATCGCGGTCAACCACGGCGGCTATAGCGTCTTCGCGGGCGTCGGCGAGCGTACCCGCGAAGGGAATGACCTCTATGAAGAGATGATCGAGCGCAACGTCATTGATCGGCTGGCGATGGTCTTTGGGCAGATGAACGAACCGCCCGGCGCGCGTCTGCGCGTGGCCCTGACCGGCCTGACGATGGCCGAGTACTTTCGCGATGCCGAGGGGCGCGACGTGCTCTTCTTTATCGACAATATCTTTCGCTTCACTCAGGCTGGCGCGGAGGTTTCGGCCCTGCTGGGACGCATGCCCTCGGCGGTGGGCTACCAGCCCAACCTGGCCGAAGAGATGGGCGATTTGCAGGAGCGCATTGCCTCAACACGCACCGGCTCGATCACCTCGTTGCAGGCCGTCTTCGTGCCCGCCGACGATTACACCGATCCCGCGCCCGCGACTACCTTCGCCCATCTCGACTCAACCATCGTTCTGGAACGCTCGCTCTTTGAACAGGCCCTCTTCCCAGCGGTGGAGCCGCTGGCCTCCGCCAGCCGTCTGCTCGATCCGCAAGTAGTGGGCCTTGAGCACTATAGCACCGCCCGCGACGTGCAGCGTACCCTGCAACGCTACCGCGAACTGCAAGATATCATCGCCATCCTCGGCCTGGATGAGCTGGCCGACGAGGATAAGCTGACCGTGGCCCGTGCCCGCAAGCTGCAACGTTTCCTGACGCAGCCTATGACCGTGGCCTTCCCCTTCACCGGCGTTGAGGGCAAGTATGTGCCGCTCAAAGAGACCATTCGCGGCGTCCGCGAGATCCTCGACGGTAAGCACGACCACATCGTCGAGGCCCATTTCTACATGGCCGGCCCAATCGACGATGTGGTCGCACGATATCAAGCGGAATAACACGCGCATCACCTATCAAGAAGGCAAGTTCTACCTTCTTGATGGGTTTTTCAAAACAACCCCTACGCTTTTTGTGTACGCTCCCTCTATCGCTTGAACAGAACAGTGCTTGCGCCATTTGTCGCTTTGTCCATAGCGCAAAATGCCTCCCCCTTTTTGGAAAGGCTGTACAAAACGCCTGGTGAGAAGGTATAGTTAAGTTAACTTAAGGAAAAAGAGAGTTTCTCCAGGAGGTTTTTCACATGCCAAACCATTATTGCGCACACTCTATAAACCTGGATGACGGTTATAGCCTGTACGCCCTGAACGCACAGGCACCGCAGCCCAAAGCGCGCTCATTTGAGATGAGCCACGATCAGGTTCACTATGCCCCTGACCGGCCCGCCGATGCGAAGCACGTCGTCCTCGATATCGCGCTCGACTTTGAACGTGAAACCATCAGCGGCACCGTCAGTACTACATTTACTGTTCTCTATGAAGAGGCGAAGACACTGACCTTCGATGTGGTCGATCTGCAAATCGAACGTGTCACCCTGGCCGATGGCACAGCACTGACCCATAGCCTCGGCGCGAGAAAGCTGGTTGTCACACTGGATCGCGCCTATAAGCACGGCGAGGAGTTGACCGTTGTCATCGCTTACTCCGGCAAGCCACGCTCAGGGATACACTTTAACAAGCCAGGCGAGGAAGATCCCACGCGTCCGGTGCAGGCCTGGACACAGGCGCAGACCCATTACGCCAGCTTCTGGTTTCCCTGCCACGATGCTCCCAATGAGCGCGCCACCACCGAACTTTTCGCCACGGTCCCCGCGCAGTTTATCACCATCTCCAACGGCAATCTGCTGGAGGTCGTCGATAACGGCGCAACCAAAACCCATCACTGGCGGCATGACATTCCCCACGCGGCCTATCTGGTTTCGTTGGTGGTGGGCGACTTCGCGGTGATTAAAGCCAACTATAACAGCAAACCGGTCAACTACTATGTACGCCCCGACCGCGCCGCCGACGCGCATTATTATCTCGGCAAAACGCCAGAGATGATGCGCTTCTTTTCGGAATATACCGGTGTTGAGTACCCCTACGACAATTACGATCAAACAGTCGTAGAACTCTATACTGGAGCTATGGAGCATACTTCCGCGACGACCCACAGCTTTAATCTCTTGCTCGACGAACGTGCCTCCCTGGATGTGGATCTGGTCGATGTTGTCGCGCACGAGCTGGCACACCAGTGGTTCGGTGACCTTGTGACCTGCCGCGATTGGGCCAATGGCTGGCTCAACGAAGGCTTCGCCACCTATTTCCAGGAACTCTGGAATGAGCATGACCTGGGCAACGACTTCTTCAAATACTCGATGCTCAACAACAAAAAGAGCTATATGAGTGAAGACGCCGAGTATCGCCGCCCGATTGTCTATCACGTTCATTCGAGCGATGCATTCGATCTTTTCGATAGACATCTCTACGAAAAGGGCGGCTGGGTGCTGCATATGCTGCGTCACCAGCTTGGCGACGCCACCTTCCGACGCGGCCTCAAAGCCTATCTGGAGCGCTACCGCGAACGCGAGGTCGTGACCTCGGACCTGGAGCGCACCTTTGAGGAGGTCACGGGCCGCAGCCTGGGCCAGTTCTTCCAGCAATGGGTTTTCCAGGGCGGTTATCCAGATTTCACTGTGAACTATTCCTGGGATGGCGAGAACAAAATGGCGAAGGTCAGTATCAAACAAACGCAGGAGATCAACGAGCTCACTCCCTGCTTTGTCACGCCCGTCGATCTCGCCTTCACCATCTCCACCTCTGACGAGGCGGCGAAGGACGAGAATACCAGCGAGACGCGCACGGTCCCGCTGCGTGTGCAGGTGGGTGTGGATGGCCAGCCCGAATCGACCTTCTACCTACCTCTTGAGCGTGAACCCCTCATGGTTCGCTTTGATCCCGATGGTTGGCTACTCAAAACACTCAAATTCGAGCGTTCCGCGCAGATGATGCGCTATCAACTGGCGCACGACCCCGATATCCTGGGACGCATTGAGGCAGTGGAGGCGCTCAGCGAGCTGGGTGGCGACGAGAATATGCAGGCGTTGCAGAGCGCTCTGCTCAATGACGCCTTCTGGGGCGTGCGCGCAGCCGCCGCGAAAGCACTGGGCAGTATTGGCAACGAGCAGGCCCAGAGCAGTCTCCTGCAAGCCTTGCAAGAACTCGATGCCAACCAGTTCTCACGCGCACGCGTAGCCGTGGCCGAGGCACTGGGAGGTTTCCAGGCGCCGCAGCAGCCTGAACTGGCCGCGCGTTCCGCTCAGGCCCTGCGGACCTTGCTCGAAAAGGGTGATGTCAGTTATCGCGTAGAGGCGGCAGCGGCGGCTGCTTTGGGCAAAACGCACACACCCGACAACCTGGACCTGCTGGAAAAACTGCTTGAACGTCCTTCGTGGAACGACGCCGTGCAAACCGGCCTCTTCCAGGGTCTGGGCGCGAGCGGCGAGGACCGCGCTATCGATATTCTCATCGCCAACATGAGCAATACGAAGCGCCGTCCCACCTTCCGCGCAGCCGCCGTCAGGGGCATGTTTATGGTGGCAGAGAATCGCTATCTCTACAGCGAAGAGGCCCGGCAGCGCGCCGTCACCGCTCTTTGCCACGTTGTCGAGCATGACAGCTGGCGCGTCGTCAGAGGCACTGCGGCGCGCGCCCTGGTAGCCCTGGGAGAGACACGTGCCGCGGATGTGATCGAGCGCGCTGGCAATCGCGAAGTGGAAGGAAGCTCCCAGCGCTTTATGCAAAGGGCCGCGCAAAGCCTGCGCAGCGCCGACAAACCCAACGAGCAGCTTAAGCAATTGCGCCAGGATCTTGACAAGATGCGTGAAGAGAATAATAAGTTGAAGGACCAACTTACCGCACTTGAAGCGCGTGTGAAGTAATTTTCACGAAGAAGCGCCATAAGAGATGATGCATCATCTC
>CAXUEY010000016.1:4158-33388 GCA_964250225.1 uncultured Ktedonobacteraceae bacterium | reverse complement strand
ATTCACTAATTTTATCTTCTACCTTAATTTTTTCGGCCGCTTCTTCATGGCTTACCCCTTTTTAATCACTAATACAACTCCCAGAATCACCAGAACCAGCCCGGCGACTTTGGCCAGAGACAGATCTTCATTCAACAGGAAGAAAGAGAGGATCAGTGTCACCCCTGGAGTAAGAAAGTCGATATAGGCCGTGCGGATCGCGCCGAGGCGCCGAATGAGCCAGAAAGTCAGCAGGAAGGTTGCGCAGCTACAGAAAATCACCAGGTAGAGCAACGCGCCGAGGGTCGTCGGGTCAAGCGGCAGCGTCTGGCCGCGTTCAAAGATCTGGCTCATGGCCAGCATAAAGAGGCCGCTATACAGGATTTGCCAGGTGGTGAGCACCAGCACAGGCATCTGCGGACGTTTGGCTGCGCGCATACCCAGGCCATAGATCACCGACGAAGCCAGCACCGCCAGCTCGCCGACCAGGGCTGGTTCGCTACTCGCGAAGAGCGTTGCGCCAGGCAGAAAGGGCAGGCGGCCCAGCAGCACAATCAGCACACCCAGCAGGCCAATGCCCAGACTGACCAGCAAACGCCAGCCGCGCACCTCGCCGGTCTCACGCGCGGTAAACAGGGCTGTAAAGAGCGGCGTGGTGGACCACATGATTGTGAGCACGCCAACCGGCGCGTAGGGCGCGGCGGCGAAGAAAATACTACCGGGAATGCCCACCATCAACGTCGAGATCACCAGCACCTGGCCATGCTCGCGCCATGACAAACGCAGGCTTTTGCGCTGAGAGACCGCGATGCCGACCATAACGACGAAGGCCAGCAGAAAACGCACAGCGGAGAGCAACAGCGGCGGCGCGTGTTCCACCCCAAATTTAGCGGCCACCGGAAACGAACCCCAGATGAGAACTGTTGCGCCAAAGCCGAGCAGCGTGATAAACCGGGTCTGCCTGCCAGTTGCCTGCATGTATCCGTATCCATCCTATACCATTGAGAAGACGCGAGGTCGGCAACAATCGCCGAGCCGTTGCACTATCCCAACAGTATACGATGGCTCAGAGCATCGTTGCCAGGTCGCATCCGGCATGGCCTGGATTGGCCCGTTGCGCACCTGCTATGGGGTCTTCACAAAGCCTCCAAAAAGCGCTGGGCCTCCCCCATCACGCCAACCAATAAAGATTGCCCCAGGCATATCTCACTCCCTTGCAAAACATGATACTCTGTGCTACACTTGTGTCAGTAGATTGTATTGCAAGAGAGTCGGAGAGATGAGGTGCCGATGGAGACGCGCTCGACGCAGTTGCTGAAAGGCACGCTGGATATGTGCCTGCTCGCGGTGCTGGCCCGCCAGCCTTGTTATGGCTACGAGATGGTCCAGCAACTGGCGCGCCAGGGACTCGACCTGGTCAGCGAGGGTAGCATCTATCCCCTGCTGAGTCGCTTGCAGCAGCATGGCTACATTGAGGGATACTGGATACCTTCGACTGACGGTCCCAAACGCAAGTATTATCGTCTATTGCCGACGGGAGTCAAACAATTGGAGCAGTGGCAGGCCGAGTGGGAAACCTTCACTCAGGCGGTCACGCAGATTTTGAAAGGAGAGATGTGCGATGCAGACACTCGACCAGCTCGCGCAACTTCAGATCACCGATCTCGTTGAGGCCTGTGGCAGCTACTGGACCCTGCGTGGTGTGACGCCAGAGCGCCAGCAGGATATGCAACTGGAATTGGAGCAGCATTTAGCTCAGGCTCTGCGCGATGGAAAATCGCTGGAGACAGTAGTTGGCTCTAACGCGCCCGCGTTCGCTGAGGCATGGGCGCGGGAAATTCGTCCGCGCTTGTTTTCTGGCCTTCTGCTGCACGGGCTGGTTGCTGTATTGTGCCTGCTGAGCTTCATTGCGCTCAGTTCCCAGTTGCTGCTGCATACGCCCTCTTTCACACTCACGCCGGTCTATCCTTACGTTTTTGGTGGCCTCGGTCTGTTCGCGCTGCTGGTCAGGTTGAGCGGCTTTCTCTCGCCACGCATTAAAACACAGGATAGCCGCTTGTTGCTCGTCTTCCTTATCTGCTACCTGCCCGTACTGGCGTTGGCGCTGCTCCAGCGCGGGGCCTGGATGAAGATAGATTGGCACCTGGCCCTGCTCAGTTGGAACTGGCCGATCACCATCCTGCTGCTCATGATTTCGCTCGCGCTGGCTACGTTGGATGGCTGGCTGACGTTCTCTCGTCAGCGTCGAGACCTCACCGGGCAGGTGAAGCGGCACGCACTTGTGCTGGAGTTTTTTTATCTGCCTATGCTAGCGGTCGCGATTGTGACGGCCAACCAGGTCGTCCCCTGGTTATGTGCCCATGTATAGAGTCTGGTTGCTCTACAGGCCGCTTCAGCCGTTATTGAGAGCTGAAGATGCCCTAAAAAGCATAGGCACTTGCATAGAATGATGAAGCAGACTATGATGTGTAGGTAATCTGGTATCTTAATTGCACAGTCATTTGACCTTTTTGATGTACTACGGTGCAAATCCTCTAAATGCGGGGAAGCCAGGTCATGACTTGATGACGATCACTTTGAGTATACCGCAAGTATTGGAGAAAAACACGATGGGAAGCATCCCCATAACGCTGGCCTCCCTGATTGATTGGGGCTGGCTGCGTATTGGCCCGTATATCCACATCAATATAGACCCGGTTATCTTCAACATCGGCCCGCTGTCCCTGCGCTGGTATGGCCTGATGTATGTCGTGGGTATCGTACTTGGCCTGCAATTTATTCGTACATATACCGCGCGCAAGGGCATCAGCCAGGAGAAGGTCTACCGTGTGCTCTGGTGGTGCGTCATCGCCGGCCTGCTGGGTGGGCGCCTCTACTTCGTCATTCAGCAACCAAACTTTGTTTCGGGTTATCTCTTGCAGCCGCAGCACATTCTGGCGACCTGGGAGGGCGGGATGGCTTTCTTTGGCGCGATCTTTGCGGTGGTGCCGATTCTCTTCTGGCGCTCGCTCAGAGAACGGCTCAATCCCCTGGTCATGCTCGATGCCGCCGCGCTCTTTGCCGCCTGTGGACAGATCTTCGGGCGCATCGGCAATCTAATCAACGGCGATATCATCGGCTACCCCACCACGCTGCCCTGGGCCACAGTGTACGACAATCTCAATAGCTGGGCCTGCTTACCAGGTACTACAACCTGCCATGTTCCGGTGCAGCCCTCAGCCGGTTACGAGATGATCCTGAACATCATCATGCTCGTCGTCCTGGTCGTCCTGGCGCGCCGCTACCGTCGTCCTGGCGCGCTCATGGCTACGTATCTCTTTGGCTACTGCATCACCCAATTTCTGGTCTTCTTCGTGCGCGACAACATCTTCGTGACCCTCGGTCCGCTCGATTGGGGACTCAAGCAGGCGCAGTGGACCTCGCTGATCGTCTTCATCGTGCTTATCCCTCTCACCTTCCTGGTCATGCGCACACGTTATGGCCAACCAGTGCCACACGGCGAGCTTGCCGCTACCTACGGGATATCACAGTCCGCAGCACCGCACGAGGAGAGCGATGGGTCAGTTCCTGCTGAGGCAGTACAAGACGACGAGCTAAATGGAGAGACAGAGCAGAGCGACGAGTCAATTTCTAAGCACGCTGTTCAGGAGAACGAAGACGTGGTGCCTGATGCGCCTGCGAAGGATAACGAAGCTGTTTCCCCTGAGGTTATGAACGAGAACGTTCCCTGAGGTCATAGCGACCTTCTTGGAAACAGCGGTTGAAACCGTTTCCAAGAAGGTCGCTACAAACAGCGCCGCATCTGCTGAGAGTTAGAGATTGTGGTGTGCCAATCTTGTCCTGAAATCATCAATGGTGCGAGCCAGGCCGACTTCGAGCGCAACCTTTGGCTCCCAGTGCAGCCATTCTTGCGCGCGCGTGATATCGGGTCGGCGACGTTCGGGGTCAGTCAGCACACGGTCAGCGGATTTGCGTAGCAGGCCCGCTGTGTTATTGCTGAGTCGGTTAATCGCCTCCCCCAGTTCCAGGATCGTGGTTTCTACAGGATTGCCCAGGTTGACCGGCTGGTGAATGTTCTCCGAGCAGATCAGGCGGTAGATCCCCTCGATCAGGTCATCGATATAGCAGAAGCTGCGCGTCTGTGTCCCCTCGCCGTGGATAGTCAGTGGTTGGCCTGCCAGGGCCTGACAGATAAAGTTCGGCACAACGCGTCCATCGTCGAGCTTCATACGAGGTCCATAGGTGTTAAAAATACGCATAATACGCGTATCCAGGCCGTGCGAACGGTGATAGGCCATGACCATCGCCTCCGCAAAGCGCTTGGCCTCATCGTACATCGAACGCGGCCCGATGGGATCGACATTGCCCACATACGTCTCTTTTTGCGGATGCACCAGTGGGTCGCCGTACACTTCAGAGGTCGAGGCTAGCAGGAAACGGGCCTGGTGCGCGCGCGCGATGCCCAGAGCATTATGAGTGCCCAGCGCCCCCACTTTTAACGTCTGAATAGGTAACTGAGGGTAGCCATACGGTGAGACCGGATTGGGGCTGGCCGGGGATGCCAGGTGCAGCACCGCGTCCAGCTTCTGGGCAATCACGATGGGACGAGAAATATCATGCTGGACCTGAAAAAAACGTTCGTTTTCTTTTAAATGCAGGATATTTTCGTTTGAACCCGTAATCAAGTTATCCAAAGAGATGACGTCATGCCCCTCGGCCAGTAAGCGCTCACATAAATGCGAGCCGAGGAAACCCGCGCCCCCCGTGATAAGTATGCGCATGTGTCTCTATCTCCTTTCATTTGTTGAGATTAGCTTATAGTATACCACAGAGAAGCCAGGCGGTCAGGCGGCCAAATAGCATATAATAGAGCTATCCCTACCATTGATTATGCAGTCAGGAGAAGTGTAACGCCATGACCCATCTCTACCTCATTCGCCACGGAGATGCCACGACCACCAGCACTAACCCGCTGGAAGATCCACACCTGACCGCCCTGGGTATCGCGCAGGCCGAGCGTTTGCGGGACCGCCTGGCGGGGAGTGGCGAGCTGCGACCCGATGTGCTGATCGCCAGCACGATGCTACGGGCTCGCCAGACCGCCGAGATTATCGCACCCGCGCTGGGCCTGAAGATTCTCTACGAGGATGAGGTGCAGGAGTGGCGTTTCCCAGAGGATGAGACCATCAATGTGGATGAATATATTGAGCGTTTCAAAAACCTGCCTCACAACCAGAAACCGTTCTTCCAGGTTATTCCAGGAGCTGAGAGTTGGGTGCAGTTTATGTTGCGGGCCTGCTCTGCGCTCAATCGGCTCACTCAGAAGCATGAGGGGAAAACTGTCGTGGTGGTCTGTCACGGGGGGGTAATCGACGCCTCGTTCCATTTCTTTCTGCGCCTGAGCACTGTCCATCTGCCGCCCGCGTACTTTGATACGCATAATACTTCACTAACGCACTGGTATAGCACCGCGCAGGAATCGCCGAATTGGACGCTGGAGCGGTATAACGACGTGATGCACCTGCGTGACCTGCACGCGGCCACGCGCATTCCCTGGCGCGACCTCACCCGCTCGCCGGAGGAGCAAGGCTTTTAGGTCAGTGGCATCTTCACCTCTATCTGACCATTGTTGATTCGGACATCCAGTGAGGCCAGAGGAACGAGATAGATCGCCGACATATGTGGATCGGTCCAGCCATTTTCCCCGAAGACGCCTCCGTGGCAAGGGCAGTGAAATTTGCGGTCTGTGCCGTCCCAATTCACAATGCAGCCCCGGTGTGTGCAGGCAGCCGAAAACGCGATAAGCTGACCTTTCTGGGGTGGCGCGTTCTTTGTGCTCTCAGTGGCCTCACTGACATCGGGATTACCTGTGTGATAGGTAGGGCTGGCGTTTGGAGTACTTACGGCATTATTGGTGCCATCGTAGCGCAGCACATACCCGACCAGATTCTCCGTGGTAAATCTGATAGCCTGATCGCCCAACTCGGCTACTCTGGCTACCGGAAACCACTTTGTCACTTGTGTGACCGGATGAGAAGGAGGAGAAGCAGGGTGCAGAGCCTGATCAACCATATGTTCCGCTACTGCACCTACCGTCACAGAAGCGGCGGCTGTGGCACTGCCGGCCAGCAGCATACGTCGCGAGATACGCTTTTTGGAAGCAGACTTGCCCGCCTGAACGCGCACCTGGCGCAACTTGAGAGTATCCTGTTGGGCATCAAGCTCCTCTTCCAGCCGCATGTGCAGTTGTTCGGCAAATTCGGGGTCCGGTTCACCAACCCCCGGTGTGGCTGCATGGAACTGCGTGGCCATCCGGTAGATGCGTGCCTGCGCAGGAGTCAGATCCTGGGGTGGGTGGGCGACATGGCCGGCCTGGAGTTCCGCAATGAAACGTTCCAGATCCAGATAGTCTTCAAAACGTTCCTGGTCTTCGCCTGGCATGGTGTTCAAATCTCCTACATCGTTTCGCAGACAAACTCTTCGAGCTCGGCTGCGCGTTTCAAGGCGCGAAATTGTAATACTTTGACATTCGCTTCCGACAGCCCCATCCGCATCGCCGTTTCACGGATCGAGAGGTTGAGCAGGAAGCGGCAGGTCAGCACCTCACGATGATGTTCTGGCAAAGCCTGCAATAAGCATTGGACACGTTCTATAGAGCCAGTGTTAATGATGGCCTGCTCACTCTCGGCTGGCCCTTCCCAGCCAACTTCCAGCATGGCCTCCAGCGAACTGGTGGCAATCCGATAGTGCGCGCGCCAATAATCGGCAATCGTCGTGCGGGCTACCTGGAAGAGCCATTTTTGCACACTTAAAGGGCCGCGTTCGGTATTAATGCCACGCACTGCCTTCATGAAGATCTGTGAGGTCAGGTCTTCAGCTTCTTCGCGATTGCCTATTTTGCTATATACAAAGCGGTAGATCAGGTTCAGGTTCTCCTGGTATAACGTCGAAAAATCCTTTGTATTCACCTTCGCCTGAGCTGCCGCGAGATGCGCCTCTCCTGTATCTCTGCGCAATGTGCTCACGCCCTGCTCCCTGTGCTGGCGAACGACATGCCCTGGCGTTCACCAATGTTCGCGCGAGTGGATGCCCCCGGATTGATCCGTGGGGAGGAAACTGCGCGGCTCCTTTTCGGATTTTCCCCTTGCGGGGGAAGAACAGAAGTGCGGCCTGTTCTTCGTTGCCAGAGATGGCTGGCACCCTTTTCCGCACAAAGTAATGGTGGCCTCGACAAAGATAGCGGTCTGTACATCTCTCTGGCACTGGCTTTAACCCCGACTATACACCTGTTTAACCAGAGAGTTATAGAGCAGGAGGCTGGCCGCGCACCCACTGGTACGTTCTTGAACACTGCCGCTATCGTAGCTCGCACCAGGCTGATTGTATCCAGACTGTGTGAACGAGATTTCTGTCTGCTCAGGCAGGCTTGCAAACAGTTCCGCGCCTAAGCGAGGCTGTTTGCAAGCCCCCGGCGCAGAGCCGTGGGGTACCTGACCGGGTCTGCAAAAAATAGCGTCTTCCGTGTAGTTAATTCTACCATTACTTACGTCTGAAGGTTACACTGTGTGATATAATGGCCTCTGACTGCTCCCCCCTTCAATGGGAATTCGGCATGAGGCTATTATCTATGTTTCGTAAGATCTTAATTGCGAACCGCGGTGAAATTGCACTGCGGGTCATCCGGGCCTGTCGCGAAATGGGTATCCTGAGCGTCATCGCCCACTCGGAAGCTGATCGCACTTCGCTGCCTGTGCGTGAGGCCGATGAACATATCTGCATCGGCCCTGGCGCAAGCGGCAAGAGCTATTTGAACATTCCCAATATTATCAGTGCCGCGCTGGTCACCAACGCGGACGCCATCCATCCCGGCTATGGGTTCCTCTCGGAAAATACCAGTTTCGCCGAAATCTGTGCCGACGCCAATATTACCTTTATTGGCCCTTCCGCTGCCGCGATGCGTATTATGGGCGATAAGGTCTCGGCGCGCAAAGCGATGTCCGAGCTTGGTGTCCCCATGCTGCCCGGCACACCGGTTTTGCGTACCCTGGAAGCGGCTCGCAAGGCCGCCAGCTATCTCGATTACCCTTTGATGCTCAAGGCTGCCGCCGGTGGCGGGGGACGCGGTATCCGCCTGGTTGAGCGCGAGGAGGATTTTGATCGCTCTTTTACGCTCGCTCAGAACGAGGCCCGCGAGGCGTTTCGCGATGATGGCATCTATCTCGAACGCTACCTGGCGAAAGCCCGGCATATCGAGATCCAGGTGCTGGCCGATAACTTTGGGCACGGCATTCACCTGGGCGAGCGTAACTGCTCCTGCCAGCGTCGTAATCAGAAGGTGTTGGAAGAGTCGCCAAGCCCACAGATGCCGCCCGAACTGCGCGCCGAGATGGGTCAGAAGGCCATCGACGCCGTGGTCAAGGTCGGCTATCGCAACGCTGGCACGCTCGAATTCCTGGTCGATGAAAAGAATCACTATTATTTCATGGAGATGAACACGCGTCTCCAGGTCGAACATCCCGTCACCGAGCTGGTGACGAGTACGGACCTGGTGAAGGAGCAGATTCGCATCGCGGCGGGCCTGCCACTCCAGTTGCAGCAGGACCAGATCGAGTTTCGTGGACATGCCATCGAATGCCGTATTACCGCGGAAGATTCCAGCGCCAATTTCCGCCCCCAGACGGGCACTATCGAGCAGTATCTGCCGCCTGGTGGTCCTGGGGTGCGCGTCGATAGCCATCTCTACGCTGGCTACGAAGTTCCGCCGCACTACGATTCGCTGCTGGCCAAACTGGTCGTGTGGGACGCCACCCGTGAACTGGCGATTGCGCGTATGCAGCGCGCGCTCGCTGAATTCCAGATCGAAGGTCTGGCGACAACCATCCCATTCCACCAGCGTTTGCTGCAGCATCCAGGTTTTATCAGCGGAGATACCTATACGCGTTTCCTGCAGGAGGAAGCAGAGTCATTAGGCATTTAAAAATGGGTACCCTGTACCTTATTATGAAAACCATTTTTTCAGTGGGTAGCTTCTTTAAGTACCCTTCACGCGGCCAGGTAGACATTCTGGTCGCCCACCACGGGAGGTGAATATATGTCTCGCGTAGTTGTGACCGGGTTGGGATTGATTACGGCCCTGGGCAATGATCTGGCCACCAACTGGGAGGCCCTCACACAGGGCAAATCGGGTGTGAGCCTGGTTGAGGCCTATGACACTAGCGAGTTCCGCGTCCATATCGGCGCCGAGGTGAAGAACTTTGATCCCGGTCTCTATATGGACCGCAAGGAGGCACGCCGCAACGATCCCTATGAGCAGATGGCGATAGCCACAACCAAACAGGCGCTGGAACAGTCCGGCCTGAAAATCACGGAAGAGAATGCCGATGATATTGGCGTGTATATTGGCAGTGGTATCGGCGGCCTGGTGACGCTGCACGAGCAGTTCCGTCTGCTTCACGATAAGGGTCCGAGCCGCATCAGCCCGTTCTTCATCAGCATGATGATCGTCGATGGTGCCCCCGGCATTGTCTCGATCCTGACTGGTGCGCGCGGGCCCAACTGGGCGGCTGTCTCGGCCTGCGCCAGCAGCGGTAACACTATCGGCGAAGCCTGGGAGACCATTCGGCGCGGCGACGCCACCGCCATGATCGCCGGCGGCTCGGAAAAGGGCATCACCCCCATCTCAATGGCTGCCTTCGACAATATGACTGCTCTCTCCCGCCGCAACGACGACCCCCAGGGCGCCAGCCGCCCCTTCGACGCCACGCGCAACGGCTTTGTCATGGGCGAGGGTTCGGGCATGCTGATCCTGGAGGATCTCGATCACGCCAGAGCTCGTGGCGCGACCATTCTGGCTGAGCTGGTCGGCTATGGCTGCACAGCCGATGCCAGCCATATCACCAGTCCTGCTCCTGGTGGCACGGGCCTTGTGCGGGCGATGCAGCGCGCCTTGAAAAAGGCCAACTTGCGCCCCGACCAGGTGGACTATATCAACGCGCACGGTACCTCAACCGAGTTCAACGATAGTACCGAGACGCAGGCCATCAAAACCTGTTTTGGCGAATATGCCAGCAAAGTGGCCATCAGCTCAACCAAATCGATGACCGGGCACACGCTGGGTGCTGCGGGCGCGGTTGAGGCAGTCATCTCAATCATGGCCATCCAGAGCGGGATCATCCCGCCGACCATCAACCTGCACCATCCCGATCCAGAGTGCGACCTGGACTATGTGCCCAATCAGGCTCGTCAGGCTACAGTGAACGTTGCCATGTCCAACTCGATGGGCTTTGGCGGCCACAACACCTGTCTGATTTTCAAGCGCTACGCAGAATAGGTTGGGCAGCATGGAACTACACGAACGTGATATGCCCTGGGTCAAACGCGTCGAGAAGCTGATCGAGGCTCTCGACGGCACGACCATCGGCGAGCTGGAACTGCGCGAGGCGGGCACCGAAATCATCATTCGGCGCCGTCCCGACATGCAACTGGTCTCGACCCCCGTGCAACATGTCAGCGCCTCTCAACCGCTGGTGCCTGGCAGGACTGCGCTGCCTCACGCTCCACGCGAGGACCGCAGCCAACCCATAGTCGCGCCCCTCACCGGCGTCTACTATTCCGCGCCCTCGCCCAGCTCACCGCCCTTCGTCAACCTCGGCGATATGGTCGCTGTCGGCCAGGTCATCGCCCTCATCGAAGCCATGAAAGTCTTCAACGAGATCCCATCCGAGGTCGCCGGACGCGTCGTCGCCATGCCCTCCCAAAGTGGCGACGTCGTGCAGAAGGGGCAGGCGCTGCTCAAGGTTGAACCGCTGTAAGCATCTTTTTTTCCATCGACCCGGCGCAGATGTTATCTGGCGCCGGGTCGGAACAAATATGTAGCTGGTTGTATGGAGGTCAAGGATATGAGCATGAGAAAAAAGGCGTCCATTTCTTCGCATGTTCTCTCAAATGGAAGCCTTCCATTTATGGAAGAACCCAATGCTTTAGAGAAAAACGGGAGAGAGAAGCAGGGCGCTCCTACGGTGGCTGAACAAAGAAAGTACACTGTTTTGAACGTAAACACAGCCAAACAGGTTGCTTTTGTCTGGCTTCAAGCCGCCGAACTTGCAAATGCTATCGAGTTCGGTTTACCAGAAGTCGATGATCGCTACCATGTATGGCGTGTTCCATTGCTTCGTAAAACCACACGAGATCGTATCGGCGAGGTGGTCATAGATGCCTATACCTCGCTCATCCTGGAAAATAAAACGACCGCTCCTCACCTGTTAGAATCACGCTTATTGGGGCGAGATGACACGACCATTACAAAACCGAAAGATACCCGTAATGGCAAATACAAACTTTCAGCCATGCGTAATACTATCGCTCTTGGTGATAGTGAGAAAATATTACCAGAATTACCAGCAGAGAGTGTGGATCTGGTTTTCACTTCACCGCCTTACTTTAATCTGATATGGAACAAACAATGATTGAAGAATACCTGAGAAATAAACTGAAAACTGTGCCTCTTGAAAGTTTTATTAAAACTTTACCTGTCGCTGAGCTAATTGAACAGCCAGAACTGTCTTCTAATGCCTTTGATGAAGAGGACGAGGACGGAGGCAGCCTCTAGAAAACTTATCTATCCTGCTGACCCCCTTCTCAAAACTACACGCTCCGTGCTATACTCTGTACAGATTTGAGAAACAACCTTGTGCATTCAATGGGAATGCATCGTGGCTTAGCTCGACCACGTTTAGCAGGCTGACCGCGCAACCAGAATTCATTGGCGTGCAATAATCGTCAAAAGAGTGGATCACGGATGTACCATCGGGATTCTACTCGCTCTCGGTACCGATGGAAGCTGAAAATGCACAAGAGAGTAAGGTTAAGGAGACAGGATACGGAACCAATCCGGTCTTTTCCCCGGCTAGGGGCATACACCCGTAAGGGTGCGGTGTATTGCAGGGAAGTCTAGGTTGTAAAGCTACTGAGGCTTATCTAGGCGGAAGTGCAGAAACAAGAGTGTGATAAACTCGTTTTGTCACATGTAAGAAAGCAGGTGAGGGACGAATGGACGCTGGTCCCAGTCCTAGTAGGTTATGTCTTTGTACATGCCCACTTTGGGGAAATATTCTGCTCCTCATCGAGTCACGTTGCAGGATGATCGCACCTGTGCAGTGATCCGCCTGATCCCGGCGTTTCTCATAAACGCCGCCCTCCCACGCAACCTTACTCGATGAGTGTACATCGCCCCTTGATGTCGATGTCGAGTAAGAACCTTTCCGCCTACCAGCATGTCCTGTCGGGTTTCCGCCGGAGACCCGCTGCAAACAGTCCCCTTTCTGTAAGAGATGCATGTTCTGCGCGCTCCCGTTTTTTTCTGACAGGGAGCAGAGCACAGCGTGTTTTTGTGTTGTCTGGCACACACTTGAACAGAAGAGGGCCGTTTTCCATGTATCCACACGTATGTGGATGATCTGGCGGCATATGCGCATGATCTCGCACAATTTTTGTGTGCAACACATCACAGTATGTGTATATGCCTTGTATGCATACTTTATGCAGTAAAGGCGGTGATACTATGATCTTTTTGAGCACCCTTCTGCGTCAGAGCGTTTGTGACCTGGATGGTCGTCGCCTGGGCACCCTGAAAGATATCTGTGTCTCTCTCAATGAAACGTTTCCCACGGTCACGGCGCTGGTAGTCTCGCGCTCCACGCTCTCTACGCATGACCTGATCATTCCCTGGTCCTATGTCGATAATCTGGAAGCAGCGCGCAAAATATCTTTGACCGTTGCGCAGGCGCAGATAAATACATATACGCCATCTTATGATGAAATTCTCTTGAAGCGTGATATTCTCGACAAGCAGATTGTGGATACGCAGGGGTTTCGCGTGGTCAAGGTCAACGATCTCAAGCTGGCCCAGATCAAGAATACGGCGCGGTTAGTTGGAGTAGATATCAGCCTGAGCGGTCTGCTGCGCCGTCTGGGGATAGATTGGCTGGGCAAGATCCTGCCCCTGCGCATGGATGGGCGTATCATCACCTGGAACTATGTTGAGCCAATGGAAGTGGTCAAGGCTGGTACGGGCCAGTTAGCAGCTGTCGGAGCCGCTTCCGGCACGAGTAACGCGGCAGTAGGCATCGGCGGCCTGATTCCCCAGGTCCAGTTGAATGTCAGCCATAGCCGCCTGGCCGAACTGCACCCGGCTGACCTCGCCGATATTCTGGAGCAGCTCGACATTGAGGACGCCGGAGCATTTCTGGGCAGTCTGGATACTGAGACCGCGGCGGATACCCTCAACGAAATGGAGTACCCGTTACAATCTGAGATGCTCAGCGAACTTGATCCCGAACGCGCCTCTGATCTGCTGGAAATGCTGCCTCCAGACGATGCCGCCGACATTCTGGCCGATATACCAGAAGACGAGGCCGAACGCCTGCTCAGCCTGATGCCTATCAGTGAGTCTCAGCCCATTCGCGACCTCTTGCGCTACGACGCGCAGACCGCCGGGGGTATCATGACTCCCGAAGTGCTCGCCCTGGCGCAAGAGCTGACCGTCGAAGAGGCTCTGGCCTATCTGCGCCAGCACTCTGAGCATCTGGAGATGATCTACTACCTCTACATTATTGATAGCGAGCGCCACCTGATCGGCATCGTCTCGCTACGTTCGCTGGTCGTAGCTGAGCCTGGCACACAGTTGCAAGCGCTGATGGACGGGGATATCATCAAAGTGCGTGCCGAGACCGACCAGGAAGAGGTCGCGCGTATCATCGCCAAATATGACCTGCTGGGCGTGCCGGTAGTGGATAAAAATGATTGCTTGATTGGTATGGTAACGGTGGATGATGTCATCGACGTGATCCACGAAGAGCAGGCCGAGGACTTCTCGGAGATTGCCGGGGCCAGCGTCGAGGAATTGGAAGAGGAAGAGCATTTCTCGTTCAAAGCTATGCTCAACCGTATCACCTGGCTGGGAGTCAACGTCGTGGCAGGTTTCCTGCTCGCCTTCGTGCTCTATCAGGTCTTTGGACACGTCCTGCTCGTCCGTGCCGCTTCAGCGCAGAGCGGCAGCCTTCTGTCCGGCCTGCGCTCATCCGTCTCGTTAAGCGGCTTGATCTGTCTGACGCCCATGTTGCTGCTGACCAGTGGCAGTGTCAGTTCGCAGGCGCTGGGCGTGGCTGGCTGGCAGTTACGCTCGGCACGCGGGCTGGACTTCTGGCGCGGCATCTTCCGCGAGCTACGTCTGGGCGCAGTCGGTGGCATCCTGGCCAGCCTGGTTGTGGGTGTGCTGACCTGGTTGCTCTTCCGTTCGTGGCCGCTGGGCATCGCTATTGGTCTGAGCCTCGGCTCAACCCTGATGATCGCCGCGCTCTGCGGACTGGTTTTGCCCACTCTTTTCCAGCGTCTACGCCTGCAAGGTAGCCTGGTCAGCGCGCCCCTGCTCGACCCGCTGATCGCCGTCATCAGCCTGGGCCTTTTTCTGCTCATCGCCCTCTGGCTACTGAGCGTGTTGAGTTTCTAAAATTGCCCCGATTTTGTCCCAAAAAGGGGTTGACACAAAGAACGCGGCCATGATATATTCTCAGTGCAATCGAGATATCTTCCCTGATAGCTCAATGGTAGAGCAATCGGCTGTTAACCGATGTGTTCCAGGTTCGAGTCCTGGTCAGGGAGCTAGCAAAAAGCGCTCAGGAAACATCTACCTGAGCGCTTTTTCGTGGGCCGTAACGAGTCGTTTTTAACGCGCGCGGAGCGTGCCCTGCAAATTGCGTACCGCGAGCATGAGCGCATCGAGATCGGTCTTTGTCTGATAGACCGGGATTGGCTGCTGCGGCGTGAGTTGCGCCTGATGCAGCAGTTCCGCATACATGGCAACCGCCTGCTTCAATTGATACAGCTCATACTCTGTTTGATGAGCACGCTGTAGACGTACCCAGAGCGAGTTGATAACCCCGATCAGCGGCCAGAGAATTTTCGCCTCTGGTGGAAAAACAATTTTCGCGACCATCTGTCTGTTCATTGCCTCGGTGTGGGTCTTTACCAGCTGATCGATACTCTTCTCTAACTGTTTTTTCGCCAGTTCGGAGGATGAGCGCTCTTTCGCAATGGTATGCTCAAGGTTTGCAATCATCTCGGCTTTATCGGCGCGCTTGATCGCCCGCGTGAAGTTGCGCACCCAGAGGTAAGCAATACCAGCTGTAATGAGTTGCAAACCAACCGGGCCTATCAGCGTCGGTTCAAACTGTGTGGCGAGGGAGGCTACCAGAGCCGACGTTTTTGGCTGGTACGCGAGATCAAAGCCCATAAAAATGGAATTGCAAATAGCCAGTACAAAAATCGATTGCGGTTGAATCAGCGAAACGGCCAGGAGATCTACCACGACGAAAAGATCATAGAGTGGAAGATTAATACCGTCCAATGGGTTAGTTGTGGTGATCACCGCTGCCAGAACAAGTTCAGAGATAATGACCAGGATGGTGCCCGCGATGAAAGGTCTCCCCTGACGGTTGAGAAAGATGGTAAACAGGGTGATGATGATCAACGTCAAATCCATATAAATAACCAGGGGGTTCGGGGTCAATAGACACCCTGGTATGAAAATGACCAGGACCAATATAAAAAAAAAGGCCACGGTGCTAAATAAACGCACACGGCGTGCAGCCTCGCGTTTGACGAAACTGGCGCTCGGCGGCGGCTCAGGGATGGCGGTCAGTTTATACCACCAGCCAAGCAGGCGATCCTGCCGATCAGGTTTGACTTCGAGCATTTCGCCCGACAACCAGGATTGTTCGGTCGCAAGATTTCCAGTCGCAGGTTTTTCAGAAAAAAACGTGTTTTTCATCTCATGCCTCTCATTTAGCGCGCGTAAATAGCAATGACGTTTAACTCAAGGAGAATAAGCAGCAGCTCTTCTACCAGAGCGATAGGCAGATACACCATATGGGTAATCTCTTCCACCGTATGCATTCCATCGATTGTTGCCAATACAACGTATAACGCATCTCTTTGCTGGGGTGACCAGCCGTTTAAGCGCTCCCAGGGGAGCGATGAGATCACTCTGGGTATGGAAGTGCGTTGTAGGGATGCGGCCAGCGCATGGGGGGATGATCCCTGAAATTGTCCGGCAGGGTTGGTTTGCTGAGAGGCTATTGAGGGAGAAATAAGCTTCCACTCATACGGCCCCTTTTCGGTATCCAGGCGGCAGAGGGTTTCTTTATCGGAGGAGTAGCGCCGCCCCTGCTTATCCTCGACGTAGACCGAGACAACCAGGCCATTGACCAGTTGCAAATAGGCCATGCATCGTCCTTGCAGACCAGGCATTCGTGGGAGTTCGGCCTGCAGCACACCATCCTTCTGGTATCTCTTAAATAGCTCTAAACTAAAGCTTAGACCGAGACTTGCATCAATGCCGTCTTTACTCACGCTACACCTTCTCAACAAAGATTTTTGGCAACGCGTTTTTGCTCTCGCGGATATCCTGCTCCTGAAGCTCTCATCTGAGAGAACTCTGTCGTCTCATCAAGAGTAAATATGGTGAGATCATTCCCTGGTTCCTATTTCTTTCTCCCGTTGAGGCAACGTTTCTTCTTCTTAATCGCTATTTTAGCAGCCTTTTACTCGGCAAGCAAGCTTTTTTGTCTGCGGGACGCGGTTCATTTTTTTGCATCACGCCGCAATGGTGAGCTTGACAGAGATGCTCTTGCGATGAAATACCATGCTCCTGTTACTCTCCATGCCTGGGCGGTGCAAAAATATGAACCGTACCCTCACCTGCTCTCTCCATGACTTCAACCAGAGATTGTACGGCGCGGCCCGATCAAAATATGTTATAATTTTCCCTGCTCAGCGCATCCTGCTGACAAGCCAGCAGAGGGATTGCCTGGGAGGTGATTCGTGTACATCGAGCCAACCATTTTTCTGCTATGCGAAGAGAGAAGGGAAAGCGTTTCATGAACGCAGACGCGGCCATCAGTTATAAGCATTTTTTTCAGAAGCTGGTAGAGGCTCTGCCCTCGCCAATGCTGGTGCTTGGGAGCGATTTGCGTATTGTCCATGCTAATGAGCATATGCAGTCTCTTTTGGGGCAAACAGTACCCCTGGCGGGTCGGCAGCTCGATCAACTGCTGGCGGACGCGGCGATTGTGCAGTTGATCGTGACCTGCATTCAGTCCGGGCGCGCGCAGTGCGGCGAATTCAACCAGGATGGTAGCGGTGGCACCTGGAAAGTCTCGGTCACGCCGGTGGAGCATCGCAAAATGGCGCGCGGCAAACGATTGGCGAGAGGAGAGGAGAGCAGCGGGCCGGCATATCGTTATTTTGCCGTGGTGATCGAAGATCTGGCCGAGTTGCGGCGTTTAGAGCGAGCGCGACGCGATTTTGTCGCCAACATCTCGCATGAGTTGCGCACACCGCTGGCCTCGGTGCGCCTGCTCACCGAGACCCTGGAGGATGTGATCGAGACTGATCCCGACAAGGCTCAGAGTTTTCTGGAGAAGATTGAGAACGAGGTGCAGTATCTTAGCGACCTGGTGGCCGAACTATTAGAACTGTCGCGCATCGAGGCTGGCCGGATTACCATGAATATCGAGCCGGTGCAGGCTGAACTGCTGGTGCGCGAGGTCATGGCGCGCATGTTGCCCCAGGCACAGCGCCACCGCGTCAGCCTGCGTACGCAGATCGAGCAGGGGCAGAGCGTAGTCGCGGCTGATAGCAAACAGATTGCCCGCGTGCTGGTCAATCTTGTCCACAACGCCATCAAATTTACTCCGTCCGGCGGGAGCGTGATCATTGGCACCGCTCGCCAGCAAGAGGGAGCGGTGCAGAGCTTCTGGGTGCAGGACACCGGTATGGGTATCGCACCCACCGACCTGCCCAGAGTATTTGAGCGTTTCTACAAAGTCAGCCAGTCGCGCGCGCGTGGAAACTTTATCGGCCCCGGTGGAGGTGGCAGCGGGCTGGGTTTGGCGATTGTACGCCATGTCATCGAGGCTCACGGCGGTCATATCTCAGCCGCCAGCGAACTCGGTCAGGGTAGTACTTTTACCTTCACTCTTCCGCTCAGTACATCTACCTCTGGCCAAAAAGCGTAATCTCAGGTATAGTCGACGGCGAAGGCGTTTTGTCATACAAAGTCAAAAAAGTGTTGCCAAAAAATCAACATTGTTACGGCTATTTTTGACAATTTCGTAGCAGATGCCTTGAAGTTCTTCACACCCTATGGTACCATTAATTGGGAATTTCCATTGGGAGCAGCCGCCCGGGGGTGCTATGATCTGTTTCTGGTGGGAAATGTCGTAGTTCAGGGTGTCGAAACATTGGGATTGCTCTCGCCGTGATAGATTGGCATCTCCATTTCTGTGCCGGAGATGTATCTTCTCGCCTGCAATACGCACGGGGAATAGAATACAACAGGTGGCTGACAGGGTGCCAGCTTATGGCGCCAGAGAGAAAAGGGAGTCAGGTAATGTATGAATAAACTGGTGATGATCATTGACGATTCCTTGACGGTGCGTAAGATCATTGAAACCAGCCTGAGACGCGAGGGCATCGCCTCTGTCAGTTATGCCGATGGCATCGAAGCGTTGCGCGCCTTAAGTGAGAAGCGCCACCCGGTGCCAGATCTGGTCATTCTCGATATCGGGCTGCCCAAGATGGATGGCTATGAGATTGCGCGCCACTTGAAGGCCAAGCAGCAATTTGGGAATACGGTGATCGTGATGCTCTCAAGCCGCGATGGCGTGATCGACCGGATCAAGGGGCGTCTGGTGGGTGCCAAAGAATATATTACCAAACCGTTCAGGACACAAGAGGTGATGTCTGTGATCCAGAACCATCTCACGTCGTATAATTAGCCAGGAATCTATGTCTTCCTCTTCAGAACAGCAGAATGTCGATGCACAGGCGTCCTTGCCTGGTGTGACCATGCAGGAGCTTGAGCGGATGAATGATGAGGAGTGCTGGAACTATGCGCGCCAGCGCGCGCGCGCGCTTCCCGAACTGCCTTCGCACGCAGAATATATCGAGTGCAAGCTGAGCACACGCGCCTGCCTGATCGCTTTCCAGGATCTGGCAGAGGTGCTGCCACCGCCTCATCGACTGGCCCGTTTGCCCGGCATGCCTGGCTGGATGGCAGGGATTATGGCCTGGCGGGGCGAGACTATCGCGGTGGTGAACCTTGACCTCTATTTATCAGGCCCCCAGTATAGCGATCCCTCCTGGCTGGCCGATAGTATGCTGCTTATAGCCGGTTGCTTCGGTCTGGCGATGGGGTTGCTGGTGCCCGCACTCGGCTTTACCTCAACTATCGCCCTGGAACAGATTGTGCCTCCCGTTCCTGCCAACGCTCGCCTACTCGCGCGCGACTCCTCTTTCGTGATGGGGGTCTACGCGGATTTACCCATCCTGACAATCTCTACGCTGCTCACCCACCTGGCGCAGCAGATAGGCATGGCCACACATGATGAGTGATCCCTCCAACTTCGATGAGTTGTCCGCTGAAGATCTGGCGGTACTCCAGGCGTTCGACGCGCTGGATGACCTGGCCCCTCCGGGCAGTCTGGATGAGCGGCACAGTCTGCGCAGTAACTCGGCTGGCCTCTCCCTGACCAACAATGACGCGTTGGACCTGGAAAACCCCGAAGATATGCTGATGCTCTTCGCCAGTGAGGCCGACGAGGATATTGGCACCATCCGCCGCGCCCTACAACAGGTGGAGCAGGATAATCAGCTCAATTCGCCCGGGCTGGTCTCACTGGGACGGGCGGCTCATAAGCTGAAAGGCACCTCCGGGGCGATGGGTTGCGATGCCATGTCTACAATTGCACTGCGCATGGAAGAAGAGATGCAGTTCATAAAGGATGGGAAGATCGAGTTTTTGTCGGGACTGATGGCCCTGGTACACGCGGTCAATGCGCTGGAGATGACGTTGCAGAGTGTGGTCAATACCGGGCAGGAGAGTGTGCTGCCTCTGCAACAACTGACCCAGGATCTGGCGGCTTTACATGTACAGAGCGAGCCGCCTGCCAACGCCGAAAAAACGCATCCTCTCCCCGCGCCTGCCCCGAAAGAAGTGCAGGAGCTTTCACCGACATCTGCCCCCAGCACGCAGGTCGATACCCGTTATTTACGCGCGCTGATGTCCCATACCGAGCATCTGATCGAGTTGCATACTCCCCTGGAAAGCGCGCAACAGCAGGTCACAAAGTCATTAATGGAGCTACAGGCCGCGCACGCCCGTTTACGCCGCCTGGAAGGTCTTTTCTCCAGTGTGGCCTTTACGAACGTGCCTTCCTCTGAGGAGGCTCGCTCGCTGGAACAGCATCCCGCCTCCTCACTGGTGGCACGTATTCTACACGAGGCCTTGCAGCGCACAGGTCGCCAACCTCAGCACCGGGTACCTCCACCGCTCCATGCCGCGTCACCGACGCGTTCACCGGAGATGGCCCTCTGGGATGAGATGGAGATGGACCGCTTCACAGAGAATAAGATCTTGCTCCAGTCGTTTAGTGAGGCTGTGGCGGACGTAGCGACGGCCTCCGCTCAGCTCAGGTCGGCTTTTTCTCAGCTCAGCGCGCTAATTGAACAGCAAGTGCGCCAGGCTACCCTTGTACGCAACGATGCTCTACGCCTGCGTTCAGCGCCCTTTGGTGTATTGCTGGCGCGGGTGCAACGCGCGGTGCAGATGATTGCGCAGGCTCATAATCAGGCGGTCGTCTTTGAGGCGTCCGGCGAAACTACGGAGATTGATCAGGATATTCTGGAATTTCTGGCTGGCCCGTTGCTACACCTGGTGCGTGCGAGCGTGGCCGAAGGCCTGCTCGCCACGCCCCCACCCACAACGTCGGATGGTCCCGTGCAACACTATCGCATCTGGCTGCATGCCAGGATCATTGGCAGCGAGGTCGCGATAGAGCTGGGCTTCTCCATGCCGATTCCTGGCGGCGCGTTAGAGGTCTTGCGCGGACCCGTTCAACAACTACAAGGTTCGATTGGCGTCCAGCGCAACCCCACGGGTGGGGTGAGCTATCAATTACGTTTCCCGCGCGCCCAGGGCGTGATCCAGGGTCTGATGGTGATGGCGAACGGCCAGGGGCTGGTGCTGCCGCTGACCCATGTGCATTCAATTGACTATAAACGTCAGGAAACCTATACGCAATTGTATCATGTAGGAGCCTTGCTGGACTTTCCGCCGACTTCGAGCAGCTCTGTCAGCGCTCTGCCGCCAGCGGTCCTGCTGGCCGGCTCCTACCGACGCGTCGCCGTTCAGGTTGATGAGATCGTTGGCGAGGTTGAACTGGTTATGAAGCCGCTGCCCGCCCATTTGCAACGTCCAGGTGTCACCGGCTGTGCTGTTGATGGCGCCGGGAATGTCCTGCTGATCCTCGACCTGCCCGTGCTGATCCAACACGACACTATGCAACGACGTGCCGATCCCCAAAACACACTCACGCTGCCCGCGACCTCACAGGAACAGACCCAGAGCGCGCAGACCAGACCGCCCGCCACTATCCTTGTAGCCGACGATTCAATCTATATCCGCCAGTCGTTGCGCTCAACCTTTGAGCGCGCCGGCTACCACGTCGTCGAGGCGCGCGACGGCATCGAAGCCCTGGAATATCTCACTTCTGAGCAGATGCCGGCTGTCCTGATGCTCGATATCGAGATGCCCAACCTCAACGGCTATGACCTGCTGAATATCTTGCACACACAGCCCGGCGTCGCCGACTGCAAAACCATCCTGCTCACCTCGCGCTCTTCCGAGAAGCACCGCCAGCGCGCCCTGGAATTGGGTGCCTATGGCTTTTTGAGCAAACCCTGTACACAAGAAGCCCTGCTGGAAACAGTGCGCCGGGCGATTGCAGAGACGTACAGGTGACCACGCTTCAGAGCAGGCAGGCATTGATAATCTGGTTTTATCCCTCGCAGGTTTTGACCTCCGGCGCTTCGTGTCGAGAGATCCCATTAACATCTGGTGCCAGGGGCACTGCCAGATAGTGCGCTGTACCCCCTTATAGTACTTTCGTCACATTTCCCATATTTCTAACCATTTCATAGTGTTGATAGTGTAAAATTCGATTTTGTAGTACGATTCCACAGGAACAGAGCATTTAACAAGCGTGATTTGTGAGAATAATCGAACATTTCATGGCACAAAAAAGATGTGAATATGTGGCAAGACAGAAGGCTCTCTTCTACTGCTTGATTGCTGTGAAACATGGAGAGAAGCCAGCTACCAGACAATGTATGATCAGCTATAAGGACAGGAATCAAGACACATTACCATTAAAGAAGAAGAGAAAGTTGGAAGTAATGATGAGGGATGAAGGAGTTCCACCTTCCACTCTGCGGCATCCTGGGGATGATCAGCAACGCATCATCTTCACGCATTTTATCCGAGCGACACGCGCGATGCACAATATTGATGAATTATTCTCGTGGATAACCATGCTGATGGTTCAGCAATTTCGTATACCAGTCGCGCAGGTCTGGGCAGCTCAGCAGGTTCGCCCAGATGTGTCCTACCCAGTCTTGCGAGGCTCAGCAAAACAGGACCAATCTTTCCCTGATCAGTTGATCATAAATACCCAGATTGCTGATGCTGCTCAAATCGCATTGCGAGAAGGTCGATCTCTGTCGCTCGAATTGATCGATAACACTTTTCCTCTGCCATTTGCCGCGGTCCTCCACCGCTATGGGCTGCATTACTCTGCACCTATGGTTCTTAAAAGTTCGGATTTCTTCCTTCCACCAGCAGCATATAGTGCTCCAGAACAGATCCCTACCCCTTTAGCCATAATCTTATGGCTCTTTTTCAACCAGGCGCCGTCGTACAGCGAGTTTCTGGGTATCAACGGCTTCTGGCAGAAAATCCCTCCAATTGCCAGGAGTCGCGGACTCTTACTCGCTGCTCCTGGCCCGGTATCGCCTGCTCCTTCCCTTTCTCAACAAAGGGTACTCCCAGATCTCTTTGCACTTATTCCTCATCGAACAGAAGATCCTGCGGAGAATCCCCTCGCTTCATCCAGCCTTATACCAGATGCATCTGCTCGTCGTTTCTATGCCGCGATCAATGACCGCAGAACTGTGAGTGAACTCTGTGCACTCGCTCGCCTGGAAAGAGAAGAAGCTATGAGTATCATACAAAAACTCCTGGATCAGTCTCGCATTGAACTTTATGAACCAGGAGGGCAATTCGTGGAGCATTCGTCACTTTTTAGCGTATACTGATATATTCGCGTTTGTGAATAATAGTACGGGGAACATCTGAGAAGATAGAGAGTTGCTCGAAGATGTTTCATAACGAAGGAGTTGTTACATGATAGATCTGACGTTTCTCGTAGGATCGCTTCCCAATGTGTTGAATATTCTCCTGGCATTGGGTGGTTTGTCTGTCTCCCTACGGGCTTTTTTTCTCTATAGGCACCTGCGCAGTCCTCGCCTCTTCATTTTGGGAGTAGTGATGGGTATCATAGCTTGTACTGCCGCAGCAGATTTCACCAGTGGGCTTGTGACGACTCTCAATACGGATTGGTTTCTCTTCCTGGGCCAGGGGATCAGTTTTGGATTTCTTTTTCTCAGCCTCTTGCGCATATCAGATCTGTCGCTTCGTCGCCTGATCCTCTGGCAAATGATCAGTGCGAGCCTGCTCTTTTTCCTTCTTATCCTGGCGCCCATTCTCCCAGCTTTCCCGAATATAGCCACGACAGTTATTTTAAGCGGTTCTCGCGCCGCTGGCTGTTTGCTCATTTTTGGGTACTACGCTACAGTTTTTAGCTCAAAGGGAACACGCTTTAGCCTCTTGATGGGCATAGCCTTTGCGTTATTGAGCATTGGCTACTTCCTGCTTCTCCTCAAATATATCATTATTTTGCCTGAAGGGGGAATTGTGGATCAATTGGCGGATGGTCTACGCATTTTCGGCATTCTGGTTCTTCTGATCGGGTATGTAAAGGGGTGAAAGGAAACTTTGCTGGAAACAGTGAGCCGGGCATTGCAAAGACGCCCAGGTGACCACGCTTCAGAGCAGGCAGGCATTGATAATCTTGCAACAGTTTGTTGTCTTCATTCGTATACTTAACAGGTGAGAGAATCATACACCAAAATAACAATAAAGTTTGACGCATGTCTCACCTTAAAAAGCCTGTACATGTACGGATGCTTTTCAGGTGCATGTTACATAAAGGAGTACGAAAAATGTCTGGTAATCGTGGATGCGTTTTCAATTCGCTACTTTTCCTTATCATCGTGTTTATACCTATCCTCGGCCACATCATTGAAACAGTGATGGTGCTGCAGGACGATCATAGCCCCGTGGGTATGATCGGCTGGCTGCTGGTCATCTGGCTCCTGCCATTCCTCGGGCCGCTGCTCTACCTGCTCTTCGGCCAGAAGCGCACGCGCGTCTACTTTGGCCAGCCCAGTTATGCACAACAGCCCTATCAGTATCAACAACAGCAGCAAAATCGCTGGTAATACTCGCGGGTGAGCTTGAATTGAATTGCAAGATATTGCCAAGGCCAGGAAGATGCGCTCTTCCTGGCCTTTTTGTGGGCTGTGATGTGAAAGAAGACCAGGCCGATTTTCAAAGAGCAGACCGCGCCGGGCTTATGGGCAACCTGAGGATGCCCTGATGGTAAGAAGCAGAAGCATATCATTTTTGCGAAGAGACTTTTTCGTGCTATACTATTTATCGACGAAGAATGCAAGATATTATGCCGCTCAAGGTAGTCTGAAAGGAAGGTGCATTATCGGTCAGATCTTACACATCAATATCCCGACGCCAGCGGGGCATCTGGAGGGCATTCTCAAGCCGGAAGAGGACTATATTCTGGCGCACCACGTGGCGGTGATCTGCCATCCGCATCCCCTGGGCGGCGGGACGATGCACAATAAGGTGGTATTTAAAACCGCCCAGGTTTTGCAAACCCTGGGCCTGCCAGCTCTGCGCTTTAATTTCCGCGGGGTGGGCCATAGCACAGGGACGTATGATGAAGGGCGCGGCGAGATGGACGATGTGCATTATGCCCTGGATTTTATCAGCCATCGCTATCCCGGCCTGCCGGTGCTATTGGCGGGTTTCTCCTTTGGAGCCTGGGTCGGTCTGCGCGTGGCAAGCGTGGATGACCGCGTAGAGGCGATGATCGGCCTGGGCACGCCAGCGCGGATGTTTGGCCTCGATCATTTAGAGGATTGCCATAAGCCCAAACTGTTTATTCACGGCACGCAGGACGAGTTGGCGCCTTTCGACCAGACGAGTCGCTGGTTTGAGCACGTGCCCGCACCCAAAGTGATGATGCCGGTGGAGGGTGCCGACCACTTTTTTCAAGATCGTATGGACGAGGTCCAGGCGATGATTACGAGTTTTACACGCAGTGTCGTTAGTTAGTTAATTAATTCGTTCGTTCGTTGTCGTATCGATTGTAATCAAGCCATGCCCTACTTGCCCCCATCCTGAGAAAATACCCGGCGGGATAACAGGCCAGGGACCTGCCAGAAGGAGACGGAGTATTTCTCCGTCTCTCCACTTTCATCTACAATTTATCCAGTTTCGCAAAATCCATGCTCAGGCGTTTTTTGCCGTGCTTGCCCTGAAATTGCACCTCGACAAATTCGGTCTGCTGCTCCATCTCACTTTTGAGCACGATCCCTTCACCAAAGATACTATGGCTGACGCGCTCGCCCGCCTGGAATTGTTGCTCTTTGTGTTGCTCGGACTGCTGAGTTGTAGGTAGCGTTCTGGGAGGTAGTACGGGCCGCTTCTCGTTCTCGCCGCTCTGCTGTTTTGGCGGGAGAATTGGCGTTCTGGGCGTCGCCTGGGGACGAGAGTTCCAGCGGGGCGCGGCAGTGTTGCCTGAGCCATAGACGCGACCGCTCTCGCGCTGCGAAGAGGTGTCCTGGTTGTAATCATCTTCCCAGGTGTTGCGCCTGCTCGTGTTTGGGCGCGCGACTTTGCCCATGCCTGGGCCGGAGAGCAGTTCCAGGGGGATATCCTCCAGGAAACGCGAAGGTTCGGTGCTCTGGGTTTCCCCAAAGAACGAGCGGCGCGAGGCGCGTACCAGATACAGCCGACGCATGGCGCGTGTGAAGCCCACATAAGCCAGGCGACGCTCCTCTTCCAATTGCTCTGGCTTATCGACCGAGCGCGAGTGCGGCAGCGAACCTTCGTCCATGCCCACGATAAAGACCACCGGATACTCCAGCCCTTTGGCCGCGTGCAGGGTGATCAGCGTTACCGCGTCCCGGTTCTCCTCCTGGATCAGCGTGCCATTCTCGCCGGTCTGTGCGGTGTCCGCGCCGCCCACCAGGGCCACGTTCTCCAGGAATAGTTCCAGCGCGATACGCGTCTCGATCTCCGCGTAGTCGTCGGCCACGCGGCGCAGCTCCAGCACATTGCTCCAGCGTTCCTCGCCTTCGGGCGTGTCGCGCAATTCGGGGCCGTAGCCGCTGCGTTCGGCGATGCGATCAAGCAACTCCGGCAGACGCAGCTCTTCCATCGACCTGGTGAAATCGGCCAGCAGCGCCGCGAAACCTTGCAGCGCCGTTTTCGCGGCCTTGCCCAGCGTGGGATGATGCTCGATACGTTTAACGGCTTCGGAGAGCGAGAAGTGCTCCTCATTGGCCCAGCGCTGGATCTCACCGATAGTTTTGGGGCCGATCTTGCGATTCGGCACGTTGACGATGCGTTGCAGGCTCAAGTCGTCGTAGGGGTTGGCCAGCAGGCGCAAATAGGCAAGCATGTCCTTGACCTCTTTACGCTCGTAGAACTTGCGGCTGCCGATGACCTTATAGGGAATATTGGCGCGCAGGAATTGCTCTTCCAGCGCGCGTGACTGGGCGTTGGTGCGATACATGACCGCGATCTCGCCGCGTTTCTCCACCTCGCCGCGTCCCAGCAGGCGCAAAATCTCACGCGCGGTCCACAGCCCCTCTTCCTCTTCGTTGTATGCCTCGTGCAGTGCCACCTTCTCGCCAGTTCCCAGGGCGGTCCACAGACGTTTATCTTTGCGCAGCCGGTTGCGCTGCACCACGCTCTGGGCCGCGTCGAGTATGTTTTGCGTCGAGCGATAATTCTGCTCCAGGAAGATCAGCTTGCGGTCGGGAAAATCCTCTTCAAAGCGCACCACATTCTCCGCGCTGGCCCCCCGCCAGGTGTAGATCATCTGATCATCGTCGCCCACCACACAGAGATTGCCCGGACCTGGCTGCTGTTCATCCAGACCGCGCCCCAGCAGGCGTACCAGCTTATATTGCGGCAGGTTGCAGTCCTGGAACTCATCCACGTGCAGATATTGCCAGCGCTGCTGATAGCGCCGCAGCAGCGCTGGTTCGGTCCGCCACAATCGTTCGGTGAGCATCAAGAGGTCATCGAAATCTACGCCATTATTGGCGCGCAATAAACGCTGGTACTGCTTGTAGACGCGCGCCGCCACCTCTTCGATATATTTGGCGGCCAGTTCCGCCATCTGGTCAGGATTGTGCAGCTCGTTTTTGGCACGCGAGATCATGCCCTGCATCGTCGCCGGACGATACTGCTTGTCGTCCAGGTTGAGTTCTTTGATAGCTTGTTTAATCAGCGTGCCCTGGTCGTCAGTATCGAAAATCACAAAAGACCTGTTCAAACCCAGCGGGGCCAGGTAATCGGCCTCTACACGCAACACCCGCGCGCAAATCGCGTGAAACGTCCCAATGTGCATCTCCTTCGATTCGTTGATGCCCACCAGGCGCACCAGGCGCTCGCGCATCTCTTTGGCCGCCTTATTGGTAAATGTCACGGCCAGGATGCGCCAGGGTGAGACGCCTTTCTCGCGCACAAGATACGCGATGCGATGCGTAATTACCCGCGTCTTCCCACTACCCGGCCCGGCCAGGATCAGCACCGGCCCCTCAGTCGTTGTAACTGCTGCGCGCTGCGGCTCGTTGAGTCCCGCCAGCAGGTCGTGTGATTCTATCATAATGATCTATCCTACATCAGTTTTTATGGAGAGGGTTCCACCCACCAATTTCCACGTGCAAATTCCAGCGCAGAGTAAACTGAGAATACTTGAACTCGCGCCGACTTCTTCCCTCGAAATTGTACCACAAACGTCGAATCTGCCCCTATTTGGCCTGTAGGTCAAATGCCCCTTGCTCTATCGAAACAGATCAATTATACTGCACAAACAGAGATACTTATTGATCGATGTGCGGGCATCACACGTACAATTGGTGCCAGGGAAGGAAGCTATTATGCAAACACCAGCTATACCATCTACGCCCCAGCCATCCAACAAACCTGCTTTGCGCAGCGGCATCTATATCGGGATTGCACTGGGGATCATCCACAGCGTGATTATTATTCTGACGCAACTGCTCAATCAGTCGCCGCAAGGCCCGGTATACCAGCCGCCGACACAGGGCAGTACCCCTTTAAATATCACTACGGCAATTCTCTACCTGCTTATTCCTTTGATCTGGATCACTGGCTTTCTCATTATCGGTTTCCTGGCAGGCAAATCTACCGGGAAAGTGAGTACGGGCACGTTAGCGGGCCTCTTCGCCGGAACCTTTGGAGGCATGGTGGCCTCTATTGGGCAGATCGTCTCTACCGTGCTCAGCGCGAATAACAACTTTGGTCAGGCCAATGAAGGGTTGCTGCTCGTTGAAGGTTTTGTGATCATCCTTTACACCCTGATCCTGACGATTGGTGGCGGAGCTGGGGTAGGCTCGTTGGGTGGCCTGCTCGGACAGAACTTCTCAGCGGTGCGCCCGCAACCCGCGCCACGCCCCTACCCAACGGCGGTGCCTGTCTACAGTTATGTGCCTGGGCAGCCAATGCCACAGCCAATTTTTCCTGGGCAACCCATGCCACATCCGGCCTTTCCGCCGCAGCCAGTCTTTCCCGCGCAACCCATGCCAATGCCACAGGTACCGTCTGAGAATATCACGCCATCGTAGGTCTGCACTTTTAATGAGAAGAGGCTGCCAGGGCGCGCTCTAGCAGCCTCTTCTCGCTCAATATCAGTCCATTTGACCAAAAAATCAGCCACATGCTATACCTATAACTATAAAGATATGCAAGAGGAGAAACAAACTTATGGGCAATATCTACCATCAAAAGCTGGCGCACATCCTGGTTCACTACTCACTCAAGCTTAAAGCTAGCGATCTTTTTGTCATTCAGGCCCCTAATCATACGGAGCCGCTTGTGCGCGAGGTGTATCGTGAGGCAATCCGCGTCGGCGCCCATCCACAACCGCTGTTCCAGTCTCAGGATCTGTCCGAAATCCTA
>CAXUEY010000016.1:292-4148 GCA_964250225.1 uncultured Ktedonobacteraceae bacterium | reverse complement strand
CTCTTGCGCGAGGGGACGCCTGAGCAGATTCAGTATCTGCCGCCCTGGTCCCCAATGGTGACAGAAAAGGCTGATGCGATGCTAAGTATCTGGTCGGACCTGAATACGCGCCGTTTGAGCGGGATCGACCCTGAACGCCAGGCTATGCGCCGACGGGCCGGTGCGTCCGACTTCAAACTCTTTGCTGAGCGTATTGCTAACGGCTCGTTGCGCTGGTGTGGTACCCTCTATCCTACCAATGCCTACGCGCAGGACGCCGGTATGTCTCTGAGCGACTACGAAGATTTCGTCTATCGCGCGGGCAAGCTCGACCTGGACGATCCGATCACGGCCTGGCTGAAGGTCGATGAAGAGCAGAAGCGCATTGCCCAATTCCTGGAGCAGCACGACGAGATCCATGTTGTGGCGCCCGGCACTGACCTGACCTACCGCATGGGTGGGCGCAAATGGATTAGTTGCGCGGGTACGGAGAACTTTCCCGACGGCGAAGTCTTCACCTGAAACGGGCTAGGATGCCCCGCGCCTTCAGGCCGGGGAGGAATAGGCCGCCGCCGCAGCGGGACAAACGTGTGTTCGTTCACCATTTTTTCTCCCTTGACACATCTGTGAAACAATGGTAGGATAGCAACATGAAAACAGTGATGACCGCAAAACTCAAGTTACATACGACATCAGAACAGTTTGCCGCATTGCGTACCACGCAACTGGCGTATCGTGATGCCCTCAATTATGTGAGTCAGTACGCCTTTACGCATGGCAAGATGAGCAATAAGGTGAAACTGCAAGATGGTACCTATGATGAGGTGCGCGCCCGTTTTCATCTGCCCTCACAAATGGCCTGCTCGGTTCCTCGTCAAGTCGGGGCCACCTACAAAGGCTTGTGGAAAAAGGTCAAGCAGAATGCTGCCGCACGCAAAGCCGGGCAGACCAGGAAACGCTACAAAGGACTGGACAAGGCTCCCAAGTATGTCTCTCCCACTCTGACCTACCAGGACCGCAAGGATTACACCTTGAAAAAAGACCAGCAAGTAAGCATCCTGACGCTCTCTGGTCGCATCATTGTTCCCTATACCGGATATGGCGAGCATGTGGCACTCCTGAAGATCAGCAAGGACCTTGGGGCTGCACTGCTCTGGTATGACCAACCGAAGAAAACCTTCTATCTATTGGTCTCCCTGGAAATCGAAGTGGACGACCCTCTGCCCCAAACACATACGGGGGTTGTTGGGGTCGATGTGGGCGTGCGGTATCTGGCCGTGACCAGTGAGACCAAAGGAGCCTGCACCTTCCATACTGGCAAACAGGTGGTTTCCAAAGCCAATCACTACGCGAGACTGAGAAAGCGTCTGCAACACAAAGGCACCCGTTCGGCCACCAGAAGACTGGTCGCCATCAGGAGGCGGGAGAGACGGTTGAAGCAACACGCGAATCATGTGGTCTCCACACGCATCGTGACCCAGCATCCTCATTGCCTGATCGGCCTGGAAAACCTGACAGACATTCGAGAGCGCACTCGGCGGCGGACCTCTACGCGCAAGAAGAACGGCAAAGGCGCCCAGCGCGTCTCGGTCAAACAGCGCAAGGCCAATGCCGCGTATTCCAAGTGGTCGTTTGCCGAATTGCAAAGCATGATTGCCTACAAAGCCTTGCGGCAAGGATCGATGGCGATCAAGGTGGACGCCCACTACACCAGCCAGGCGTGCCCGATGTGTGGGCATGTCTCCCCCGGCAATCGTCCCAAGAAAGGTTTGCTCTTTGTCTGTCAACACTGTCACTATACCCTGCATGCCGATCTGGTGGGTGCCAGGAATATCACGATGAGAACGTTGCTTGTCCGGCAAGACTGGGCAAGCACGGGCGTGTTGTCGGAACGCCCTGATGGGTCCAGCGCTGAAACCAAAGCAGCACGTCTTTCCAGATATGCTGAGTTGCGGTGGAGCTGAGACCCAAGCCCCGCGTCTTTAGACCGGGGTATCTGACCAAAGATATCCTCTTCGACGAAAAGATCGGCGGCACCATGCACATGGCAATGGGGGCTTCCATACCTGAATCCGGCGGCATTAACGAATCGGGCCTGCACTGGGATATGGTCTGCGACCTGCGCGAAGGCAAAGTCTACGCCGATGGCCAGCTCTGCTATGAACACGGGAAGTTCATCATTTAATTGGCTACAGGCTCGCTCAAGCGGGCAGCCTATGGACAGGGCGCAGAACGCGCGGCCTGTCCATAAGCCTGTTCAGACACATATTTCCTCTATTTTTTTTTGCGTTTCTATGTTAGAATGCATACCTGTCTCTCTTTGATAGCACTTTAAGAGATATGCGAATGGATGAAAGGATTTTTCGATGGATCAATACCCGCAACAACCACCCTATCCTTCACAGCCGGGGAGCTATCCCAATCAGCCAGGTCAACCAGGCTCTTCATCACCCGGCTACCCACAACAAGGCTATCCGCAGCAGGGTTATCCACAGCAACAAGGTTATCCACAACAAGTTTACCCACAGCAACAGGGTTATCCACAGCAACCTGGCTTTACTCCCTATCCTGGGCAGCCCGGCCTGACTGGTCAACCGCCGCGCAAAAGTCGCACAGGTCTGATTGTGGCGATTGTAGTGATTATCGTGCTGCTCGTGGGTGGAGTGACTACCTTCTTTGTGATTCAGGGGCAAAGCACGCCAACTGCAACGCTCCAGCACTTTTGCACTGCCTTTAAAAACCTGGATGCGCAGGCCGTGCGTGATACGCTCTCCACAAGCGCGCAGGCAGATCCTGCCAACAGTCTGGATAATATCCAGCGATCCTTTGATGCCATAAGAAAACTGCATGTGACCGTAGGTTGTACCGTCGGCGCTGTTCAGCAAAACGGTTCAACGGCTATAGGTACCATTACACTTACGTCCAGTGCCAGTGGAGTAGGATCGGTGCCATCGCACTCCACATCAATTAACCTGGTCCAGGAAAATGGTCAATGGAAGATTAGCAAACTCGGCGCTTAACCATGCCGTTGGATGCGCACAAGCGCCATCGTTTCCGCGCTTGAGAAGCAGCCCATTATGCCCGCTAAGAGCGTAATGGGCTGTATCTATCTTCTATACCTATCGGCCGCTTGCAAAGTAGCCCATAGGCGTACTTTTCTCCCAAATGCTCCGTACTTGTTGCAATCCTTTCTATCTTCCTGTAGTATAAGCCTTGCATTCGCATATACTCATTTTTTGTTTGATGGAAGAAGAGGATGAAACGACTATGGCTATGCTTGCCCCCAAAAAAGATGAAGACGATCTGGCTTTTCCACCCGTGACCTCGGCGACGACCCCGCCTCGCCTGGAATACCACGCAACTGTACACGATATGCCCACTGACGAACGTCCCCGCGAACGCTTGCGTACACACGGTCCCCAGGCGCTCTCCAATTCTGAGCTGCTGGCGATCATCTTGCGCACAGGCACGGCCCGCGATAATGTGCTGGAACTGGCTGCTAAGCTGCTCGCGAAATACAGCGGCCTCGGTGGGCTGCTGAGTACGGATTTTAGCGAACTGTGTTTGGAACACGGTCTCGGCGAGGCAAAAACTGCTCAGCTTAAAGCAGCCCTGGAAATTGGCAAACGCCTGGGACGCCAGCAACTTGAGGAGAAATATCAGATCAAGTCCCCACGCGACGCTGCTCAATTAGTTATGGTTGAGATGACCTATTTAGATCACGAACAAATGCGGATTTTAGTGCTCGATACGAAGAATCAGGTAGTTGAGAATATCAATCGCTACCAGGGCACGGTTAATAGCTCGGTTTTGCGCGTGGCCGAAATTTTTCGCCCGGCAATTACGCGCAATTGCCCCGGTGTGATTGTTTGCCACA
>CAXUEY010000016.1:0-253 GCA_964250225.1 uncultured Ktedonobacteraceae bacterium | reverse complement strand
CAATCATCCCAGCGGCGATCCGACGCCAAGCCCGGAAGATATCGCGATAACTGAACAACTGGTGCAGGCGGGCAAGCTGCTGGAGATTGAGCTGGTGGATCACCTGATTATTGGCAGCCACAAATATATCAGTCTCAAAGAACAACTGCGCTGGTAGTATACATCATCGAGCGGTGGTAATAACGAGTGTATCGTTATTCCCACCGCTCGATGAGAAAAAGATCATGGTGCTTTCGCGGCGGCTTTATCAGCC
>CAXUEY010000015.1:39130-60129 GCA_964250225.1 uncultured Ktedonobacteraceae bacterium | reverse complement strand
CCTGAATACTCCGCCCACGCAGATCTCGGTGTTTTGCACCATCAATTCGGCATCAGGGAGTATGGTCGGGAATAACGCTACGGAGAAGACGGATCAGGCAACAGAGATCGACGTTCTGGAAGTTGTCCGTAAGCTCAATATCTACGGGCAATCACCACAAGCGCAACTAACATTCCGAGCCACACCCCACTGGCTCTACTCTGGCGTTCCCGATCAAGATCCAACGCACGGCTGTCCGGTCACACCGCCGTTTCCAGTAGAGAATGGGGGAGACTGCGGGCAGTGGACGACGCGCTTTCCGATGTTACCTGACGCGCTTCAGGAGGCGAGTGGCAAAGGCGTGACGGTCTTTATCCTGGATGCGTTTCCCGACCCGGAACAGATTCGCAACGCGGCCAATGCGGCTGGCGCGCAGAATACGTTGCTCCAGCAGATGGCCGCAGGTATGGTCAGCCACGAACCCTACCAGGCGGCGGCGCCTGCGATTGGCCTGAATTCTACCTATGAGATCCCTGGCCCGGATGAGACAGCGGTGACGGGCAAGGATATCTATGGACGGCTCTCCGGCTTCCCGATGGCCGATCACGGCCTTTTTATCGCGGGTTTAGTGCGTGATATCGCCCCGGACGCCAGCATCGAGTGTATGCGTATCCTCAATGATTTTGCCGTCGGCGAGTCCAGGGTGCTCTTCCAGGCCCTCACCGATATCGAGGCGCGTCTGCGCGCCGGCGATTTGCAGAATCAGCGCGTGGTGATCAATCTGAGCCTGGTCATCGGGCCGCCAGCCTGCGATTGCTCGCGCCTGGGTCTCGCTCCGGCAGATCTGCACGCCCTGCTCAATCCCCTGCACATGCTGATGCAGAGCATGGCGCAGCGCGGCGCGGTCTTCGTGGTCTCGGTGGGCAACGATTCGGACCCACGCGACTTGAGCATGAATCCCTCTGAGACGCGCTTCAATGCGCGCTATCCCGCGGCCTTCGGCAACGATTTGAGCCACATCGATCCCAGTTTCACGGCCCTGCGCGCGGTTCTTCCGGTGGGCGCGGTGGATCGACGCGGCGAACCGGCGGCCTATAGCAACTATCCCGGCCCCAACGGCCTCGCGACCTATGGCGGCGAGTTGCCCCGACCTGATCCCTGGCTGCCCTCGGCCACTGCCCACGCAATTGCGAAGGTCGATCCCCATGCTCCCATCGATGCCCTGCGCGGGGTCTATAGCGCTCCAGCCTATCCCGCTCTTTCACGCAACGATCCCTATCCCGCCCTGGACGAGCCGCCGCCCGCTACGCAGACCGACTACCCCCAGTACCCGGCCACAGAGACCAGCGCCTGGGCCTACTGGTCCGGCACTTCCTTTGCCGCACCCATGATCACCGGCCTGGTCGCGCGTGTCCTGCAAAGTCAGTCGGCTCCTTTCGATGGCGCGAATGTGCACGCGGTCCTGGTCGGCGACAGCCAGCACACCACCTGGACCCGCACCGAAACGTCTGGCGATGTGCGCGGACCGATGCTCATGGCCACTCAGGAATGGAAAGATGAAAGAGGCTGATCTTCCCTGAGAGAAGATCAAGGTGAAACTGGCCTATCCTGCTTGATGTAGCGTAGTGGGCCAGTTTCGCCAACGAGACGAAAGGCTGCCCAGTAATAGGGATGCGTATGGGCGGTATTCATCCCTTGAATGAGCACGCGTTGTGCTTCGCATAAAGCCTGAACCTTGCTATAGCCCAGAAGCAGATTCTGGTAGAAGCGCTGCATCAGTTCGCTGGTCGCGCTATCTTCAACGGGCCAGAGGCTCATGACCAGCGTATGTGCGCCGCTGGCGAGAAAGGCGCGGCCAAGCCCCAGTTGTTCATCGCCGCCGCCGCTCAGAGCCAGCCCAGTTTCGCAGCCGCTCAGCGTGACCAATTCGCAGCCGCGCAGATCGAGGTTGAAGGCATCAATGGTATTGAATCGTCCGTCAGCCAAGCTTACGGCAGAGAAATTGGGGGCGTCAAGCCGACTATAACCGTGAGTTGCCAGGTGAATGATAGGGCTACCGGGTGCTTGCTCGCTCAGCCGGGCAATTGTGGCCTCTTCTTCCAGGTAGCAGCGCGCGTCTAATATGTTTGTCAGCAGCTTTGCCTCTTCCAACGCGTGCTGAAGATGTCCCTGACCAGAATAGCCAAAGACCAGCGGATGCTGAACTGATATGCTGGAGATAGCGCTCGCAGCAGACGCTTCTACCTGGGTGAGCAGATTGCTAGCAGACAGATAGCTCATCTGGAACTGCTCAACCAGGAAGTGAGTACCATCATACAGAGCGTGAAAAGGCAGTGTGTGCAGAGGGCCATAAGGAACAATGATGAGTTGTCCTGGAGACGCAGGTAGGTATTCCGCCACTGGCGCGATGAGCAAGGCATAGAGCTTGCGCAGCATCTGGCGCACAGCCTGTTGAGGCGGATGCTGTGGATCTGCCCAGCCGCTGGGTTGCAGGTGGGCATGTAGGAGTGGCAGCAGGCGTTTGATCTGCTGCATACCATCAGGAATTTCGCACGTAATCAGGCGCTCGGTGTTGGCTGCAAAAATCACGAGCCGTTCTTTGTGCAAGAAATAAGCCAGGAGAAGTTGGTCTGGTGCCAGGTGTTGTTGCAACTGTGTAATATCTAGCATGTGAGTTTCGTGTTGTGTTCTTTTATCGCCACGAGGCACAAGCTCTCTGGTCGCCTGCTGCAAGTAAAGGCGCTCAAACAGTTCATTTATTTTTGCTTCACAGCGTTTTAATTCAACTTGAAGTGTTTCTTGATCTAGTAATGGAGATACAGAGAGGTCAATCTCTGCTAAGAGCTTACTTTGTTTGCGATAGCGCTCCTGCCAATCTCTCAATTCATCCTGAGTACGTAGAATGAGTGCATTCTTTTCCAACAATACTTTTGGAGTAGGCGAATTCTCCTCTCGTTCCTCTCTTTCAGTAGGGGCAGTACGTGATCTGTTTAAATACTGGCGTAGAGCCATCGAGCGGGCTCGCTCAAGATAGTGAAAAGCTCGCTCGTTTTGGTCTTGTTGGAGATACAGATCAATAGTCTCAGCGTAAACAGCCCACGAGGTTTGTAAGAAGGAAGGCGAGAGATCATACAACAAGTCATCTAACATATCCTCAATTTGTACGATAGCCACTCGATAGCAGCGCAGCGCTTTTGTTCTTTCTTTCTGGAGAGCAAAGAGGCGCCCCAGCAGTGCCTGGCTTCGATAGACTTCTTCCTGTAAATGACATTGTCGAGCCTGTAACGCTGCAGGCTTCCCAAAGGCGGCGGCTTGCCGCAAAAACAGTGTATGTCGTTCTATGTCTTGTTCTTGCTCAGCTTGTCCGAGCAAAGCTTCTACCATGATAAGAGCCGAACGCACAGAACGGGCGATCAGGCCCCTCGTATCAAAGAGGGGTTTGAGAGCTTCAGCTTCCCGATATGCTTCAGTAAAAGCATTCATCAGAATATACACTTCTGCCCGCTGTAGTCTCGTTGCCAGGGTATAGTGTTCTAATCCTCCTTGCGTAAAGAGAACATCTGCTTCCTCAAGAACCGCTAGGGCTTCTTTGAGACTACCAGAGGCGACGAGCGCAGTGGCGTATTCGCGCAAAGCATTCATTGTTTCCAATGATGTGTCTAGTTGGCGATAGATTTCAATGGCCTCGTATGCCACCTCTTTTGCTTCATTTGTTCTATTTAATTTTATTAATGTATGGGCTATTTCAAGCTTTAGTGCAACTTCCCTTTTAGGATCATTTATGTGGTGCTGAGCTAACAAAGCCTGGGCATGGTAATGGCGCTGCAATGCTGAGCCATAATAGCCCTGGCTATATTCAAAACTTGCCAGGTTACTTTCTGCACCTACAGCTAAATTCGTTTCAAAAAGAGCATTAAAACTTGCCAGAGCTTGCTGTTGGAAATAATGTGCTTGCTCAAAACGGCCAAGATATGAGAGATTCACAGCCATGCTGTGTTTTGCCATAGCTATAGATCGCTCGATAAATACATCGCTTCGGTCCTGTATCGTGGGGTAAATAGTGAATATACGTTCATAAATAGTGTGTGCTTCTTGATATCGTCCAACCTGCCGATAAACCCACGCGGTATTATGATCGATCACACACACCCAGTACGGTTGTTCGAGACGCTGAAACACATCGCGTGCCTTTGCTGCTTCTCCCAATGCCTCCTCGACGCGGCCCAGCGATGTCGCTCCGACGATCCAGCTAATGCGCGTGCGTGCCCAGTTCTCTTCGTCGTTCAGGCTCAGGAATTCTTGAGCGGACTCGTCCAGGCTGTCTAACGCGGCCTGGTAGAGTCTGATCTGCACAAGTGCATCGCCCTTTGCCTTCAGGCCGAGGGCGTGCGAGGGCAGGTGGTGGTCGTGCTCGCCGAAGAAGGTGAGCACTTCCGCCAGTTTGAGCGAGAGAAAGGGCGAGTAGAGTTTGGCGAGGGCCTCGTCGGCGAGGGCATTGCCGATGGTGTGGTGATCGGTCAGTTCCTCGCTGTGCTCTATGATATAGGCTCGGCCCTCTTCCAGACTGCTCTCGCGCAAGTGTTGCACGAGCGTCGCTGTGTCCATCTAAATGTGTAAGCCCTCGATGACTATTTCTTGATCTGGCAGGCGGATGAGCATAATGTAGGTGCCTGCCGGAACTGGCTCCAGTAAAAGGTTTCCGATCTCATCGACCTGGGTGGTGAGCAGTGGCTGCGCGTTTGCTGCTGCCTCCGTGTTGAATGGGCTGGAGGCTGGATACAACCTGGCCTCGACCCCTTCAAAGGCATCGACTGCCACGCCAGGGTCGGAACTGGTGAGGATACCCAGCAACATGGTCTCTCCGTTGGCCTGATGTGAGATGTGCAGCGAGATGTCCAGCGTCTCGGCCTGGTACTGGCGCGGCCAGCCGGTGGTGGGAGCCTCGCTGCGTGTGACCAGTTTCGCTTGCTGCACAACGAGGGTGGCGAAGAGACGGCGCGCGGTCTGGACCAACGTGGGTGGGAGATCAGGGAATGGTTCGAAGGCGGCTTGCACACGACGGATTTCCGCGACCTCGTCGGCGCACGGAGGGCAGTCGAGCAGGTGCGAGGCGATGCGCACGCGCTCTTGCTCCGGCAGGGTATCGAGGCAATAATGGTTCAAGCGCACGGCGCTGGGACAGAGACCGCGCTGTAATTTACTCAGCAACGTGTCGTGCAGGCCGCTATAGCTGGCGAGCCGCTCCTGGCAGGTTGAGCAGTGGTCAAAGTGGCTTTGTTCCTGGGTCGAGAGCGCTCCTTCGTCATAGACAAGGCCCAGCAGGTCTTCGTCGGCGGGAGCCAGGATATCTGGACAGGTAATCATCGCGAGCTATGCCTCCTCAATTCCCTAACAGCCAGCGCACGCGATCTTTGTTGCGCCGCAGCCGATCTAGAATATTGTGGTTCAAACGGTAGACTTCTTTGACATCGGAAAATTCCTGGGGGCAGCGCGCCACAACCTCGCGCGGCTTGAGGCCACAGTAGTAGAGCAAATAGAGCACGCGTTGTTCGCGCTCGTCCGCGATCAGCCCTTGCAGGCTCTTCCACATGGCCTGGTCTTCGTCCTCTCCCTCAGGAGAGACAGGCTCGTCGGGAGCGTCTGTTTCGGGCAGAGGAACTTCTCTGGCGCGTCGCTGGGTGCGCAGTGAGTCGATAATCACCCCGTTGAGGGTCGCGTGCAGATAGCTCAGGGCGGCGTAAATAGTCGGGAAATCCACCTGCTGCTCGCGCACAGCGTACCAGAAACGGCTGAAAGTCAGGGCGATATAGTTTTCCTCAGAATCGTGGCGTAGCGCCAGGTCAGAGGAATGGTGGCTGCGCAGCCAGACGCGCACCGTCTCGCCAAAACGTTGTTGTAGCGTCACCCACGCCTGGTCTGCGCGCTGGACAATTGCCCGGCGAAAGATCTCCAGGCAATACTGGTCGTCGAATGTCTCCTTGCGCCGCTGCTTTTGCATTTCACTGCCGCAGTGCTCTTCCAGCACCGCAAGATCCATGTGCCGCAACGCTTCATGCATTCCGATACTCATAGTTTTCACCTGTTTGCAATGATAGATATGCCACAGAATCAGTGCCTTTCCTTAAAAGACGAAAGAGGCGCGGAAAATTTGTGTATCCCTGTAGTGTATATACAGAATAACGTATGAATTTCTGTTTTGTCAAGAAGAGCTTATCAGTTGCTATGGCTTTTCACGACGCTTCAGGCCCGCCTGCCGCCTTCACTAGAGATCGACTTGTGCTTGTACATTTGGGTGTGATAGTAGCTCTTCTGGGCGGTGTGATAAAATGCGGAGAAAAGCAGTGATCCCTGAAAGATGGAGAGGAAAGATTGTGCGTGAACTCATCACCTTGCGCGTCAATGGCGAACGGCGTGAGCTGGCAGTGCAGCCACATCATACGCTACTGGAAGTGCTGCGCGAAGACCTGGGGTTGATCGGCACCAAGCACGGCTGCGAGCTGGGCGAGTGCGGCGCCTGCACTGTGCTGCTCGATGGCCAGCCGGTGCTCTCGTGTCTGACTCTGCCACTGGAAGTACAGCAGTGCGAAATTACCACTATCGAGGGTCTGGAGCGCAACGGCGTGCTGCATCCCTTGCAGGAAACCTTCGCCGAACTGGGAGCGGCTCAGTGTGGCTATTGCACCCCCGGCATGCTACTTACTGGCGCAGCCTTGCTGAAGGCTCACCCCCATCCAACGCTTGAACAGGCGAAAGAAGCCCTGGCTGGTAACCTCTGCCGCTGCACGGGCTACACGAAGATCTACGAGGCGGTTGAGGTAGCCGCGCAACGCATGGCACAGGCCGATGAGCATACAAGCACGAGTGGTTCAGCGAAGGAGAACGCGTATCATGGGTAAATATCAGCAAAAAGAACGAACGTATAGCGTGATTGGCCAACCGCGACCTAAAGTTGATGCCTATAGCAAAGTCACCGGGCGCGCCCTCTACGCTGATGACATGATGCTACCGCGTATGGTCTATGGTCGTTTGCTGCGTTCACCACACCCGCACGCGCGTATTCTCTCCATCGATACGCGGCGGGCGCTGGAACTGCCTGGCGTGCTGGCGGTGCTCATCGGTGAGGATCTGCCACGCACGTTTGGCATTTTGCCCTCCAGCCAGGATGAGTATGCTCTGGCTCTCGAAAAGGTGCGCTACGTCGGCGATCCCGTGGCGGCTGTGGCGGCTCTCGACCCCGATACGCTCGATGAGGCGCTCAAGCTGATCCACGTGGAGTACGAGGTGCTGCCAGCCTTGATGAGTATCGATGAGGCTCTGGCGCATCCCGAAGTGAAGATCAACGACGAGGCGCGCACTGGCAATATCCACAAGGCCGTGTCCTACGAATTTGGTGAGGTCGAGACGGGCTTTGCCGAGGCCGATTATGTGCGCGAGGACTGGTTCTACTACGAGGGCAATAATCACGCGCCTTTAGAAGCGCATGCTTGTGTCGCCAACTGGGAACCCAACCCCAGCGATCCCGTCGGTGGCAAGCTCACCCTCTGGTCCTCAACACAAACGCCGCACTATGTCCACCGCGAACTGAGCAAGGTGCTGAACCTGCCGCAATCGCATGTACGCGTGATCGCACCCAATGTCGGTGGCGGCTTTGGTGGCAAAAGTGATCCCTTCTCGCACGAAATTTGTGCATCGGAACTCTCGCGGCGCACTGGACGCCCTGTGAAGATCACCTGCACGCGCGAAGAGGTCTTTCTGCTGCATCGCGGGCGCCATCCAGTGAAGATGTGGATCAAGACTGGCTCGAAGAAGGATGGCACGCTGACGGCCATGCACTTCCGCTCGTTTCTGGATGGCGGCGCGTATGGCTCATACGGCATCGCCACGACCTATTACACCGGCGCGCTGCAAACCGTGACCTATACACTGCCCTGCTACAAATTCGAGGGCATGCGCCTCTTCACCAATAAGCCGCCCTGCGGCCCCAAACGCGGACATGGCACAACTCAGCCGCGCTGCGCCGTCGAGGTGCATCTGGATAAGCTGGCCCACGACCTGGGCCTCGATCCGCTGGAACTGCGCAAACGCAACCTGATCGAGCCATATACCTACGCCGTCAACGGTCTGCGCATCACCAGTTGCGCCCTCGGCGAGTGCCTGGATCGTGTGACCGAGCGCTCCGGCTGGCACGAGTGGCGCGCTACACAGGAACGTGAACAATCCTCTATTTCACAGAACGGCCTGAGCGTACCAGCCCTACCTCAACGAGATGAGCATCACGTATCAGCCCTATCTCAGAAAAATGGCTTGAGTGCACCGAGTTTGCCTCAACAGACCGAGCAGCACATATCAGCTCTACCTCAACAGACCGGCCTGAGCGCACGGAATTCGTCGCTCAAATACGGGCTGGGCCTGGCGGCTTCGTCGTATATTTGTGGGGCGGGCAAGCCTATTTACTGGAACGACCTGCCACATTCAGCCGTGCAGATTCGCCTGGATCGCGGAGGCGGTGTGACGGTCTATTGCGGCTCGACGGATATCGGGCAGGGTTCGACCTCGGTCCTCGCTTATATCGTGGCTGAAGAGCTGGGTATCCAGCCCGAACGCATCCACGTGGAGACCGCCGATACCACGCTGACCCCCGTGGATCTCGGTTCGTATTCTAGCCGCGTGACCTTTATGGCAGGCAACGCTGCCATTGCTGCCGCCCGCAAACTGCGTGAGCAATTGGTCGAGGCCGCGTCCGACTATTTGCACGTGCCGACCGAGCGCCTGGATCTGGCGAACGATACGCTCTACGACGAGGACGATCCAGGGGTGAGCCTGCCCTTTATTCAGGCGGTGCAGCAGGCGGAGGCGCGCTATGGGGCGCTGGTTGCGTCGGGTTCATATGCGCCGCCGGAGGGTATTCACGGCGATTATAAAGGTGCGGGTGTCGGCCCCTCGCCCGCGTACTCCTACTCCACCTGTGTGGCAAAGGTTGCGGTTGACATCGAGACCGGAGAATTGATTGTCGAGAAGCTCTGGCTGGCCCACGATATCGGCCAGTCGATCAACCCCCTGCTGGTGGCGGGCCAGGTCGAAGGGGGAGCGTATATGGGCTATGGTGAGGCCGTGATGGAGCAGCAGATTTTCCGCAAGGGTCTGCACAAAATCCCCTCGTTGCTGGATTATAAGCTGGCGACCACCCTGGATACGCCTGAGATCGAGACCATCCTGGTTTCGCATCCCGACCTGGAGGGTCCGTTTGGTGGCAAAGAGGCGGGTCAGGGGCCGCTCAACCCGGTGATCCCGGCTATCGTCAACGCCGTCTATGACGCAATTGGCGTCCATATCGACTCCACGCCGATCACGGCTGACAAAATTCTGCGCGCGCTGAAAAATCGCGCCCAGGGCAAAGGCGAGACGCTGGCTGTGGCGCCCACCACATTTCCCGCTGCATGGCCAACGCGCCTGATAAAGTGGCAGCAGCCCGCACATCAGGTCGTTATGGAACAGCATGGGCCCGATGGCGCAGGCTCTATACTGAAACAGAACGGTATGGCAGAAGCTGCATCCTCGCCGAGACGGGCAAGAACGACCCGAAAGGTTTCCGCTGTGGGCCAGGAAGGAGCACGGTAATGCTGCGTTTACCGCCTTTTCGCTACCTGGCCCCGCGCACACTGGAAGAGGCCACACACATGCTGGCTCAAGAGGGCGCTGATGCCATGCTGGTCGCCGGGGGGACGGATCTTTATCCTAACATGAAACGCCGACAGTTCACGCCGCCCGTCCTGATCGGCCTGCGCAACCTGTCCGAACTGAAATATATCGCGGGAACGCCTGAGAGTGGCCTGCGCGTTGGTTCTGGAGTGACACTGACCGCGCTGGCCGAGCATTCTCTGGTGCAGGAGCAATATCCCGCCCTGGCGACCGCGGCCAGCCTGGTTTCGACGCCGCAATTGCGCAACGCTGGCACGCTTGGCGGCAACCTGCTGCTGGACACGCGCTGCAACTACTACAACCAGACCGAGTTTTGGCGCAACTCAATTGGCTACTGTATGAAGCGCGACGGCGATGTATGCCTGGTCGCGCCTGGCAGCCCCCGCTGCTGGGCCATTTCCTCGGCTGATACCGCGCCAGTGCTGGTCAGTCTGGGAGCCTCTGTGCGCCTGGTTAGTGCGCGTGGCGAACGCATCTTGCCCGTGCTTGAACTGTTCAATGATGACGGCATCCAGCCCTACACCAGGGTAGCCGACGAGATCCTCAGCGAGATCATCCTGCCACCTGCTGATGGCTGGAGAAGCGTCTATCTCAAGCTGCGCCGCCGTGGTTCATTCGATTTTCCCATGCTCGGTGTGGCTGTAGCCCTGCGCCAGGGTGTGGATGGTATCATCGAAGATGCGCGGATCACTCTGGGTGCCGTCGCCTCGCATCCAGTCGCAGCCGACGGAGCTGCCACCCGCCTGGTTGGTCAACGCCCCAACCCGCAACTGATCGCCGAAGTTGCCGCGCTCGCCGCCAAGCCAGCGCGCCCGCTGGACAACGCCGACCTGACCATGAACTATCGCAAGCAGGTCACAGCGACCTATGTGCGCAGGGCGCTAGAGGCGTTAAGTTGACATAAAAATTACTGTGCAGAAGATGAACGAGGGTATTTTTCATGAAGATGGACATTAAAAACAGCTATTCACCACCTGTCGATCAATTGCTCACCTATGGTAAAGCCGAAGTTGCAGATGCCAAAGGCTGGCCTGATTATCTGGATCTGGGGTTTAGCTATGAACATATTCCCGATTTGATCCATATGGCGCTTGATGAACAATTGAATAATGCTGATTCGGAAAGTTTAGAAGTCTGGGCGCCAACCCATGCCTGGCGAGCGCTGGGCCAACTTCGCGCTGAAGCTGCAATTGAGCCTTTACTCACGCTTTTTCACATGCAGGAAGATAGCGAATGGGTAGGGGAGGAATTGCCAGAAGTTTTTGGCATGATCGGTCCAGTAGCTCTTCCGGCTGTGGCGGCATATATAGCTGATGGTTCTCATAATGAATGGCCGCGCATCCACGCGATGGGCTGTATTGAACAGATAGGGAAACAGGTGCCAGAGGCTCGTTCCGCGTGCATCAAAATTTTGAGTAGCCAGTTAGAGCAGTTTAAGACAACTGATCTTGAATTCAACGCCTTTCTTATTCTCACTCTGACAGTGGCGTTCAAGGTTGTAGAAGCGGCTCCATTGATGGAGCGTGCTTTTGCCGCTCACGCTGTCGATGAGAGTATCATAGGAGATTGGGACGAAGTGCAGGTGGAATTGGGCCTGAAGTCGCGTGAAGAGGTGCCGCAGAAACGCTTCCAGCCGTATCTCGATTCATCGTTGCTTTTTCCCGCGGACGATGTAGCGACTTCTTCTGGCAAACGTCACAGCGACGGGGTTTCGCGCAAGAAGGCGAAAAACAAGATGGCTAAACAATCGCGTAAGAAGAATCGCAAACGGTAAAAGAGCCGCATGCGTGGGCTTTCAAAGCCAGTGCTCCAGCTTGTTCGTCCTGATATGTCTGTGAATACCCTCCTGGTTGACATAATAACCAGCACGAGAACGTCATAAGAAAGAGTTGCGCATCATGTTTCGGAGCTATCGCGCCGCAGATTACACGGCGTGTATCGATATTCTCGCAAGCAATACGCCGCGCTACTTCTCAACTCAAGATGGTGCAGATTTTCGCGCCTTCCTGGACGCGCCGCTGGGAATGTACAGCGTGCTGGAGGACGATGGGGGAGTAATCGTTGGCTGCGGCGGCATTTCCACGCGCAGGGAGGGCCAGGAGGGTATTCTCACCTGGGGCATGATCCACGCGACGCGGCATCGTCAGGGTTGGGGGAGCCGCCTCGCCTTTGCGCGTTTTTCTCAGTTCAGCAAGATGGCTTCTGTGCAGACCATTACCCTCAACACCAGCCAGGAGACGGTTGGCTTCTATGAGAAGCTGGGGTTTCACACCACGGCATTCACGCCCAATGGCTATGGGGCGGGGCTCGACTGTTACGTCATGCAACTTGTGATCGACGAGCAATTTCGCCAGCTTCTCTCGGAGCATGCCTTTTGAGATGAGAAGCAGGTGCTGCGAGGGGGAATAGGTAGCTTCTTGAGAAGAGAAATAAGTGTTTTTCAGTGATAGCGCTCTTTCTTGTAAAAAAGGATTTTACATCTCCAGCGAAATCGTGCTACCAAGAATCGCGGCCAGCGCTTCCTCAAGTGGCTCGAATGAGGCTATTTCAACGGCCAGCTCAGGATCGGGGCAGGCCATGCCGGTGCGGTTGAGCCAGATAGCGCGAATGCCCGCGCGTGTGGCACCCAGCACATCCGCTTTCCACGCGTCACCGATCATCACCACATCTTGTGCAGCGCAGCCGACGCGTTGCAGGGCAACCTGGAAGATACGCGGATCGGGCTTGATAAAGCCGGTCTCCTCAGAGACGACCAGCTCGTCGATCAGGTGAGCCAGTTGCAGGTGGCGCAGCTTCTCAACCTGTTCCGCCACGATATTATTGGTCACGACGGCAATTTTCACTTTGCCATGCAGGTATTCCAGCAGTGGCAACGCGCCCACAACCACCTGGCGGCTGGCCTGGTAGGTTGCGCGGTGCAGACGAGCTGCGTGTACTATAGCTGCGGACAGATCCTCGGTTTCTGCACCATGCAACAAGAAGAAGCGCTTGAAGCGTTCAATGCGCGCCTCATCTGGCGTCAGGCTGCCCTCCAGCACAAGTAGATGCACCTCATCAAGCAGACGCGCATAGTCGGCAAACAGCACTTCGACGGGATGCTGCTGAAAACCGGGGTAAGCCTGGCAAATGGTTTGTAGACCCTGGCGCGTGCTGTGTAGATGGTCGAATAGTGTGTCATCAAGATCAAAAAAGACCGCTTTCGGAGGTGAAGAGAAGGTGTTCGGCATGGGTTTCTTTCCAGAATATGATGGTAGATTAGCTAATCGAATGCTTCCTCTTAATTATACTCATCTCTAACCGATGATTACCAGGGCGTGGTCACATTGTTTAGGCGTCTATTTGCAAGCCTCTCCAGAAAATATGTATAATATATTTGAATATCAAATCATTTGATTGTGAAGAGGGAAGCGTGATGGCATCGGAGAATCTGGTCGAAGATCTCCTCTCCTTTTCGCGTTTATTGCGGCCTATGCGTGGCTCTGGCATGACGCCCCAGCAGTACTGGTTGTTGCGTCATCTCAGGAAAGCCGGTCCGCTGAGTATTGGCGAACTGGCCCAGGCTCTGGGGATTACTACCGGTTCGGCGACTGTGGCCTGCAAACGTTTGGAGAAGGCTGGACTGCTGGTACGTACACGCCAGCTTGAGGACGAGCGCGTCGTACAGGTTGCGTTAACTGAGCAGGGACATGCCCGCATCGACGCGTTGCGCCAGCAGAAGCGCGAGGCGTTAGCTCAATTATTGAGTGTGCTGGATCAGTGCGAGCAGGAGGAGTTGCAATGTATGATCGAGCGTTTGTTAGAAGCCTCAGCGTCTCAAGGTTTCGGAGAAGGAAAAGCATGATGAGCGCTTCTAGCGGTGAGTGTGAGTACAGAAAGAATGACTACGTATGAGAGCAAAGCATTCGGGAGAGCTGCGGACAGGTGTGGAGTCTGTATGGCAGAAGATACGGGCCAACGTCTATCCAACATGGCTGAGCCGCGATATGCGCCTGTTGTTGTTGGCGCGGGTATGCATGAGCATAGGGCGCGCGTTAGCGGGCATTATCGTCCCCATTTATCTCATCCTGCTTGGCTTTAATGCGTTGACGCTGGGTCTCCTTTTTCTGGCAGTTGCGCTCATGTCTGCCGTCCTCAGCAGCCTCAGTGGACTGCTTTCGGATCGCATCGGACGCAAGCTGTTTCTTGTGTTGCTGCCGTGGCTCACAGCGCTGGCTGCCCTCGTTTTTAGCTTCTCTCACATCATTGCGCTGCTTTTTATCTTCGCCGCGCTTGGTTCGTTTGGGCGCGGGGCAGGCGCTGGAGCCGGAGCCATTGGACCTTATCAGCCGGCTGAGCAAGCGTTGCTCTCTGAAACGGTACCGGCTCGTCATCGGACGCAACTCTTTGGATTGGTGGCGCTGGCATCGTCGCTCGGCGCGCTGATTGGTACGGGACCCCTCACAGCCTTGCCCCAGGCTTTGATACATTTTGGCCTGCTGAGCGCGCATGGATTGGCCTCTTATCGTTTGGTGTTCTGGTTCATCGCCGCTGGCGCGCTTATCGCTGGTTTGCTGGCACTGCCGGTCACCGATCCTTTTAACACGCGGCGTCATAGCGCACGATTAGCTGTTGCTACACCCACGTCGGGTGAAGTTAGAAGACGCTGGCGCAGCGCGTTTTCACGCACATCCTGGCCGATTTTATTGCGTCTCTGGGTGACGAACAGCATCAATGGGCTGGCAGTTGGCTTCTTTGGCCCGTTTGTCACGTACTGGTTTTATCAACGCTATGGGGCTGGTCCGGCGACCATCGGGTTGCTCTTCGCCATCATCAATCTGGCAGCCATGTTTGCCAATCTAGCGGCAGCGCCGTTCGCCAGGCGTCTGGGCCTGGTGCGTGCTATTCTGGTTGGACGTGTCTTTCAAGCGGTTCTGATCATCCCAATGATCCTGGCGCCGACCTTCTGGCTGGCTGGCTCGATTTACTTGATACGTATGCTTGCACAACGCATGGCACTGCCGCTGCGCCAGTCATACGTTATGGGCGTGATTCCGCCTGAGGAGCGAGGCACGGTGGGTGCTCTATCTAACTTGCCCATGCAAGGTACTTCGGCAGTTGGCCCGGTTGTCGCGGGCTATCTCTTCGATCACGTCTCGCTCTCACTTCCATTCGAGATAGGGGCCGTGCTGCAAGGGATCAATGCCCTGTTGTTCTATCTCTTTTTCCGACGGCTGTTGCCCCCGGAAGAACAAATTGGGCTGCCAGATCAGGCCAGCGATACGCATACATCGGAGAAGAGCGTGGCTGCCTCTCCAGATGCTCCAACGCTGGTTACAACGCCGCCTGGCGAGAGCGCTTAACGAACCGATAAGCAGAGGAGTGTAGGGCCAACCCTATGTCGGCTCCCCACTCCTCTGCTTGTCTATGTCTTATCTGCTGATCAGGGATTAACCTTTTTTGCAGATCTGGACAACGCTGCCCAGGAGAGCGATATTCCCCAGCACACTGATGGTAGAGATGTTCACCTCACAGATCAGTGCGAACGACTCAACGCGTTGCCTCTCGCTGCCATGCCCGCTCCAGCCGCCGTAGATGGCTTCGAGATCGGTGTCGGTCAGTTCCAGTTCGCCCACAGGGCTGGTGGGCAGCGTGTTGAGCTGCTCTTCATTCAAACTTTGGCGATAGCTTTCGTCTTTCCAGGAACGAACGATATCAAACTGCATGTGTGTTTTCCTTTCTTGTTTAACATACGATTGTAAACGGTCGCTTATGTATGGCAACGGCTGATGGGAGAGACGACTCCCTTCAGGCCGGAATGCCCAGGTTCGATGTGCGAACCCATAACGCGAGTTCGCGTGTATTGCGCACATTTTTCCAGCGGGGGTTCTGTTCCAGCGCCCCTGGTGGAGTGGCAAGGATAGCATTCTTGCAGCCCCACCAGGAGCGCTGGACTTCCCTGGCCGTTGCTGGTAGCAGAAAAATATGCGCGTCCAGGTTATCAGGAAGTTGCCAGTTCCGGTGGCGCGAGCAAGAGAACCGAGGGCACGCGCTCCGGTGCAATCTGTCTGAGCAGGGCATAGCCGGTTCCGGCCAGGCCAAGCATCAGGCCAGGGGTTTCGACTTCCATTGGCATGCCGCCCCGCCAGCCCTGCTCGTTCATACTCTGCAGGAGTGAAGCCTGGAGAGGCTCGACTTTTTCTTTGGAGTAGAGTTCGGGCAGGAGCCGGGTTGCGGTCAAGAGCGTTTCCAGGTTGCCCATATCGCCGTGGCAGAGTGAATGGTTCCTGCCAAAGCCTTCCGCGAGGAGAGCCTGGACCGCTTCGTAGATTTCGGCTCTAGCGGTCGCGTCGTCGTGGTAGGACAACGCGCCCAAGCGAGCCAGCCCAATGCCCGCAGCTCCGTGACACCAGGCCACCATATATGCATCATTCTCGCCAGTCTGCTGCTCATTACTTGAAGGAGTACGTAGATCAGGCCAGTTGTGGTGCGTGGGTGAGAACAGGCTGCGCTCATACGCCAGAGCTGCGAGCGCGGCCTCGTGAAAACGTTCTTCTTTGCTGACCGTCCAGAGGCGCAGCAGATTTAAAGCGATGCCAGCATTGCCGTGTCCCATGCCGGTCAGCGCAACCTGTTCATTTTTGATGACCCAGCCGACCCCCTGTACCTGCGTGCGAGCGTGCTTGAGCAGGTGCTCGCCACATTGTAGGGCCGCTGCCAGTGTGCTCTCAGATGGCGCGCAGGCATACAGGCTGAGCAGAGCCGCGATACAACCCGCGGAGCCGCCAATCACGTCCAGGTACTCATCCGCGCGGATCAAGTCGGGTAGTTGCGCGACGAACTCCTCAGCCTCTCGATAGAGGGAAGGATCGTGCCAGAGTGCGCCCAGGTGGGCGAGCAAGTAGATCACAGAACTCGCGCCATTAAAGGCACCGACGCAACTCCAATACGTTGCGGGCGGTTGTGAGCGTAGGAGTACGCGTAGGGTTTGGAGAGCGAGTTTCGCAAGGTCGGTGTGGCGCTCTTCGCCGGTCAGCGCGCCAAGATGAGCCAGAAAGAGCGCGATTCCTGGCAGGCCACCGTATAAATCCAGGCTGACCGGCAGAATGCTCCATTCGCGTTTATTCAGGATGTTCACGCCGAGCCAGTTGACCGAATCTTCGCGGATCAGTGCGAGCTTGTGCAAACGCCCCCCAATGGCTCTGGCCTCGTCGAGAAGCCGTTCGTTGAGAGCGTGTGACTCGGCGGGATGCAGTTGCAGGCTGCTTTTGCGTGTGTGATTGACGTTCAAGGCCAGGCTGGATAGTGAGGCCTGGATGACCCAGACCTGGCGTGTCAGGTCCAGCTCGTCCATACGCTGGATACATGCGCGAACCTGATTCTGACTCGACTCCGGGAAGAAGTCGGCGATGATTTCGCCCTGACTGGTGAGCAGGTTTCGTGAATCTGGTCTGGTCGTGAACTTTGGAATGTCCTCTCGCCACAGGTCGGCGCGCTCGGCCAGGATCATGCGCTCCAGCGTCGGTTTCAGCTCAACGCCAATCCATAGGCGTTCAAAGAGGCGGTCGCGGTCGAGGGCATCGCGCAGGACATTGGGATGGAACGCATCAGTTTGTAACATCACGTACTGCTGTGTTGGGCGAACCAGTACGCGTACCTCATCATGGGCAAAACGCGGCAGGATCGTCGCCAGCAACTCATCGCGATGTTCAAGCAGGAGGTGGTAGATATTCGTAAAGCCTGTAATAATGCTTTGCTTATAATCCAGCGTCTCGATCTCCTGCTCGCGTAATTTTGGTCGGTGCTGTTCGCCGAGCGGCACTTCCATCCGTTCTCTGGTGATGTGCATCTCGTCGGTCCCTTTGCCCTGCCAGGTAGCGACCGGGAACGGTGTCATTTGATGGGCCTGTCCGGTCAGGCCACTCAAATCGAAGCTCGTGTTATCCTCGCCTGACAGAACACGCTGAGGGAGTAAGCCGACGCGCAGCACAGAATGATTGAGCATATCCTGGCTGGCGTTCGCCGGGCTATTATCTGCGGTAAAACGTGGATGAAAAAGCGTTTCCAGGTCGATGAGCATGGGATTTTCGCCTGAGGCGATCAGGTTCTGGATATGAAAATCGGTAGCTTCCAGGCAGTAGAGCAGGGCCAGGTACCCACCCAGGCGCTGATAAAAGTGCTCGACCTCCGCTGGCGATGTGCAACTGCTGGCCGTGATGAATTCGCACCAGCCATAGGTTTCTTTATGCAACACCTTTAGTGTGCGGAATGCGGGTTGGCAGCCATGTGTATTCAGCCAGGTCAGCGTTTCCTGGAAATGGAGATCAAGTGAGAGTGGGCGTGGTTTGTAGACCAGGCGCAGGCCAGAGTTCCAGGTCAGGGTGGCGACGCTATGGCCGCCGTGATGCAGATCTCCCGCGCCCTCGTGGATTTCACAGAGCAGGCCGGGATCTTCTGTCGGGGAGAAGAGCTTGCAAAGCTCATCCCAGTCGGTGCAGAGGCGTTGCAAAAATTCCAGCTCGCAGCTCACCCAGCGCCCGGTGATCTCGACCAGTTGACGCGCCAGCACCGGGTATTCCTCCAGGAGTGTCAGCATCTGCTCTGGTTGCGCGAGTTGTTGGAGGAAATAGTCAAAACGCTGCTCAGGTGTCTCGCCGCGCAGACGTCCCTGGACGCGCGCAACGTTCAGTTCCAGCACCATCGTTTTGGTGAGCTTGGCGACGAGTTGATCGAAAATATGCGGAAAGAGGAGCAGACCAATATTCTGCGGGTCAAAGGGCAGGTGAGTAAAGCACTTTTGCAGTTCGCCCAGGCCACTTTGTAAGCGTGTAAAGCCCCATATCAGCAGCGGCTGAATAGTCTGGAAAACGGCCTGGGTATGGGCGTCAGCGATATGCTGTACAGGCAGGCTGGATGCATCCTGATGTTCAAATGCGCTGATAAGATCAGCTAACCAGGGAGTTTGTTCGGCAAAGGCTGCCTGGATTGTCTCTGCAGGCTGCGCGAGCAGGGTGAGTAGATCTTCTTCTGTGAGCGCCTCAGCTGCCAGACGCTGGGCGAAACTCTGTTCTGATCTATGAAAGGGCAACTGGCCTTTCCATTGTTTAAAGCGTTGCGTCGCTCTTTCTGCGTTGGCCGACGAGGGCAGATGTTCGCGCGCAGAGGCCTTCGACAAAAGAGCAATACGCTCGTGCAAAGTCGTTGCCTGATACCACCGAGCGCTCTCTTGTAGCGTTCGGGGAGTCGCGCTTGTTTTCGCTGGAACTTCTTTCATTAATACCCTGCCGCAGAGTACCCACTGCCTTCAGGCGTGGAAGCGTGCGGCGCTCCTTTCTGTCTCTTCCCAAATTCCCTTGCGGGAAGCCGTTTTTGGTGGGAACGGCTAAACCCACATATCACACGTTTGCCCGACAGAATGCCGACAAAACGGGCTTGCCGGGGATTATCCCTTGATGCACACCTGAGTCACTGCACCCAGAATGGCAATATTGCTGATCGCGCTGATCGAGAAGACATTCAGCTCACAGAGAACTGCGAAGGACTCGTTACGTACGTTTCCCAGACCCGTATGACCAACAGGAACCACAGGAAGTGCAGGAACTGCAGGGACCACAGGAGCTACTGCCGCCACGTGTCCGCCACCAATGGGGCCAGGGCCCGTTGGAAAGCCGCCGCCGCCGCCGGCGCCGAAAATAGTAGCTAGTTCTGTGTCACTGAGTTCGCCAGCCGGGTTAGCAGGGAGCATGCTGAGCTGCTCTTCATCCAGACTCTGACGATAGGTTTCGTCTTTCCAGGCGCGTACAATATCGAATTTCATAAGAAGTGTTTTCCTTTCGTTGTTCAAAACAGACATATGATGGTATGACTGTGTGATGTACTGAATGTTAGCCTTTGACACAAACCTGGGTCACACTGCCCAGGACAGCGATGTTGCTGATCACGCTGAGCGAGAAGATATTCAGCTCACAGAGGACCGCGACTGATTCATTGCGCGTGTGGGTAAAACCCCCACCGAAGCCATGATCAAAACCACCGAAGCCACCAAAGCCATTGCCGAAACCACCGAAGCCTCCCCATCCACCAGAGACGGAGGCCAGGTCTGCATCGGTGAGTTCACCGGCAGGATTGGCGGGGAGCATGCTGAGCTGTTCTTCATCCAGACTTTGACGATAGGTTTCGTCTTTCCATGCGCGCGTGATATCAAATTTCATGAGAAGTGTTTCCTTTCGTTGTTCAAACTAACACATGTCGTGAATGCTTATCCGAAAAACCCGCGCGAGCCTTGCATAAGAACCTCTGTCACGTGCTTTGCGGATAAGCTTTTCATGATCGCCTATCCTGCGATTATCCCTTGGCGCAGAATTGAGTGACACTGCCCAGAATAGCAATGTTGCTGACGGCACTGACCGAGAAGACATTGATTTCACAGATAAGCGCGATGGACTCGTTGCGCACGTTTCCGCCGCCTGTGCCTGTGACGAGGGCCGGGATAGCTGGGATAGCTGGAACAGCCGGGACCCCCGCCCCTTCAAAACCGCCACAGCCAGAGATAGTTGCCAGGTCCATATCGGTAAGCTCGCCCGCGGGATTGGCGGGGAGCGTGCTGAGCTGCTCTGTGCTCAGGCTCTGATAATACGCCTCATCCTTCCAGGCGCGCACGATATCGAATTGCATGTAAGTGTTTCCTTTCGCTGTTTTAAGATAGAAACATTGGGCTATACATGGAACTGGTCCAATTTTATCCCTTGAGACACACCTGGTTGACCGCGCCCAGAATGGCGATGTTACTAAGAACTGCGCTGACCGAGAAGACGTTGATTTCGCAGATGACTGCGATGGACTCGTTGCGCACGTTTCCGCCGCCTGTGCCTGTGACGAGGGCCGGGATAGCTGGGATAGCTGGAACAGCCGGGACGCCTGCCCCTTCAAAACCGCCGCAGCCAGAGATAGTTGCCAGGTCAGCGTCGCTGAGTTCACCGGCGGGATTAGCGGGAAGCATGCTGAGCTGCTCTGTGCTCAAGCTCTGATAATACGCCTCATCCTTCCAGGCGCGCACGATATCGAATTGCATATGTTTTTCCTTTCGTTGTTCAAACTTCAAAACATTGTGGGATATGACTGAAACGGATTGAATCCTACCCTTTGATGCAAATCTGGTTTACAGAACCCAGAATGGCAATGTTACTGATCACGCTGAGTGAGAAGACGTTGATCTCGCAGATAACGGCGACGGACTCGTTGCGCTGGTGGTCCTCGTGGCCAAAGCCGCCACCAAAGCCGCCATCCCCACCACCGGCAACGGCGCTCAGGTCTGCATCGGTGAGTTCGCCCGCGGGGTTCGCAGG
>CAXUEY010000015.1:7055-39030 GCA_964250225.1 uncultured Ktedonobacteraceae bacterium | reverse complement strand
CACCGGCAACGGCGCTCAGGTCTGCATCGGTGAGTTCGCCCGCGGGGTTCGCAGGCAGTGTGCTGAGCTGTTCCGCGCTCAAGCTCGCGCGATAGCTTTCATCTTTCCAGGCTCGTGCAATATCAAATTTCATAGGTGTTTTTTCCTTTCGTTGTTCAAAAACATGAACATTGGTTGTATCTATGGCAACGGACTGAGTGAGAGAACACAAGCGTTCTCCTGACAGGCCGGAATGCCCACGTTCGGTTGCCGCATGAGTAGCGGCTGCTCAGAGAGCACCAGGAAATTCTTCCCAGGCTCGGTTTACTGCACCTGGCTGCGCACCAGTTGTGCGTAGTAGCCATTGCGCACCATCAGATCAAAGTGTGACCCCTTCTCCACAATGGAGCCGTTGTCCAGCACAATGATCACATCGGCATCGCGAATAGTGCTGAGTCGGTGCGCGATGATGATTTGCGTACAGTTCACCTGGCGCAGATTTTGTTCCACAGACTGCTCGGTCAAGACATCCAGGTGGCTGGTAGCCTCGTCGAGCAGCAGAATAGCCGGGTGATGGGCGATGGCGCGGGCAAGCGCCAGGCGCTGGCGTTGTCCGCCAGAGAGCGCGCTCCCACCCTCAGAGATAAAGGTCTCATAGCCCATTGGCATCTTCAGAACGTCTTCATGGATGGCGGCCAGTTGCGTGGCCTGCGCGACCTGCTCCATACTCATGGAGGGATCGTGCATGGTGACGTTGTGGCGCACTGTACCGCTAAAGAGCGCAGTATCCTGCATCACGACGCCGAACTGCCGTCGTACATCCTGGTAATCCAGGTTCGAGAGCGGAAAATTATCGTAGAGGATCTGACCTTTGCTGGGCAGATAGAGTCCCAGTAACAATTTTCCGAGCGTGCTTTTGCCTGAACCTGTGCGCCCGACCAGCGCAACCTTCTGGCCCGCTTCAATCCGCAGGTTGATGTCGTGCAAGACCTCTGACGATTCGGGATCATAGTGAAAGCTCACATGGTCCAGTTGGATCTGGCCACTCAGGTAGGGAGGCGGCAGAACCGCCACTCGATCCTGCTCAGGCTCAGCCGAACTCACATCTGACAACCGCTCAAAGTGAGCGCGCACCAATTGGAGCTGCTGTACACTGGCAACCAGCGAGGCCAGCGGCGTTAAAAAGGCGATGGCCAGCGCGTTAAGCGCAAACATTGTACCAATGCTTAAGGTGCCGTTCAGCACCTGGACAACACCCAGCCAGAGCAGGGCCAGTGGTGAGAGCGAGCGCAACAGGTTCATCAGCGAGTTCACAATGGCCGACAGGTAGCTGCGGCGTACCGAGATGTTTAATTGTTCCAGGTACAGGTTGGTCCATTGTTCCATCGACTGCTGTTCTGCGCCCGCTGCTTTCAGCGTGGCCATACCTGCCAGGGTTTCAGCCATGAAGCCCTGTGATTTTCCCTGAGCCGTGAGTTCGCGATGCGCCAGGTCGCGGGTAGCGCGATTGGTGGTTAAGATCAAGATCATTTGCACCACCCCAAGTGCGACGGTGAGCAAAGCGAAGGCCCAGGATTGCCAGGAAAGAATAAAAAAGTAGATAAGGACGGTGCTGCCATCCAGCAAGGTTGAGATCAACTGATTGCTGAGCATATCGCGGATGACGCTGTTGCTAGACATACGCGCTAGCAGGTCGCCGCTTGAACGGAGCTGGAAAAAGGTATAGGGCAGTGTGAGTAAGCGCTCAAAGAAGTCGAGCATCATACGCATGTCGATGCGTGCGCGCAAGTAGACCAGTATCCATTCGCGTAAGAGTGTCGCGGCTGTTTGTGTCAGCACAAGCAGGGCAATACCCGCGCCCAACAGGTCAATCACATTGTCCATTTTAAACGGCAAGACATCATCGAGCACAAATTTGGTCAGGAGCGGGAGAAGCAACCCGAAGCCCTGGAGTAACAGTGAGATGAGCAGCACCTGGAGCATAACCATCGGGGTCTGCCGCATATACTGTATCAAGTATTCGCGCAGAGAGATGCGCGCGGAAGATTCGCTACGATCAAAATGCACGCCGGGTTCAAGTGTGATGGCCACACCTGTGAAGCCCTCGTCAAATTGCTTGTTGCTCAGGTGCTTGCGGCCCGTCGCGGGATCAACGATCCGCAGACCTTTGGGCGACCAGCGCTCGACCACGATGAAGTGATTGAATTCCCAGTGGACAATGGCCGGCAGAGGCACGCTACGAAAATCGCTGTGCTGGAGTGAGATGGCGCGCACGCGCATATTGTAGTTGCGGGCAATCTTGACAATGCTCAAGGCGGAGAGTCCATCGCGCCCCAGGCCGCTCTGTGCGCGCAATTCTGAGATGGATGTTTGACGGCCATGATAGCTGAGTACCATAGCCAGGCAAGCCAATCCGCATTCCACAGCACTCATCTGGGTGATCTCTGGCACACGCCGGCGGTGGACTTTTCTCGCCAGCACACTGACATTTCGCCAGGGCGTTGCCGGGGGCGTGGCATGGCGCGGCTGTTGCCGGGTGGGTTGGACAGGCTGAATCTGCTGTACACGAGGGTGGAGCGATGTCTCTACAACTGCATCCTCATCCCACACGGGCATGCTGATTTTTTGCGAAGGCTTCCCCATCTACCTACAATCTCCCATCAAACTTTTTACCAGAGAATTTTATAGACCTGAAATAGCTGAGAATAAAGATTGCGATCCCGCGTTTACCTGAACAATCAATGCACTCCCAATATACGTAGTGACCGGAACGTTTGCAGTCGGCTTCAGGAGCGCAACCACCGTTTGCTGCTGCGCCTGAGTGGGACTGCTGGTTTTCTGTCCGTAGCGCTCAAGCACTGCTGCCGGGCTACTGACGCCGGGTTCCACCTGCGCGATCACACTGGTGAGTTCTACGCTACTGCCAACCACCTGGATCTTTGCCGACTGGCCCGCGTGCAATTGAGCGGCTACACTGGTCGGAAAAAACGCCAGCATCACTGCTCCATTACTTCCGGCTGGCGAGGCATTTCCCGCACCGAGTACGAGACCCTCACCAGTTACCGAAACAGGCACCTGCCCATATATGGCAACCAGGCCTGTGGCGAGCAATAAAACCAGAAGCAACCACGCGAAAATCGCTGTAGGCACCGAGCTAAAATTCGGGAGCACATCTTTTTTTCTATTTTGCATATAATGCTTGAGTGCCTTGTCGCGAAAAATCGGATTGCGTGGTGCTACCATAACCCCTCTCTAACCGTATTGGTTCGTACAAAATGTATCACTAGTCTTAGTATATCCATGCCACCAAATAGACGTTAACTAATGATAAAGTTTCCAGTATAAAAATACACGCTATTTATCAATAAAACTGCTTGCTTGTTTGTGTTGTCTGATGCAAGTTCTGGAGCGGATGGAGAAGGGAAAGGTCACGCGTGTGGAGATGTTCACATTCTTAGAGCAGTGAAGCTATTCTTCTCCAATACTTATTATGATTTCCTTTGGGAATCCTGGTTGAGCAGTCCTGCTTACGCTCAGTCTAGGGGATCTGATACTAAAGTACTAGATGCCTCACCCTCTGTATTGTGAGCATTTGCTAGAGCTTGTTTGTATTGGAGTATCAATGGTGCTCCTGATTCCGCTATCTTGACCGTGAAAACTCTTTTTCCTGGAACGGGAGGGGGCACTTCGCTAAAACCAAACTCTTGGAGAAGCTTTCTCCCCTCCTTTGAGTATCCTACTGCTACCATTGTTTCGATTACAACACCCCGTTTTCCTAACTCTATAATGACATGCATAAGATTGCTGATGAGCCTTGATGCGTACACTCGTCTCCTTGAGACGTGGATAGTCGGCTTCATGCCTATAGCTACAATATAAATTTGGGTGTGTTGTCCCTCTCTAAATTCCACAATATCATCAGGAGTGATGGGTACTTCTCCAGCAAGGTTAGATGATGGAACGCCTCTAATCTGGCGACTCGGTTTCCTTGCCGGACGGATTGCGGGACTCCTCAATCCTGATCTCGCAGAGACCGGCAATGTGTTTTCCTGTGTGGAAGTCCTCTCCCGCAAATGTCAGGTCCTCTATCCTGAGCCTGACCATCTATCGAGTCTCATACACGTGGTGCATCATACGGCTGGCATTGCCGTGTCGCCCGTGGGCGAAGAGCCAGAGGCGTTCATTCCCCAGCACGTGTAGCCTGTCACGAAGAGCGGAAGGAGAGCGGCATCATGCAACTGGTTGAACAACATGTCATCAAGCGCAACGATCCACGGTTCGCCGCGATTGATTCCGCTGCTTTTGCCTCCAAGAACCTTTTTGGGTGTGCTACTAAGAGAAAAAGATGGGTGAACTACCGCTGAGCTAAAGACTCAGCAGCTTCTTCAGAAGCCTGAGTTCACCAGACTTCTTGCCAGAAATGGTGAGACCGTTTGAAAGGTCATGACACCAATAGTTGACGCATCAGACTATTGCAACTGTCGCCTGGGTTTAAGTAGGACTGAGGAAAGGTTCGGTGATTCAGGTGCAAAAAGCCTTTTGAACTGTTGCACGCGACCCAGATGAATAGTATTCGCGTACAATTGTTGAAACGGGTCGAGGCAGAAGAAACCTGGGGATTCGTCACCAAAGAACATCGATTGCTTGCGGGTTTGCCCAAAGAACATTGTTTTGACGCGGCCATGATTGCGACACGCGGAAATCGGCCTGCTTTCCAGATACAAACGGTGCTTATCAAGAAATGCATTCCAGATGGAGATTATCAGCAAACCAAAGGAAAACGAAGCGAGCAACGCATCGCAACGGGAAAAATCGGGGGCTTCCGCAAATTCGATCAAGTGTGCTACCAGGGTCAGAACTATATCATCAAAGGACGCATGTCTACAGGATACGCGATCCTTATGGATTTTTCCAGCAAAAAAGCGGATTTGAAGCCCATTCCCAAGTTGGCCAGGATGCGGAAAGTGAGTGCTCGATCTTCATGGATGATTAGTCAAAGAATCATGCCAAGTTCCTCGTGCTCTCGCATCTGATTTTCGTTTGCATAGACCGGAAAAACTGCTTATCTTCTATGGAAATAGAGAATTTTATGGTAAAAATAACCATAGAGGTAGAGAGAGAAAGGGACCGCTTGCGAATACGCTCGCAAGCGGTCCCTTTCTCTCTGAGGTTAGATGTCTGTGGGCAGCGGCCCCATATGGCGCGTCCACATCTCGCGGGCGAGCTGGCGCGCGTCGGACTCCACGTTATAGAGCGCGAAGTGCTGACAGACACGGTCGATGTCGCGGGCGAAAAGCGTGAAGACATCGGAGTTGTGATAGGGATCGACAGCCTGGGCAAAGTCGATCAGGGTAACTTTGCCCTCCCAATAGAGGATGTTATACGCCGAGAGGTCGCCATGAATGCGTCCGTGTTCAAGGGCGATCTCGATATTGCGCATAATGCACGTGAAATGCCGCGGCGCCTCCTCCGGCATAAGCAGCACGTCGCTCAAGCGCGGAGCGGGATCTCCCGCCGCGCCGATATATTCCATGAGCACAGCGTTGCCCAACTGAGCGAAAGGTCGGGGAACGTCGGCTCCCTGTTCGTGCAGCAGGCGCTGGGTCAGGTACTCGTACTCAATCCAGGACGTTACCTGAGCGGCGCGCCCCCTCTCAGTCTTACGCGTGGCGGCGCTACCACGGCGGCTGTTGCCATGTTCCGCCTGGCCCTGCTCGTCGCGCTGCATCCGGCTGAAGCGGTACATAGAATCGTTGCGCAGGCTGCGGAACATGCGGGGTCGGTAGATCTTGGCCGCCAGATATTCCTCGCCCGTCGAGGGGTGTGCCGCGCAACAATAAACGGTTGCCTCTTTCCCGCTATGTGCTTCATGAAGCACATCTGTGATTAAGTGCTGATCGTACAGCGGAGTTAGCGAAGAGAGTATCCAGGGGGCGTCGCGCTGTGACGCCAGAAAAACCGGATTAAAGGTGGCCTTCTTCTCGCTTTCGGCGCTCTCATAGCCCTGCGTTTTGAGCCAGCGCTGCACAGCCGAACTGCTCTCATAGCTGACTTTTTTCGCTGGTTGGGCGCGAGCTTCAGCGCGTTTCCTGGCAGCGGCGCGTTCGCGTGCACTGGGCTTGATCTTCACAAAGGTAACGGTTTCAGAATCTTCTGAGTCTCCTGCAAAAAAATCGTGTTGCAAGTGATAATGCTCCTGAGTTGAGAGCAGGGGGAGCAAACACGCATGATTTCCCTGGTGAATATGGGAGATGCGGGCGGAAGAGTCCCCTGCTCAAGGGCCGACAGAGTACACAAAACTCTGCAAGCGAGACGAAATGGTTTGGGAAAAGCGTCTCCAGGGGCGAGAGGGACGGCAGAAGTCGCCGTGTCAGATGGACTGGCATGCGTACAAAAAACGTTTTCTCTATCAGACAGGATTGCACAGGTAGATACGATAGAAATCACACAGTCTGTGTGATGGTGACAAAAACGTTTGTGTACGCCAGAACGCTAGAGGGTGGGAACCCGCCGCGTGGAGACGAACAGGGCAAGAATAACAGTCATTCAACACCTCCACTGAGTTATTTGGTCTGTGGTGAGTATAACATATCTTCCCGCGAATAGCAAAGCGCGTCTTTTCCAAAAGTTCATCAGTTGATGATGACAGAAGGCGAAAAAGCATTGTACAATGCTAAAGGAAGTCGATTTAAACATTGTGAAGGCATTTTTGGGGAGGACAAATACATGATTCGCGGTTCCTGTTAACTTTCTCGCATCCAACCCCATAGGCTCGCATATCCTGGAGAGCTACCTGTTGTCAGGCCGGCCTGGGCTGGTCTGTTTCAGTGTGCCCGTGGACCGCCAGATCTCTCTGAATTTCCCCGTTTTCTCTTTGCCGATGTAGCGTAACGCTGCGTACAGGCAAGTCGCTACAAAGAGTGAGTAACTCGTTTCCATGAACATTTCAGAGAGGATTTGTTTTGTATGTTTTCGCGTCTTATTTCCACGCGCCTGACCCTGCAAATGCTTGCCTCGTTCGCGGGCCTCTTTCTGCTGGATCGTTTGTTGAAAGATCGCGGTGTGCGCCCTGTGCGTCTGCTCACCTGGCTGGCTCTGAGTACACTGGCTGGTGTGTTGGGACTCCTGTTTGCGCGCACACTCTGGCTGGTAATCGCCTCGCTGCTGGTGATCAATTGTAGTTGCGCGGGCTGGTATCCGCTGGCCAAAGCCGAGGCGTATGCCCGCAGACCTGCCAGCTCCGGTGTGGTACGCACAGTAATCAGCCTGGGCGCACCGTTTGAAATGGCGCTGCCTGGGGCGATTGGTCTGATCTCTGGTAGTTTTGGTGTGCTGACCGGTCTGGGGGTGCTAGGCTTGGCGCCTCTGCTGATGCTGGCTCTGTTACCCTATCAGCGGGCGCGATAAGGTTGTGATTAATAAGAAATACATTCTGCTCATAAACTCTACCTCGTCTATGCTACGCCAAAAGTGGATAGAGATGGCTCGCAAGAAGCCATCTCTATCCGTAAGAGCCAAATGATCTCGCTAATTTACAGCGACATCATCGTAGAGCGTGTAGGTTGGATCGCCAGGATAATTGTCATCGTGGCTGGTCAGAGTCAACGTGTAGGAGTGGCCCGCTGTGATATTGGCCGTCACCTGTACCCAGGTATTATTCTGGTTGCAGGTTTTGGTCAGGATCGTAGTAGTTCTCCCGGTGGAATTGTCCTTGAGAGTCGCGGTGGCCCAGTCATACTGGACGGTATCGGGACAGTTCACCTGATACCAGAAGCTCAGTTTGCTGGTGCCGCTGGCAGTCGTGAACGTCTGCGAGATCGAGCTGGTGTTGGAAGGTGAAGTCGAACCCACCTGAGCCGAGAAGCTGCCGCTGTGCGCGGTGTTGCTGATCGAGGTGGACCCGCTGCTGGTCCAGCCGGAGAGGTTGCCAGTCTCGAAGCCGCCGTTGGTGATGCTATTCCCGCCGCCACCACCTGAAGAGGTGACGGTTATGGTGACAGAGGTGCTGTGGTTGGTACTTCCCTCGGTGCCGCTCACTGAGACGGTATAGTTGCCTGTGGCGACCGATGAGCCAACGGAGACGGTCAGCGTCGAGGAATTGCCCGCGGTCACTGAGGTTGGATTCAGTGCAGCAGTTGGGCCAGCGGGCGAAACGCGCGCTGAGAGGCTGACCGTACCGGCTGAGCCACTGGTTACCGCTGTATGAATCGTCGAGGTGCCGTTGCTCCCCTGAGCAATCGAGACGCTTGTGGGACTGGCGCTGATCGAGAAGTCATTCGAGCCGCCACCGCCGCTGATGATCGCGTGCGAGATATCGCAGCGGTCAGTGTCGTTCGACCAGGTTGATTGCATGGCGTAGGTGCCATTGCCCATTGAGACATTTGCGGAGGCGCCCTGACCGGAGCTGATCCAGGCGCACTCGTCGCCGTTCTCCTGGCCGTTGCTGTGGTTCGTCCAGCCGCCAGCGGGGTTCTGATCAGTAACGGTTTCAGCGTACTCATGGCCGCCGACAATCGTAAAGCCGTCGAGATTACCCGTTGAACCGGAGTTCACGAAATTCTGGCCGCAACCGCTGCCCTGGTCCAGCACATAGGGCATATTGGTGAACGCGATATCGCCATATGGGGAACTGGCCGCGCCACCGCTCAACGAGGAGTCGCCGTTGTAGTCATGCCACGCGCAGAAGCCGCCGCTCAGCCAGTTGTCGGGATTGGTTCCAGTGGCCGAGAGGATGACGTATTGCACATACCGATTGCTCGCTGCCGTGGTGTTGCCAAAGTGACCGGCAGCATTGATCGCCTCGTTCGCCAACTGATTACCACTGGCAGGATCTGGCTCCGCGCCAGCATTGTCGTACCAGACACCAGCGAGCGTGCCGCCAGTTGGGTAGCCAACGTGCGCGCTTCCCGATGCGCAACTGGTAGCGTTCGTCGCCACACCAGGGCCGTCGCAGTACTGGGTCATAGTGCCTGACCACTGCTCATTGCCGGTGCCCAGCCCTTTGAACAGATTCTGCTGGTGCGCCGCCGCCCCGGCAGAGTCGTTGGAGAAGGTCAGGTTGCCGTTGCCGTCGGTGCTCTGGGTGCCCCACTGGGTGCCATAGAATACCAGGTAGACCTTTTCCTGACCACTGGTTACGCCGATGCCGTCGATCCCGCCGCCGTAGGACAGCGTATTGGCCGACGTTGCGTTTGGATGCGCGTGCTGGTAGGACCGCATCCTGTGAAGCTGGGCGATTGTGGGTACCGCACCGTGTCGGTAATTGTGCTGGTACTCAGGAGCATAGGGGTTCGTGACGGATGGGTTGGTGGTGTGACCTTGTGCCGCGTAAAGGCTCATGGGTGCAATTACTGTGAGCGCTAGCAGCAACATCGCCATCGTAAATACCTGAATCACTCGTTTCTGCACTGTTTGACTCCTTTGGAAGTGAAAAGAAACGGCTCTCATGGCGTAAATAGGGGTTTCTCATTGAGGAAGGTTGATACTTTCCTGCGCCATGACCATAGGTATATATAACATATCTAACTTACCAGCCACTTCGTTGAAAACGACAGAATATTTTGCTCTGAAAAATACAACATGGGTTTGATTTGTCGTAAATACCCCATAACATTTTATCTTCCCCACCTGATTTGAACATTTTTTTGCGGGTGCTGACGGTTTTTTAGAACTTCTCTCTATTTGAAGTGATTTTGGGGAGAAAATAGCTCCGCTTTTCTCTGCTGAGAAATTAGAGAAGACAAGAAGAAATATTATAAGACGCGGCTTGCTCTCCAATCGCGTAAAGGGATTTATCTGGGCAAATCTCCAAAGATTAAATAAGGTCATTACACAAAAAAGAAGCATGGCATTGCTCAAACAGCAGAGCAGCTTCGTCAGTTCAGCGCGTATAATACAGCATTGGGGCCAATGCAATGGACGTTTTATTCGAAGGGGTTGTAACGATGTCGCTACCCATACGTATCCTGGCCATCGATGTTGGTACCGGTACCCAGGATATTCTGCTCTTTGAGAGCGGAAAAACTATTGAGAACAACTTTAAGCTGGTCATGCCCGCGCCCACCGTGATTGTGGCCGAGCGCATCAAGCACGCGACCACGCTGGAACAGTCTCTTCTGTTAACAGGCGTGACTATGGGTGGCGGACCCTGTCACTGGGCCGCGCGCGATCATGCTCTGGCTGGCTACCGCGTGGTAGTTACTGAGGAGGCCGCTCGCACCTTCGACGATGATCTCAGTATGGTTGAAAAGATGGGTTTTGAGGTGATCGACGAGGCTGAGGGACGTCGTTATGTGGAAACTGGTGAATTGGTGCATATCGAGATGCAGGATTTTGCTGCCCAGGCGATCATTACCGCGTTTCAGGCTTTCAATGTCGATCCCAAAGTTGATGCGCTGGCTATCGCAGCCTTTGACCACGGAGCAGCGCCTCCAGGTGTCAGTGATCGGCGTTTTCGCTTTGCTTTTATTGAGGAGGCGATCAGGCGTAGTCCTTTGCCCAGCGCCTTCGCCTATTTGTCCGCCCAAACGCCGCCAGCCCTGACACGTCTGCGCGCCGTTGCCACCAGCGCCGCGCGGTACATCGAGCTAAGCGGCTCGCAGCCAGGTATCCCGCTTCTCTTAATGGATACCGGTTCAGCCGCCGCGCTGGGCGCGTTGGAGGACCCGCTGGTGCGCGCCCAGCGCGAGTGCATTCTCTGCAACATCGGTAATTTTCATACCCTGGCCTTCCATCTGCTCGATGGCCAGATTGTCGGCACCTTCGAGCATCACACAGGTGAGATCAGCCGTCCACACCTCGAAGAGATGCTGCTCAAACTTGCCCGTGGCACGTTGACCAATGATGAAGTCTTTAACACCAGCGGACATGGCGCGCTGATTCTGCCCATCAACCATATACGTGCTGGGACACTGCCTTTTCTGGCCGTGACGGGACCTCGCCGCGCACTGTTGCGTGGCTCGGAACTCAAGCCGTATGAAGCTACTCCACATGGCGATATGATGCTGGCTGGCAACTTTGGCCTGTTGCGCGCGCTGGCGGCTCACAAACCAGGACTGGCCCCGGCTATCGAGCCTGCTCTGCTCCCTTGAACGGGTCGGGCTTCGCTCAGGCCAGGTTGTACTCGATGGCACCCTTGCTCATATCCAGCATACAGAGCCGGATGCCGAAGGGATCCTGGATCACCGCGCACTTGCCAATGCGGACATCGAATGGCTCGGTCACAATGGTGCAACCCTGCTCGGTGTATTTCTGGACTGCCGCGTTTACATTATCGACCAGGTAATAGACCTCTACCGGGCCGGGAATATCCGCATCGTTATGCAGCACAAGTTCGGTATCGCTGTCCTGGAAGAGCATACCTGCCTGCCCTGTCCGTTCATCACGCCAGACCGGTTTCAGGCCAAAGACATCTGAGTAGAAGTTCATTGCCGCAGGTACATCATTCACGCGAACCATCACGCAATCGATTTTTTTGAGCATATCCTCTGCCTTTCTATCCTATGGATCTGCTTTTTAGTATGCAGCCCGCACAAAAGTGAAAATAGATAGGCCATGCATAAGCGAGATCCTTTTCAGCATATCACAAGCGTTGCGACAAAGCGAGGTAGATTGCTGAGATAACGAGTATAGAGCTATTCTCTTGCCCTTTCTCCTGGACCCTTGTATACTCAATACATGAATACTCATTAATGGAGGAATGGTCAATGGAACACACACGCCGCGTTTTTCTCACGCGCACGTTTTCTCAGCTCATTGCTATCGGTTGTTTGTCCGAACTGTTCAGCGCCTGCGGATCTGGTCCCTCTTCTTCAGCGACGCCTACAGCGAAACCGAGTGGACCGGTGCAGGTGATGTACGCGGGTTCTCTGACAAGCATTATGGAGAAGCAGATCGCGCCCGCGTTTAAGCAGAGTACTGGCTACACCTTTGAGGGTGAGGGGAAAGGTTCACTGGCTCTGGCCAATGAAATCAAAGGCCACCTGCATCGGCCAGATATTTTTATCAGCGCTGCCCCGGCGGTCAATAAACAATTAATGGGGGCGTCCAACGGCAACTATGTCTCCTGGTATCTCAATTTTGCCCGCTCCGAGATCGTGATTGGCTATAACTCGAACAGCCATTTCGCCAGCGATTTCCAGGCCGCGGCCAATGGCAGCAAGCCCTGGTATCAGGTGCTGGCAGAGCCAGGGATGCGCCTGGGCAGAACCGATCCTGTACTTGATCCAAAGGGACAGGTTACGATCTATCTGATGGAACTCGCCGAACAGTTCTATCATCAGCCGGGCCTGAAGCAGCAACTTCTCGGTGCGGATGAGAATACCAGCCAGATTTTCCCTGAAGAAGAGCTGGTCGCGCGCCTGGGTTCCGGGCAACTGGATGCGGGCTTCTTCTACAGTAACGAGGCGAAGGCCGCGCATATCCCTGTGATTACGCTGCCAGATCAGGTCAACCTGGGCAATCCCGCCCTGGCCTCGACCTATGCAAGCGTCACCTGGACCAATCCGAAAACGCAACAGGTCAGCAAAGGCGCTCCCGTGGTCTTTACCCTGACGATTCCCAGCACGTCACAGAACCAGGCAGGGGCGCAGGCCTTTGCCAATTTCTTGCTCTCGTCTCAGGGCCAGGGTATCCTGCTCAACGAGGGATTGTTAGCAACTCCTTTCAAGGCCTCTGGTGATACTAAGGCTGTGCCTCAACCGTTACAGAAGTATATTTCAGCGTAACGAAAGAGAGCAGAACAAACAGATGCTCAGGCAACCAGCGCACCCGCACAGACAGCAAGCGCGTTCCCTCTTTTCCAGAGGGGGAACGCTGCTCTGGTTACTGGGCATCTGTTTGTTTGGCTCGCTCTTCGGCCCCATCCTCTTTTTTCTGTTCACGTTGCCCTGGTCGCAGGTGCCAGCGGACCTCAGTGATCCCACGGCAGTCAGCGCGCTTGAGACCTCGGTGATCAGCGCATCTCTGGCAACCCTGTTTATTGGCCTGACCGGTATCCCGCTGGGCTATGTGCTGGCCAGATATACCTTTCCAGGCAAAGCGCTGGTCTCTCTGATCGTGTATCTGCCCCTGATCTTCCCACCTGTGGTGAGCGGGATTATTCTCCTGTTGCTGTACGGCCCCTACGGCCTGATTGGTGGTCCACTGACCAACGCGGGTTTGGAGGTCGATGATAGCATAGCGGGGATTATTCTGGCGCAGATCTTTGTTTCGGCCCCTTTCTTGATTGTCGCGTCGCGCGTCGCATTTGAGGCTATCGATCCCAATCTGGAGCAGGTAGGCATGACGCTTGGGCAGAGCCGCTTGCGCCTGTTCTGGCGGATCAGCCTGCCTCTTGCCTGGCGTGGTATTCTCGCCGGGCTGATCCTGACATGGGTGCGCGCGCTGGGAGAATTTGGCGCAACCATTGTGCTGGCGTACCATCCCTACACACTGCCAGTCTATGTCTATGTGCAGTTGAGCGGCTCTGGGGTAGCAAGCGCCTTGCCCCTGGCTCTGCTCTCTCTGGGCGTGAGTATCATCGTGATCGGGCCTATCCTGTTGATCGAACGGCGTACACAGTCTCCGCCGCAAATCTTGCCTGGCCGAACTGACCTGGCGGGGAACAGGCAGGAGGCGCGCCTCTCATGAAGGACTGGACCCCTGGTCAACGCGCCGAATCTCTCTCCATTGCCATTCAAAAGCGCCTGGCACATTTTTCGCTGGATGTGAGCTTTCAGGTGCAGGCTGGTCGCACGGTGCTTTTTGGCCCGTCGGGCTCCGGCAAAAGTGTGACTCTGAAAGCCATCGCTGGCCTGTTCCCGCTGGACTGCGCGTATATCAGAAGCGGCCCTGCGGTCTGGCACGATAGCGAGGCGCGTCTTTTTGTGCCTCCCCAACGGCGCGGAGTGGGCTACTTGCCACAACATTACGCGCTTTTTCCCCACCTGAGCGTAGCTCAGAATATTGCCTTTGGCCAGCGCGCGCGGGGAGAAACAGCCAGGGAGCGCGTGTCAGAACTGCTTTCTCTCATGCAACTGCATGGGCTAGAGCATCTGCGGCCCGCGCAACTCTCCGGTGGTCAGCAGCAACGTGTGGCCCTGGCCCGCGCCCTGGCGAGTGAGCCGCGTCTGTTGCTTTTAGACGAGCCGTGGAGCGCCCTGGATGCGCCTGTACGCGCGACGTTACGCGCGGAAATCCTGCGCTTTTATGAGCAGTTCCAGGTGCCGCTCCTTCTGGTCACGCATGATCCGCTTGATGCCCAAGAACTGGCCGATACGGTGGTGATTCTCAAGCAAGGTCGTGTCCTCCAGGTGGGATCGCCCGAAGAGGTGTTTCGTCGCCCGCGCACCTCTCAGATCGCGGACCTGGTTGGGATGCGAGTACGCTGGACTGGCGTCGTTGCAACGGTGGAGCAGGCCACAACGCATGCATGTCTGGCGAGCATTCAAGTGGGGGATGTAACCTTGCTGGTGCGTGTGCCCGCTGCAAGGGACCTATCGTCGGGACAATCTGTAGAGATCGGCATCTCCACCGATGAAATTTCACTCTGCTCAGCCGGTGAGCATGCGGATGCAGATGAAAAGTTGTCTCCAGGGTATGCGCGGCGCGGTGTTCTGGCAGCAGGAACAATCAGGCAGGTGCAGGCGCAGGGGCCGTTCTACAAAACAACCGTGAGCCTCGCTTCTGATCTGCACCTGGATATTCCCGTCCCACGCTGGCAGCAGCGCGACTACCAGGGCGAGATTGGTATGTCTGTGAGTCTGTTTATCCCCTGCGAAGCCGTTCATCTTTTCGAGTCAGACGAAGTGCCCATATCGGCTAAAGAGAGTGCAGAAGAGGATAAAGAGCGCATCAATCAGTAATAGCTACTTCTGTCTCATTTGGTTGAATAGGACCAGAACAATGCTTCCCACCAGTTGACGAGGGATTACTTCACGTTGAACTCAGCAAGAAGTGTTTGTGCTTGTGGATGGGTTGTCAACGCTAAACGCCCTCCAGTAAAACGCTCATCATCCGTCACTTCTGCCAGTGCAAAAGAGGGCATGGTGATAGATGAAGTATCACCGTTTGGGCCAAAATCCACTTCTGCAAGCACTAATCCTTCGAGGTGCCCTTGAAATTGGTCGATACCCATAGGCATAGCTCCTCCGTGGAAACGGAGCCGTTTTTTTTCAAGGCGATGAGAAGGCAAAGTAGAAATGAAGAGAACATACTCGGCTTCCGAGAGGTAAAAAGTCGTATGGAAAATCACTCGCGTCTCGTGAGGATGCAGGCGTAATTTTTGTCCCAGCTTAAACGTTACGTCGTGCTCTGTCTGTGTTTTTCGTAAACGGAGCGTTGTATCGGGAATGTAGTGGTCTGTGATATCTGCACGGAAAGTGGCGCCAGGTGGAACAGTGGCTAATAAGAATTTTCGTTCGACTTCAGGGTGGGCATATTTACCGAATGGTTTGTCAACGACAGCCACGAGGAAATCCTTTCGCACAGTTGTTCAGTTAGCGGTATCGCTATTATTATTCGCCTGGAATACAGATCTATGGAGTAGTTGCTGATCGCAGTGGAATGGGAGTTTTTTTCGGGCGGCCCAGACGCTTTTTCGGCTGTGGTTCGTTGGAAAGGCTTTGAGGAAGTTGGACGCGGGCGACTTTTTCGCGGATCAGGGAGATTTGTGAGTGGACTGCTTGTCGGGATTGTTGGAGCTTGCGGGCGATATCTGAGGGTCTTTCGTTACTGGTGAGATAGCGACAAATCGTGGCTTGCTTCTCTGTCAAATCGACGCCTGGATGGTCGAGGGCCAGGTTTGCCAGGTCTTCTAGTTCACCGTATTTACTGCGTCGGTAATCATTGAGGTCATTGGGCGAGAAGAGCCAGCGGTCAACCACGCGCACACCCGGTATACGTCCTGCTTCTACGAGATGCATAAAGTGCCAGTAACTCAGATCGAGCTGTTTGGCCGCCTCATGGGTTGTGAGCATTCCATTTAAATGCTGCAAATTATATTGTAGTTCGTCGCTCCTCAGGGCCATTGTAGACGCCTTTCTACGGGGTACCGTATGTATAATTGTGTGCATATGATACGTCGATACGCTAAGTATACCATGCCTTGCGGAGTGAGCGCAATCCCACAGCAACAAGCCCTGGCCAACTCAATGGTAGAGAGGAGTTGAGTTGGTCAGAGTCTGTCGAACAATCCTTGTGTGTGGTGCCTCGGAGAAAAGGTTAGCGTTTGATCGGGAAGAGCTGCTGAACCTTCATGGCCAGCATCATATCCCCGGTCAGCTTGAGTTTGCCGGTAGCGAACGCGTTCATTGCGTCCAGTTTGCCTTCGCCGATGGCCAGCCAGTCCTTGTCCGCGACGGTGAGGGTGATATCGGGCTTCTCAACGCCGCCTGGGATCAGCTCGCACGTGCCGTCAGCGATTTTCAATGCGTACTTGCCGGCCTCTTCGCCAGTGATATTCCACTGGAGCGTTTTCTTCATCCCGCCAGCGGCGCCAGGATTAAATAAGCTCACCATTGTTTCAAAGCTCTCGGCAATAGTCATGTTGTTCTATGCTCCTTCTTGTTTTTACAGGAAAAGCCCCTGTTGGCACTGCCATAAGTATACCAGCGCAAAACAAACGCTGTCCAGTTTGCCAGGTAACACTTTTTGCGCTGCTGCTCTCCTGATTTCCGCCTGGAAGACCTCCTAGAGCAGAGGTCTTTTGGTCCAGGCGGAGAGGAGTGCTCTTGTTTCTCGGCGCTTTCGATGATATCCTGTCCCTGCATTCATCGTCTTTGGGCTGCTTATTTGAGAAGGGTTTTACTATGGAGAACACTCCTGTTGTGCGTAAAGTGAAGGTGGAGGGTGGCTACCTGCGTTTTAGTGCGGCGCATTTTATCACCTTTGGTGGCAAGTGCGAACGTTTGCATGGACATAATTACGGCGTGCTGGTGGAACTGGAGGGCACGCTGAACCAGGATAAACTGGTCTTTGATTTCACGATCCTCAAACAACTCACCCGCGAACTGTGCCGCCGCCTGAACCATCGTTTTCTTCTGCCCATGCACAATCCACATCTGCAAGTGAGCGAGCAGGCTGAGTCGTGGGAGATTCGCTTTGGTGCAAAACGCTACATCTTCCCGCGCGAAGACGTCATCGCCCTACCCATCGATAACTCCACCGCCGAGCGCCTGGCCGAGTACATCTGCAACGAACTGCGCGCATCCCTGGCCGCGCACCCCATAACAAATCTGCACACGATCATGGTGGGTGTGGAAGAGGCGCCGACGCAGATGGCGTATTATCAGGTGCCGTTTCATTCTGAACACTATGAACAAAACTGACCGTATGCTGGCCATCGTTCTGGAGCTTCAGGGCAAGGGACGGCAACGCGCCGAAGATCTGGCGGGCACATTTGAGACGAGCAAACGCACCATTTATCGCGATATCCAGGCGTTGTGCGAGGTAGGCGTGCCGCTGATCTCTACGCCGGGTCACGGCTATACGCTGATGCAGGGCTACTTTTTGCCGCCTTTGAGCTTCACCACCGAAGAGGCGACGATGCTCCTGCTCGGCAGTAGTTATATGGCCCGGAACTTCGATGCGCAATATCGGGCGGCGGCCCAGACGGCTAGCCGCAAGATCGAGGGAGTCTTGCCGGAGCGCTTGCGTGGCGACGTGCACTATCTCCAGCAGAGTATTCAATTTGTGGTGCCGGAGACGCCGGGTAGTCGCGCCGAGCGTGAGTGCCTACAAAAGCTGCGTCGCGCCCTGCTCGAACGAGTTACCGTGCGTTTTCGCTATCATACGCGTTACGTGCAGGAAGATCAATCCTCGCAGAATACGCGCGAGGCCGACCCCTATGGACTCGTCTATTTCGCCAATGCCTGGCACCTGGTCGCGTACTGCCATCTGCGCCAGGGCCGACGCAACTTCCGGCTTGAACGCATGGAAGACCTGGAACTGCTCAACCAGACCTTTCAACGTCCCGCCGATCTCCAGATGTACGAGCCTGACACAGAACAGGCCAAGCAGGTCATCGTGCGCGCCCTTTTCGATCACGAGGTGGCGCGCTGGGTGCGCGAGGCGCGTCCCTACGCTACGACCTCTCTGGAAGACACCTCCGATGGCCTGCTGCTGACCTTAATGGTCCGCCAGGAGAGCGAAATTCGTCAGTGGCTGCTCAGTTGGGGGCGCCATGTGCGCGTGCTGGAACCCGAATCACTGCGCAAACAATTGCTGGCTGAAGCCGAAATGATGATACGTAATCACCAGCAATAAAAGCCATTTCGCTACTGACATACTGCTGTCACACGGATCGGTTACACTCTTGCTATAGAGAACAACAAACTGTTGTCGTACATAACGCAAAGGAGAACCATCCAATGGCTAGCAGACCAACTCTCGATTTCCTGCTCTTCTACGTTTCCGACCTGGAAGCATCGCTGGCATACTTCACGCAAACGCTCGGCTTAGAGCACGACCCCAAACAGGATACCCCGGCTTTTCGCGGCTTTGTCCAGCAAGACGGCTCATCGATTGGTTATGGCCTGGCCCTGGTCAGCGCAGATAACAGTCCTGAAGCTCGCCAGCCTGGTACGGTGGAAGTCTACTTTACAACGCACAATCTGGATGATATGCATGTTGAATTGACGCACAAAGGCGCGCAGCCGACGGCGATTGCGCACCGTCCCTTTGGCTCAATCTTCAGCATCCCCGCGCCCGATGGGCTTTTGATTACCATGCTTCGCCCACCAGCACGCTAATAATACCGTTTCTGTATGGGTGCGCTGTCTGCGTACCCATACGCATGCATAGAAGGAGCAACAATCGTCATGCAGCTAAAGAAACTCACGCCCAATATTATGGTAGAGGACGTCAAACGCACTACCACTTTCTATAAAGATGTGCTCGGCTTTGAACTTGCCGCCAGCGTTCCCCCCGACGGCGAGACGCTGGACTGGGCCATGCTGAAACGCGATGGCGTTGAGATGATGTTCCAGTCCAGACCCAGCCTGAGCGGTGAACTGCCCCTTTTCGCCGAGAAGACGATAGGCGGAGCACTCACCTTCTATATCGAGGTCGCGGATATCCAGGCTCTGTACACCGACCTGAAAGGGAAGGTTACGCTGCTCCAGGAGCTTCACCAGACCTTTTACGACACACAGGAATTTGTGATCCAGGATCATAATGGCTTCGTGCTCACGTTCGCGGAGCCTGTGTAGAGGGGCTGGAAACTCATTCATCGCCATGCCGACCCGCTGATCTCCGAACCCGAAGCAAAGCAGCAATAGGCTCTGATTACACGAAGCTCGCAGGGGCAAGGTTGAAGCGCCTTACCCCTGCGAGCTTCTCTCTACTTTACACGTTGAATGCCAGTTGGCGTGGATCAGATTTATTTGCTTTGTTGCTCTCCCGGCGCTGCTGGCGGCGAAACAGGCGTAGAATTTTGCGCCTGCAATTGGGCCTGCAAGCTGGCGACCTGTGCCAGGAGATTGGCGTTGTCAGTGCGCAGCCTGAGCAGTTCAGGACCGGTCCAGCCGACGAATACATTGTGATTCGGGCACCATTCCAACGTAGTCCACGTGAAGACCTGCTGGGAGCCGGCGCCCAGGGTGGGGCGAGCCGTCTCCAGGGGGCTGCGCGCTTCCTCTTCTTGCAGTGGCACGTTCGCGGGGTCCCAGGCGTGGGTGAGCACATAGCGCCGGAAGCCCATGATAACGCGATGCCCGTTGGGAGCCGTGAGCGTGCTGCCATCGTCGTGCCAGCCAGTGGGGATGTTGGGGATAAAGTCGTTCTGGGTGGGATCGAAGCCCACAGGCGGACGCGGCATCCACGGCGGTACAACGACAGTGGCGCTACTCAGTTGCAGTAGTTGCGCGTTGTATGTGCGCGGGCCTGGACGTATCGATTGTGAGTTGTTGAGATTGCTGACATTGGCGGCGTCGCGCACCAGGAAATTGCCGTTCGCTGCCACTCCCGTCAGAATAATGATATGGCTGAAAATGGGGTTCCAGGGATAAGGCACGGTGTCGCCCAGAGCCAGATCGTGAAAACCCGTCTCGGCCCCGGCCACGATCACCGGATAGCCCAGCTTGAGCCACGCGCGCAAGGCCTGTGCATCGGTGCTGGTGGCCTGGAAGTGCAGGCCGATCTGCACAATCAGGTTATAAAGCTGCTGCAACGTCATCCCGTTTTCATTGCTGGGAGAGTTATCGCCATCGTACTGGGCGTACCATTGCTCGGCCTCAGCAATCATCTGGGTCACCGTCAGCGCGGGTCGCTGTCCCACAGGCGCCATAGCCCTGACAATTGCACACGAAAAGAAGCCGCAGGCAAACTGCGTCTTTCCGGGCTGGAACTGGTCAACATCCTGAAATGTGGCGACCTCGCCACTTGCTGTAAGGGGGATACTCATAGGGATAGCTCCTTGAGGTTGAATATCTGCTTTTCAAGCAGAGGGGAATAGGTGATGAGGAGAATAGGTTGAGGAGAAGAAGAGCGCGTTGGCCCGCTTCTGTATGCAGTATAGCAGATGAAGGCAAGTGGGAATGTTTAGGGGTTTAGGGAGCCAGCCAGACGCGCGCCGTGCCATCGTTGCTGGCCGAGGCGATGCGCGTGCCATCCGGTGCCCAGGCGACTGCTCGCACGCCCAATGTATGCTCGCCATAGGTGAGCAGCCTGTGCCCCGTCGCGGCATCCCAGATATGCACAGTTTTCTCATTGGTAGACGACGCAGAGGCGATACGTATGCTATGCGGCGACCAGGCCACGGCATTGACCGCGTTTGTATGGCCGCGATACGTCAGGGTCGAGGCGCCTGTCGCGACATTCCACACTTGCACGGTGTGATCTCCCCCGAAAAAAGTATTGCCGCTGGCGGAGGCGACGCGCGTGCCATCGGGCGACCAGGCCACGGCATTGACGATGTTCGTATGAGCAAGGCGCATAAGCAGTGCAGCCGTATGCGCATCCCAGATCTGCACCGTGCCATCATAACTGGCGGAGGCGACGCGTGTGCCATCCGGCGACCAGGATATAGAGGAGACCAGGGCGCTGTGTCTGGTGAAAGAGATGAGCTGCTTGCCAGTATTGCCCTCCCAAACCTGTACCATATTATCTTCGCCGCCGGAGGCGATGCGCGTACCGTCTGGTGACCATGCCACCGTATGGACGGGTTGCGTGTGACCTGTATATGTCAGCAGATGCGCGCCTGTCGCGACATTCCACACTTGCACGGTGTGATCTCCCCCAAAAAAAGGATTGCCGCTAGCGGAGGCAATGCGCGGGCTGCTATGTGCTGGTGACCAGGCGACGGCGTTGATGTTCGAGCTATGGCCGCGATAAATCAACGGGTTCGCGCCATTGTCCGCCTGCCAGACCTGTGCTGTTGCATCGTCGCTACCAGAGACAACGCGTGTGCTGTCCGGCGCCCAGGCGACGCTGACCACCGGACCATGATGGCCCGTATAGGTCTCAAGCGTACTGCCCGGCGCTGGCGCTGGTTTCTGCGAAACTTCCCATAGCGTGAGCGCGCCACCCGTTGCGACCAGTCCAAGCGTGCCGAGCGTGCCAAGCAACAACGCGCGTCGTGGTATGCCGCGTCGCGTGCTTTTCAACGCTGGCAGCTTGTTCTCAGCCAATGTGGGAGCGCTATAAAATGGTGTGAGCGTCTGGGTTGGCAAGGTTGTTAAAACGGGCAGAGCAGTGGTTGTAGCGCGTGGCCAGGACTGGCAGGCTTGTTCAAAGGCGCTGGCAAATTCCTGTACACTGGCGAAACGTTGATGCGGATCTTTCGCCAGCGCTTTTTGTATCACCGTTTCGATGGCAGGTGGCAGGTCGGGCACGTGTGTGCGCAAAGATGGTGGCTCAGCGTGCAGGTGTTGCGCGGCTATTTCGGCTGTGGTTCCCTGAAAAGGGAGGGAGCCGCACAGCCACTCGTATACAAGCACACCCAGGGCATACTGATCGGTGGCCGGGCGCGGCTTGCCCTGAATTTGCTCAGGTGCCATGTAGGAAAGTGTGCCAGCAATGTTTTCTGTTCTTTGTGAATGCGAATTGTGCGCGATGGTCGCAATCCCAAAATCACTCAGCAAAAGCTCATGCTGCCGCCCTAAGAGCATATTTTCCGGCTTGATATCACGATGAATGAGTTTTGCATCATGCGCGCATTGCAGCGCATTTGCGGCCTGCTGAAGGTAGACACGGATCACATCTGGTGGCAGGCGTGTTCCCTTTGGATAACGCTGACGCAGCGTCCCATTGGGCGCGTAGCTCATGACCAGAAAAGGGAGATCCTGTTCCAGTGCAAAATCCAGGATACGGATAATATATGGATGCTCTAAATGCGCCAGCGTGCGCGCCTCCGCCAGAAATTGCTCTTGATCAGTGTCGGTCAGGTGCGTAGAGAGTACTTTGATGGCGGCCTGCGTGCCCAGCCGCAGATGCTCTCCCAGATAGACATCAGCAAATCCCCCGCGTCCTAATAACCGCAACAGACGATAATTTCCCAAACACTGGTCCGTGAAGTCATCCATGCTTATAGCTACCTTTCAGAAACCCGGCTATCCCCTGCGTGATATTGTGGTGTTATGAGGTGCTCAGGCGATATGCATAGGCATTTTTGCTGCTTCCTATTTTATCAGATCTATGCTATGATGTGCTTCCTTAACAGAACAATAGATGCGAAAAGGAAACAAGCATGGCAGGGAAACCAGTGATTTTTCTGGATGATGGTGGCGTCATGAACGATAATCGTCTGCGTGGTTCGCAGTGGCAGCAGCTCGTCGGCGAATTTTTCGCACCATTGCTGGGAGGCGAATCCACAGCCTGGGCCGAGGCCAACCGCGTCTATTCGATGGATCTTTTTGCGCCAGAGAACTGGCAGGCGCGTGTACAGTCCGCACCTGACTATGCAAGCTTCGAGCAAACCTACTGGTGCGATTGGATGCACGGCATGTGCCAACTCGTTGGCGTGCAGACCCCACCGGAAGCATCCTGCATCGAACTGGCTCGCGAGGCTGAAACCTACATCACCTGTCGCGTTCACAGTGCCTTCCCCGGCGCTATCGAGGCCATTGGCGAACTACACTCTCAAGGTCACACCCTGCACACCGCTTCCGGCGAATCCTCGCTCCACCTGCACGGCTACTTGCAGGCAATGGGCGTGCGTGAGTACTTTGGACGGCTCTACGGCTCCGACCTGCTCAACATGCTCAAAGAGGCGCCAGAATACTACGAGCGCCTCTTCGCCGATCTCCAACTTGCGCCCCAGGACGCCCTGATCGTCGATGATTCCCCACGCGTGCTTGCCTGGGCCAGGGATTTCGGCGCGATGACCGTGCTCATCAACCCCACACGCGAGGCGCCTGCCGGGATGCAGTGTATTGGTAGCCTGGCGGAATTGCCGGAACTGGTGCGCCAGATATCCAGTTAATCAGCTCCCAAGCCCACCAGATGAGTATGATCGTTATAGTGCTCAAGATACCATAGCGGCTTCTGCTGCTCAGACATTCCTCGATGCCAATGAGTGATAGACGTATTTGCACAACGTAGACCAAATGAAAAGGCATTAAGTGGATGTAATCCGAGGAAATAGGCAAAACTGACTCTGACCACTCCACCATGAGAGACAATCACGATTGTTTTTCCCTCGTACTGATGGCAGAGACGATCTAGCGCTTCATACGTTCGCATCACAAAAGCGGCAAAACTATCGCCGTTCTTCATGTGGCGGAACGGTTCCTGAAGGATATCAAAGACGCCGTCAGAGCGCTCCCTGATTTCTTCGAGCGTTAATCCTTCACCTGCCCCAATATTAATCTCCTGCACCCCTTCGTCTAAAAGGACAGGCAAGCCGAGTGCTGGAGCAATAATATCTGCCGTTTCGCGGGCGCGCTGCAAGGGGCTGGATATCAGCACGTCCGCAACAATCTCCGAGCTGTGTTGCAAGCGATCCCTCAAACGTTCTGCCTGCTTTTTTCCCAAACATGAAAGGCCAGCATTGGGGATAAGCGTGCCAAAAACGCCAGGCTTGAGTCCTTCCGGCTGCGCGTGCCGGATGAAATAGAGGTGGGTCATGGGTCTTTCCTTCCTTTGTCTCAATATAACGCACATAGATATATCGACTACGGATATAGTAAAGTAAAATATGCCAGCCGTCAAGATGGGATGTGCAAGCTAATCAGCCCGCGCGTACTCATTGGAACTTCATTTGTGCCATCCGTTTGATTTTTGGCTCTTCATTATCCAGGTCTTTGGCTGGTGCAAAAAAGCAGCGGACCTGTTACAGTTATTCAAAAAGCAGAAAGCGCAAGGAGGGAGATCCCCACATGAGCATAACAAGTATTCTTCCAGTTGCGGCAGACCAGTTTCAGATCCGTTCTGATATCACATTTTTAAATCATGGCAGCTTTGGGGCCTGTCCGCGCCCGGTTTTCGAGGTTTACCAGGAATGGCAGCGCCGCCTGGAGGCTGATCCGGTTGAATTTCTGGGGCGCCGTCTCAATGATTTGTTGGACGAGGCGCGTGAACCTCTAGCGGCCTATGTAGGCACGCAGGCCGGGCAGATCGTCTTTGTCGAGAACGCTACCTTTGGGGTGAATATTGTGGCGCGTTCGTTGCTGCTTGAGCCAGGGGATGAAGTGCTGGCCACCGATCACGAGTATGGCGCGTCCGACCGCACCTGGCGTTTTCTCTGTGGGCAGCGCGGAGTGCGTTATATCAACCAACCCATCCCGTTACCCCTTGCGAGCGATGAAGAGATGATCGAACAGCTCTGGCGCGGGGTGACACCGCGCACAAAAGTCATCTTTCTCAGCCACATCACCTCGCCCACCGCCAATATATAGTTTTCCCCGTAGTAAAGATGATCCCCTTTTCCTCCTCAAATTGTCGATCTGTGACAGATGGCGCAATAGTAGAAAATGGTGCTGATGTGTGACGCGGTTCTTTTCTAATCCTCCTTAGATCAAGTTTGCGGGCTTGTAGCTGAACCCCAACCCAGGTGCGATCAGGAAAACATTCCATAATCACACTTCTCTCCACTTCGGGGTACACTTCTCGAAGTTTTGCTATATCTTCTGCTGACCAGGGTTTACAGGTCGTAGGGCCGGGGGCTGGCTTTTCAATTCTTTTCACCTTGAGTACATAGGCACGCCCCTGAATGCTTGACCAGCCTCGCCCCGGTAGAGCGGCCATAATTTCATCTTGAGATGCTGTAGGATACAATTCCCTTAGTATTGCCTCCTCTTCAGGTGTCCATCCCTTTTTATTTGAATAGGATTTCTTAATATAGGCAATATCCACAAAATCCCCTATCGAGGGTTTCCAGTGAATTTCTAATTGCATCCAAGATGATGCAACATCAATAACGACCACCTTACGTACAAGCGCGTTGATAAATCGGTAACGGGTGCGTATGTTGATTTTGTCCCACTTTTTCTGGATGCTTGGGAGCAATGACTGAATCTCAAAAAGGATGACCTCTTCATCCTCATCTTTCTCCTCATCGAGCTTCTTTAACTCTAGCTGCCATTGGTTGATTTGTCCCTCTAAACCTCCGATTTTTGTTGCATAGTCAATTTTCATCTGCTTTGTCTTCGGAATGTCAGGGTCGTCTAAGGTGTCTTGCATTTCGGCTTTCTGTCTCTTTGCATGGTCGATTTGTTTTTTTATATTTTTCTTTGCCTCTTCTCGCGCTTTCGCTTTGTCGTTTGGCTGTTCTGATGCTTTATCTGACCATTCTAAATGCTCTAGTACCTTGATACGCTCAAAGAGTTTTTCCAGAAAAAAATTCTCAAACTCTTTCGCATTTACCCCATATCTGTACTTATTAGGAGCTAAAGAGTTAATTTCTACGCTTCTAAAAAAGGGCACTCCTTTCTTCTCAATGGTCATATACATTCTTTCTCCTCTATCATCTACAATAACCGGAGTAAGAATATTTTTAACCATTTTACCGTGAAATGTGTGTTCTGGCTTCTGTCTCTGGCCTTTTAGATCGTAACTGCTCAGCCTCTTATGGGCATAGACAAACAACGCATCCTCTGTAATGGCGGCGTGGTTATCTTCTATAACTCCCCCATCGATAGGTAGCCACCAACCAATATAAACGGGATTGCATAGGACTGATTTTAACCCGGCTTTACTTATCCAATAGTTTCCCGCATATGGTCCCTCTTTAATGAGTGTGCCTTTTTGTTTCCTGTTGCCTGGAAATTTGCCCTGACTTTCTGCGTTAACCCAACTTTCAAACGCGGGAAAGAAGTAGGGCATTGCTTCAACCTCTTTGCAGAGTAAGGGAAAATTCCCATCTAGCTCAAAGTATCGTTTGAACAGCCAGCGCACGCGCTCGGCGTGTGGTTCGTAGATTACATATTTTTTCTTCTTCTCATCGGTTCTATCGACGATATAGCCGGGGGATATCCAGCGTCCATCATAATAGCCGTGGCTGCTGGCTGTGCGTAGCCCGCCACCCATTACTAATCGCATCCATTCCAGATGTCGAGCCGACTCCTCTGCCTCGATGATAAAAACCCGCTGGCAATAGGTATCTTGAAAATTAAAAAGCATTCTCAAGGTTGCTATCCAGACATTATTTTTATAGCAATCCTGCATGATCGTGCCTGGGGTAACAAGCCACTTATCACGACTGAGGCGGTTTACATGAACAGCACCAATCCATCCTATATATTCCCCATTCAGCAACTCTTCTCCATTGATTAATCTCATGACGCGAGTTAATCCCTTGCGCTCATGTATACTTAATGTTCCACTCAATCCCTCATCATCACTAATTATCTCAATATGATTCGTACAGTCTAGCCCCTCTCGAAACCACTGCTCAAATTTATCGGTTTGCATCTCGAAGGAATGTATGTTGTTTTCCTTCTGCTGTATTTTTGACTGACGGACATAGATAACTCCTGGTTTATCTCTAGGAAACTCGGAAAGTGCGTTTGTGGGATTGATGGTAACTTTTTTCAGAATGCTTCTGATTTTCTTTCCTTGTGCTTGCTGGGCCATGATAGTAACTCCTTTTCAAATTGCCTTACTCTTGTTCTGGCTCATCTTGCGGCTTGCCTTGCTGCTCCTCGCGTTTGATCCTTCTCAGTTCATCTGCTAAATCTTGCAGGACTGCGAACAAAATCATTTCATCCTCTGGTGACATAGTGGACGCTCCTTGCTATAGTTGAGTGACTGTGCTCGGTCTTCCACAACTATAACATGCATTTTGCGCTTACATATTCATCATGCATCTTTTACTTGCATAATGAATACGTATAACCTCGCCGCTTCTAGAGTCAATCCAGAGAGAGGATAGATACGTTTTATATAATTGTGAGCCTTCACCTCCCGCTCAAATTGCACCGACAAAAATTGGTGCGTGATGTAATTGTGGGCTTTCGCCTCCCGCTCAAATTGCACCGTTCAACATTCGTCAAAAAAGAAACAGGCTATTTTTTAGTCTTCTCTCTCCCTCCTCGTGCCGAGATGTGATTTCATACCCCTGGCACGTCCTACGTTTACTAAATAGAAACTTTATAGCCATATGATAGCATTATAAGGTCTAACATATCTGAAAAGCAACCCTTAACTGCCATTTATTGACCTAATATGGCTAAGATGTTAAAATATATCCTATCAAAGACGGATAATGGAGCGTAAACCATGCAAGAGAATAGCGATACAATCTATACTACTGAGGAAGTAGCCGAACGCTTAAAGGTGGCCCCTAAGACGGTTAGGGAATGGATAAAAAGAGGTGAGTTAGAAGCCTGGGATGCTGGTCAAGGATACCGTATCCTCAAGCGGGATTTAGATACCTTCATCAATAATAAGAAGCAACAGCAGAAACAGCGTGGAAAAGCATCTAATGGTACATCTAATAACTAAAGCGCATTCATACGGCATGTTTTGGCTTGCATAAATCCCATGCACCGTTCAAAACGGATACATAACGATTACATAACGCGGGGCCGCTCGTAGAGCGGCTTCGCGTTCTCTGTTTGTATTTTGTATGTAATGTTGGGGTGCTGTTATCTTGCTATACCCCGCAAGCGGGTCATAACCTGCGGTTGGCGATTCGCGTCGGGCAACGCTGTCAACGTCGGGCGGCGTGCGTTGCTCTGCTGAAATGGTGGCAAAAGAAAGATACTGCGGTGCCACGGTAGGGCGGCTGGGCTGCCGCAAAATTGACATGGGAACGGGCGGATCATTCAACGAGTTGCAAGGCGTTTTCCCCGCCTGGGTGCCGCTCTTGTGACGTGGCGGTATGGAGATGAGATGTTTGCTCCCATTCGCGTACTGCCTGGATAATCCCGCGTACAATGGCTTGTGAGAGGAGATACGGCACCGTCTCTTCTTGCAAAGCAGAGAGCAATATCGGGGCAGCAGAGAAGCGTTTGAGGATGCCTGTCGTGGCTGTGGCTGCCTGCCGCTGTGAAATGGGTAATGCACGGACATACTCTCTCATTTCTCGCGTGCGTGGATCAGGTTCATCCCCGTCTTCCTTGAGCACAGCTTCGGTTTGCGCGTAACATGCCTCTGCCTCCTGATAGCGTCCACGCTCGCCTAACATGTCCAGGAGCATGCGTAAGGCATCCTCATCAGTGGGATGCTCTTCCCAATACCTCCGTAGGCGTCGGATCGCTTCATCCAGATGCCCCATCTGTCGTAGCAGATAGCTCCAACGTTGCACACAATCACGCAAGACTCCCTCCAACGTCTGTTGCCGAAGACGCGCCCAATCCTCATAGATGTGCGCTGGAAGATACATGCCTCGCATCGCCAGTGCATAGGCATGCTCCCAACAGGTGGTAGAATCCTGGCCCATACGGTCCAGCAAGGTGGCGTGCTCAACATACCAGAGAAAGGCATCCGCATCACACCAGAGAAACGGATACGTCTCCAATTGATACCCGGCCCCTTCTCCATTGGTGCCGTAGACCGCATGCAGCACTTTGGCGGTATTGCCCTCTGGTCGCAGCAATCCACGGAGCAGCGAAGCGACATCGTTGAGCCGGTCTTTGGCTTGACGATTCGTGGAGTCCGGCCAAAATTGCTCACATAACCAACTGCGTGTCGCAAAACGATCTGGTTGCCCAAGCAGCGCTTTGAGCAGGGCCAGGGAAGGAGCCGCACCGCGCCTGCATAATCGCTCGGCAGGCAACGGTTGCGTCTGACCCGTCACCGGATCAACCCATTCGATGTGAAAAGGCCCAAAGGTATACACCCGGAGATACACCTGATCTGGCTGGTGTCTCAGGGTCGGGTGGAAGGATACGGGGTGTTCACTGTTCCTCTGCATGCTTGATCTCCTGTTCAAAAGGAATGGCCCTTGTAGACCTCGCTCTTTTCGTACTGTTTGAGGCTCAGTTTGAGAGCCGCAAGGTCGCTGAGTGTGGCGATCCGTTCAGCCCCTTCGGGCTGTCTGCTATACAGCGCGATCAACTCAGTTGCGGCTAGCTTCACCATCATGGCTTCCTCTCTGGCGAAAGACAACGAGAGAGGATAAGATGGGATGGTTGCGTGGTCTAGCACCTCGATCAGCTTGCTCTGCAACCCCTGAAGTACCCGCAGGGCTGTATTGCGTTCTGGTGACGGCAAGAGTGACGTGAGCGCGTAAGTTCTGTACGCTTGGATGTAGGTATGCAAGCGCTGTGCCTGGTCGTGTGACAACAGAAACGGAGGAGGCGCGGTACCCATCACGATGCTCGTCTCCTTCCAAATGCGGCGTGGAACACATAGGAAGCGTGGTTGTGCTCCCATTCAGTGGCCGCAGCCTGGACCATTGCATCAAACACGTCGGGCGGTGTGTGAGCACGCGGGCAAAATGTGCCTTTGAGTGCGTCATATCCTTGGAGCAAATCGGTCTTCATCATCTGGCCTATAGGACCGGCCCACGTACCCAATGGGACCAGAATATCCTGAGATTCAACGTCAGCGCAGCCCGCTTGCGTGAGCAAATCGCCTAAATGGTGCAGGATATCCCCATCAAAACCGAGTTCTTTCCCAATATCGGCCATCCAGCCAAGTAAGCATTTGGTCGCTGGCCCTGCTTGCTGGATGGTATCGCCAATTTCTAACAGTTCGATCCACCCCCCTCTTTTCGTGACACGGACCAATTCATGGACCACACTCGGCCACTTCGCCGCTGGAATAGCCGCCGCCAGGAGCCGTTGATGGGTATAGCTAAACTGTTGGTCAGGAAACGGTAATCCCTCTAAAATACTGGCCTGAACAAAGAGGCAGCAAGGCGGCAATACGCGCGGGAGCGAACTCAGACTGACATCCGCACCGATAATGTGCGCCCCTGGAAATAATGTTGCCATTTCAACCGGCCAGATGCCCGTACCCGTCCCGACATCCAGTATGGTTGTTGCCGTCGCGGAGGAGAGCGGCGCGAGATAATGATTACTGACCGTCTTATAGAGCACATGATGCTGAAAATGTAAACGTTGATCTTCTTGCATGTCTTTCGGCAGGAGGTACGGAACATCTTGTAGATAGGTGCGATTCTCAGGGATAGGCGGGGTTACTACTGCTACTGGTGTTCGCACCCAGGGATTCTGTGGGGGCCTGGATACTTTCCGACGAAAAGGCCACATAGCGTTTCCTTTCTCTCTTGTACAGGTTCAAATGACTGTCTGTTGCCAATACGCATCAGGTTAGGCCATCACAATTACGTCTGTGGGGTGTTTGTCACCTGTTCCTGACACCTCACCTGAAACGTCAAGATAACTGTCGTCGCCGTTTCACTCTTTGAATGAACATCCGACGCGCAGGAAAACGTGCCAGGACGAACGACATGCGAACCTCTCTGAGTATTCAAATCACTCAAAGCCGATGTTTTGAGTGATGAGAAGAAAAATGGCTCAAGAGCCGTGAAATCGCTCTGAGAGAGGTGTTTATCAGGCGGCGGCGGGGCAAGCTCGAATGGTGTTAAATTGCGTACATTGATCCATGATGTCCCCCCCTCCTGGTCGAGATCTTGGACCATTGCTAAAGCTGGCAGTGTTCCTTCGTTGCCCATCTTCTCTGCATACCCAATGAAAATGATGCTCGCATCAGCCTGGGTTACGGAAAGGATGATCGATCCGTTGTAGCGGATTCGTCTGCCTGCATACGGACTGGGAACGGTTTCTGCATTCCGGTGAGCTGCTACCGTAATCACCCCGCCAGCAGGCAAAGTACGATCCCGCGATCCCACATCCATTGCCAGGATGTATCCCCACGCGTGATTCGTAGGGACAGCGCGATCCAGATCAAGCCGCGTGTCAATGGTTTCACAACTCACAATCCAGCCTGTGGGCGTTTGTGAGCAGAGAGAGGCTACTGGAGTCTTCGTTGGGGTGACGGTTGAACCTCCACACCCAATGAGGAGAACAGCCAGATGTACGAGCCAGGCGTATCGACAGAAAACCCCTCTTTTCATAAGATCACCTCGTGGAAGTTAGCCAAAATTGGCACCTTAGAGATAAAAGTTCAGCCCGCTACGCGTGGTTCTGTGAAAACCACGCGTAGCGAGAGATATAGCCGACGGTCCCAACATCGGCTATGCTTCTCACGCCCGATAGAGCACCCTCCAGCGGTTCGCCCACCAGGGCAGATGTGGGTATGCTCGTTGGCCTACCCATCGGAGAAAGAGACAGTATGCTAGGATCAATGGCGTACAAGGTCGTCCTCATTTTCACTTTGCTCATAGGTACAGATAGAGCAGAGCAGTTGTGCTCTGTTGAGGTAGGGCTTTTCTTCCTCTGGCACATCTCCTTCAGGGAATCGCACCCCGCATTGTGGGCAGAGATGCGCCGCCGCAAGATTCCACCTCTCACAGAGGTCATTGGCACAAGCACGATCCTTTGGGGTTCTCATTGGCATGCTGTAGAGGACCGGCAAGGGATCGAGGGGAAGGCCAAGATCATGAGCGGCATCTTGTGCTTTCCATGTCAAATGAGGGAAGACAAGAACGGGCGCACCCCTTCCCTCATCAGCTTGGGTGTCAATGAGGGTCCAGCATGGCACCCGCTTTTCC
>CAXUEY010000015.1:0-7000 GCA_964250225.1 uncultured Ktedonobacteraceae bacterium | reverse complement strand
TTTTGGAGTAGAAGAAGCACACAGAAGCGGAGCGGAGTTCGCTATCAATCTGGCAATAGAGGTCTTCGCAGTCTTTGCGGGCTTGCCAGTCCTGTACTGTTTCGGCTGGCACATCCATGAGCCGTGATACTGTAAGCAATTGCGCTAATTTGGCCTCTATTGCCTCATCAGAAAGAGACGCGTGTATTACTGAAGGTACGTTTGTCATCTGCTCTCTTTGCTCCATATACTTCTTCCTTTCTTCCTGTTGTGCTGCTTTGAACGTATCAATGATTCCAGTCACCAGAAAAAGTATAGCAAGGAGTTAGGCGAAATGTGCGGAATAACGCACAACAGACGAACAAGTAACGAACAAACAGTGAAATCCTTCCTCTTGTTTACAAAATAATCTATGTTATACTGTTCCAAGAGAAAGGGGAATGAGACACGGTAAGTTGAAGAGGAGATATGCATACGAATATGGGCACGAATAAGAGCCACCCTCGGTACGTTACCCGTTTGAAAGAACTGCTTGATTATGCGGGAACGACTGCTGAGGAAGTAGCACATGAGTTTGGCGTCACGCCACGCTGCATGCAGTATTACGTGTCAGGGGAGCGTAGAGTTCCTGCTGAACTTCGTCCATGTATGGCTAGCTTCTTTCAGGTGGAAGAGGCGTTTTTGTTCCCTCCCTATGACACCATCAGTACACTTAGCACCGGAACCACGACAGCCTTACAGGATTCTGAGGACGTGAATAGACGCGAAGCAAACAAAGCTATAGGAGGCTTTGTGAGCGAGCTACTTCTTGCATCATCTACCAGAACGAATCGGCCTATCCCCATTGCAGGATTATGGACCGATGATTTGCTTGCTATTTATGCAAGCGGAATCGCTGCTTGCCAAGATTTGTTCTATGATGGTCACCCTCATCAGGTTGAAGCTATTTTACCTCTCTACAGCCACCAGACCGCCATACTTGCCCAACAGCCGAGTATACTCCAGCAATCGGCGGCGAGACTTGCTTCACAAGCATATCAGCTTGCTTGTGAGCTTGCTACTGACCGTGAAGACTTTGGAAGCGCTCGACAAGCCGGACAACAAGCACTTTCCTATGCTCACCTGGCAGGTGATCCCAATCTCCAGGTGGCCGCTCTGATTAGCCTCGCAAATCTTGGCTGGCATCTGAGTTCTGCCCAACCAAGTTATATTCGCACGCACAGCAAAGACGCGCTACTAGCTTACACGCGGGCCGTGTCCTTATTAGATAAAAATGTTACTCCGCTGCTCAAGGGGCGCACATATGCAGGGATTGCAGAGGTTTATGCAATGCGAGGAAATTTTCAAGAATCGATGCGGGCTATGGGGCTAGCTTATGAGCATTTCCCAATGAAACCAGAGGATGATCCAGCTTATCCCTATTTGCGAGCAAGCCGTTATTCCCTCTATGTATTTGGAGATGCACAATCTCGGCTTTTGCTTCATCAACCCAAAGAAGCAGAAAGTGCATTGACTGCGATGCAGAAAGAGACGAACGATCCAGAAATTGAACCTATCACAAAGGTGGACCTGCTCTACTATCAGGCAGAAGCGCACATTCAACAAGGGGAATTGGAACCAGCCAGTACAGATCTGGTGGAAGCAGCGCAACTTGCAAAGAGTCTTGGCTCTCAATTGTACTTTAACAAGCTGGCTGCAAGTTATCGCCAGCTAGAGGAACGATGGCCGAAAGAATCTATTGTGATTGCATTAGAAGAAGTATTTCAACCCTGGTGACTTTATGAGGCATATAAGGGTATTCGCATAAATTGGAGTAATGAGCGAGTATCGCTCATAAAAGTATATCCGTCTATTTCTGTCGGAATAGCTCTAAGCATTTCGTCGGGACGGCTACGGGCGTGAAGAAAATGCGACGCGAAGCGCTTGCTCTTGATCGGGGTGCTAGGCTTTGCCCGAATGGAGCGCGGTCCTGCCTGCCCTGCCGTGTACCGTCCTGAACCGCGCTCCGTTCGCCCGTTAGGGGAGCACCCCGGTCAAGAGTCGCATTTTTAGCCCGTAGCTGTCCCGACGGAATCATTCCCCATCTTCTAAAGGATAGGTGGATGCAGCCAATCAAGTTGAGCTGCTACCGGAAACGCAATGAATGGGGAGAGGTCGAGGGTCACATCCTCGATGCCGTAGATGAGAAAGACAAAACGTGATCTCAGCCATCGGGCTGCGTGTGGGTGTTCACGCACAAGGCTCTCTAGATCCAGCGCTTTGAGAACAGCTACCGAAGCAACAAGCGTTACACGTGTGACAGATGCAAATGAAGCAACAAAGATCTCCGCGAGTTTCTCCCTCTGGTTCTGACAGGAAATGACACGCTCAGCTTTCGGGAAACCCACGTGATGCATCTGGATCATCAGGGCATCAACGTTGCTGGATGACGAAAGATAGACCAACTGATCTCCCTCTTCCTCTGCCACAGAAACCATAGCCTCAATAGCCCCTGGCTGCGGTTGTCCCTCCACTGTGAGCAACGTTTCGCAATCAACGACAATCACCATTGTTCTCCTCCTTTCCACGTGTGTGTTAGAAAACCATCGTCGAGCATGTTAAGCGAGACCTCCTGATCTCGCTGCTGCGTGATTCGTTGTCTGGACACGATCAGAGGACGCAGGGAACACTCGTGGCGAACGCTGGAGGTGTTTGAGACGCAAGTACGTCGCCACATCCTGAGTACGCGGGTCCGGCTGGCACTCGTCCTCCGCGAGCAACGTCGAGAGGTGCTCGTAATATTCCAGGGCTTGCTGAAAGCACTCCCGCCGCCCCAAGAGTTCCATGAGCGGGCGTAAGATGTCCTCTTCACGTGGGTGCTCCTGCCAATACCGTCGCAACAGGAGCAACGCTTCTTCTTCGCCTGCCACGCCATGCTTCGCTTGATAGAGTCGTGCTAACGCCTGCACACTCTGTTGCAGCATGCCTTTGACCTCTGCCCGCCAGAAGGTGGCCCATTCGCTGTACCGTTCTTCAGGCAGATAGGGACCGCGTTTGGCCAGGGCATAGGCCCGTTCCCAGAAAGGTAGCCCGTCGTCGCCAAAGCGTTCCATTCTGGCGGCCTGCTCCACATTCCAGGCCAGTGCCTCACTATCCACCCAGATCAGTGGATAGCCAGCCAGTTGGTAGCCATCGCTGCTCTTACTGCTGCCGCGCACATAGGCCACCAAGTGGGCGCGCAACTCCTGAGCGTCTGGCGGGCAGAGCAAACCGCGTAAGAGGGAGACGATATTCTCAATTCTGGCGCTGGTATACAGTTCGCCATCCCGACAAAACTGGGTGAGCAACCAATCTTTATCGGCAAACCGCCCGTAGCGATTGAGGAAGAGCTTGAGCAGCAGGAGGGCGGGTGCGGTGCCTCGTCCACGCCGTTGTTCGGGGGTCAGGGAGACGTAGCGGGCCAGCGGGGGATCACTGCTGACGACTTCGGCAACGATCTCGATGGTCAAGAGACCGCAGGTGGTGACACGGATCAAAGGGGCTGGAACTGCCTGGAGGCTTCCCACAGGAAGCAACTGGATGGGCCGAATGGATTCACCGCTGTGGGAATCTCGTTGCATAGACATCATCAATCCTCTCTCGATAGATAAAAAAAGTGTTGCTCAAGATACCCGCTTGCGAAAGCAGATAGCCATTGACGAAAGGACCAACATACCGGGTACGACAGTTGCAAGGTGGGCTATTGATAAAAACCCTGGACTTGCTCAGGGTACACAAGCTCCTCACAATCGGGATGTTCATCAGGCATGACAAGATAATAGCGCTGTTGTGGTCTACTCACCACACTCACCAGAATATTGACTATTTTGCCAGCGTGAAGAAAATCAGGGTTTACGGGGTTATCTCTCTCGTGCAATTTATATACGAGCGTATCCCCTATTTGCGGTAAGACAGATGGATATTGCAGCATGAGCTTATTTCTCCTCTTCTCGCATTCTCATGCGTTCACGCGCTTGCTGTGCATCGTATAAAAGATCAGCATTTTCAATCATTGTGTAGACAAAGCCCGTGGCTTGAGGCCCACACAATTGCAGCAATCGCTGATGTGCCTGATCGATGTTGTGGTAGCGCACATTGATAAAATCGTGGCGTGCTGTGATAGCGACATCAGATAAGCCGCGTCGTGCTGCTAATTGCTCATCCTCGATACGTTGTAAAAGCTGGCGAATTTCACTTGGCATAGTCTTTTCTCCTAACCAATGTGTTGAGTTCGTTTAACCCAAGACTACCTGTTTATCGAGGGGTATAACACCTCTTCAGCCCATCACGAACACATCATGGTATTGCTGTGTCATAATTTAGAAAGAGAAATGGCTTGTATGAGAGGATTTCTTTCTATACAATGATGGTAAGGAGGAAAGGACAATGGAGAGAAAACCAAATGTGATTTTGCTTCAAGAGCGAAAAAGACGTGGGTGGACGCAGCGCAAACTAGCCGATGAGCTTAACGCTATTCCTTCAGATAACGGGATACAGGGAGCGGCTACAGGGGATATGATACGAAAATGGGAAAAAGGAATACACCCTCCAAGCTCTTTCTACAGAGAACGCCTCTGCAAAGTGTTTGAGTGTACCCTTGACCAACTCGGTTTTGAGGATGTAACGCCACTTCTTTCCACACCATCTCACCCTCTCCCTGTAGTTGATATTAGCACTTCAGCTATGAGACTAATGCGCCTTATCACCGTCGTCGATCACTGGCACTCTCCTAATGTTCAAGAACTCCAATCAATTGTTAATCAGGAAATTCACATGATAGACAACATTTCTCGTCGGGACGCCTTAGCTGCTCTTGCGGCTCTCCCTATCGTCCTTTTAGGATTAAAAGGTAGCCCACCTATAGAGGAAAGACTCGCCAGATATGCGGCGAGTCTTTCCGCGTGCTGGAATTGGTACTTTGATGGAGAAGCTGAAGACATCAAAGCATATCTTGCTTTGCATCTACCAAACCTAACGGCTCTGGCCAAAACTCCCTCAAAACATCAGAAAAGCGCGGCGTCTCTTGCATCACAAGCGTATCAACTTGAGTGGCAGGTAGCTTTACAAGAGCAAGACTTTGGGCGTGCGTTGTATGCGACTCAAGAGGCGGCTACATGCGGAGAAATCGCGGGTAATCCAAACCTTGTAGCGGCTTCTCGTATTCGTCGAGCACATGTTTATTCACATCTTAAAAATCCCACACAACAGATGAGACACCATGACAATGCTCTCCAGCTTGCTTCTAAAGTGTCGCCACTTCTTAAAAGTTGGATGAACATGGTTGTTGCTGAAAATCATGCGAGCCTTCACCACATAGAAGAAGCAGAACAGCTTATCTCATCTGCACGTGAAACCTTTCCAGATCGACCCGAAAACGACCCAAATAGTACCTTTGTTCATGTTACACCGTACACGCTTTCTATCTTTGAGACCAAGACCTATTTACGCATGTCTCAGCCAGATAAAGCCCTGGACTCTATACAACGTGTAGAGAAAGGTATACCTGATGCGATGGTACCGCGTCGGGTTGAACTACTCAATCAGCGCCTTCTCGCATTGTGTGACTTGGGAGAGCTAGAGGAAGTGTGTACGTTATTCAAACTTGCAGAACAGGGTGCAAGACAATCCAAACTGAGGTACAATGAAGTCTGTGAAGTCTATTCAATCATGTGTACAAAGTGGCCCGATGAGAGAAGAGTGCTAGAGCTAGAGGAACTACTTCGGAGGTAAAGCAGATGCAAATAGAGCGACAAGATAAAAAGCCTGAGCTACACGAGGAAGAGATACTGAAGAATTGGAGAGATTGGGCTAGAAAAAACGGTTTCATGCAGGAAAATCCAATCATCGTAGAGGTTGGAGAACTGAGTATTTCAATGGAAATATGGACATCTCAAGGCAATAGTGGTCTTGTCTACCTACCTAGATTTCCTCGCGCTATTGGTGGTGATGTGCTCTATATTGCCGATAATCTAGCTGAAATGAAGGAAACGGTAAAAACGTTAGCTCTCACAGCTTTAACCATGATACAGGTGAAGCGAGAGGAAAGAGAAGAAAGAGCACGCCTCAACTAAACTACTCACGAGAGAAGCTTGCAACCCTCCTGAAAACAGGACCGTAGGAGCGAGGTCCACAAGGGCAATTCCTTGTAGACCTCGCTCTTATCACAAAGGAAGCGGGATTAGATGCTCTCAGCCAGGGGAGGCGGCCCCTCTGGTTCCTCGTCATGTGCGGTTTGCCGACTCGCGGCGCGTTCTTCGGCCTGGAGAAATGCGCTGGCGGCTTCCTGCTGCGCTGGCGTCACAGTTATAGGTGCCACACACATTTTCTCTGCTTGCCCGTTGACAATGATATAGGCTTCTCCCACATCAAGCCGCCGCACACTATCAGGCGGGACCACAAACGCCTCTTGCAAGCGCATAGTACCGTATCCCGTTCCCTCCTGGTTTAAGACACTCCAGCCTTTTTGTACCTGCATCCGCTTGCCCGCTCGCGCTACCAGCCGCTCAGGGGCATTACAGGTATGCAAAATGAGGGTGTGAGCAGTGCCTAAAATGCGCTCGCGCTCATCAGGGGTTTTGGCTAGCTCCTGCTCACTCTGGCTACTGAGCCAAAGGGAGCCTCCAAAGGAGCGTAACCGCTCGGCAAGGTTGGCGATATTTTCAATAGCCAGGGCGGATACTTCATCAATAATGACGAGCACCTTATTGTCTGCGGGTTTGCGCCTAGCGATGTAATGGGCGATATCTTCCACGAGGTAGCGCCCGATGCTGCTGGTTTCCTTACGGAACGCGATTCCATCAGGTAGAATATAGGCGGCATCGGTTTCATCAAAGGTAAAGCCGTGATCGAGCTTGCCTCTCAGTGCCTTGAAAAAGGCCCGATAGCGCGTGTACACGCCGTTGGCATCGGGGGCGGTCAGACGGCTGATTTCCTCTTCTTCTTTGCAGCCACAAAAGATCCCGCGCCCTATCTTAGTATCCCCGCCGCCATTGCCTTCCAGCGC
>CAXUEY010000014.1:0-61869 GCA_964250225.1 uncultured Ktedonobacteraceae bacterium | reverse complement strand
TCTGGTAGGATTGTTCTCTGTTCCAGCCTTTCCATGCTTCCCTGATTGGATCACGCACCTCAAAGACAAGCCGTCCACCTGGGCGAAGCGCGTCGCGACACGCGCGAAGAGTTGTCATCCACTCCTCGTCCGTCACGAATACTTGTGCCACATTGCCGGTCATGGTGATGAGATCGGCATGCAATCCTTTGAGCTGCGCCGCAGTGCCGTTGATCCAGTGAATCTGGTCGGCATACGCTTTCCGTTTGGCGACGGAGAGCGAGGCCGCAGCTGGATCGATGCCAACGACCTCTTTTCCACACGCTGCCAGGCGACAGGCGAGCGTACCGGTTCCACACCCCAGGTCAATAATAGAGTGGACGTGGAACTCGTCTGCTATGGCGAGATAGGGAGCGAGGTCCGGTCGCTCTGGATTGTCGAGAAGATCATAGATTTCGGCAAGTTTGGGCTGGGCAAAGATGGCGTCAGGCATCCCGGTAACTCTCTTTCTCTTCTGTTCATCTGACAGTTGGAGGCAAATTCTCGCGGTTGAGGGCCGGATCTGCTCACTTCGTTCGTAGAGCATTTACCAGCCTGTGCAGAGCAGTTCATATCAAATCTGTTGAAATCGTGTTGATAGAAGGCAATGGATACCCCCTTCACGGATTTGATATCAGACATTGAGCGTACTCCAATCACGCAAGATATCGTAATCAACAGGAAAGGCAAGTGCTGGCAACTCTTCCTGGCGAAAGAAGGCCAGTTCGCTCACCTCCTCAAGCTGCGCGGCCAGATTGCTGAGCTGATGGTCGAGCATGCTTGCCTGGTAAGCGATGATCACATGTGAAGCAGCGCCTGCACTATAGATGCCGATTAACCACCCCAACTGCACATCGAAATTGGACTCTTCCTTGACCTCACGTATGGCAGCCTCCTCAACTGTCTCGCCCAATTCAGCATAGCCGCCACAGAAATTCCACAAGCCCAGACCTGGCTCGATATTACGCTTGCCCAATAAAAGCGTGTCTCGATACTGTACGACAACCACGACGACCAGTTTGGGTTGTAGAAAATGGATAAAGCTGCACGACGGGCAGGCAGCACGCAGCATCCCACTCACGTCTTTCTCGACCAGTGGAGTGGCGCACATTGGGCAATAGACAAAGGTGGCATGAGACATATTAAACACGCTCCTGTTTCGATCTGCTCCGCTCAGATTATAACACAGAGAGACGCATCGATCTCGGCACAAGCGATGCTTGACGCTGCTGTGATTTTGTGACATACATAAAAGTAATGTGAACGAAGAGCAGCACAGAAGCAGAAAAGGATTCTTCTATGAACGATCAGCACGACCCGCGGACGCGGGATAATCAATCCTCCCAAACAACATCAGGTACACAGTTCGACTCCGGTCTGCTCAAGGGGCTGGAGTGGCGTTCGGCGGGTCCGTATCGCGGTGGCCGTGTGATTGCTGTGGCCGGCGACCCGCGTGACAAGCAACGCTTCTACTTTGGCTCGACGGGTGGCGGCGTGTGGAAAACCACCGATGGCGGCCTGATCTGGGAGAATATCTCCGATGGCTATTTTAAACGCGCCTCTGTGGGGGCTATGGCTGTGGCCGAGGCCGATTCCAATGTGATCTATGTGGGCATGGGCGAGTCAACGATTCGCGGCAATGTCTCGCACGGCGATGGAGTGTATAAATCGACGGATCGTGGGCAGAGCTGGACGCACCTGGGCCTGGCGGAGACGCGCCATATTGCTAAGGTGCGCATTCACCCGCAGAATCCCGACCTGGTGTATGTCGCGGCCCTCGGCCACGCGCACGGCCCCAATCCCGAACGCGGCATCTATCGCACGCGTGACGGCGGCAAAAATTGGGAACAGATCCTCTTTCGCAGCGACAAGGCCGGGGCGATTGATCTGGTGATGGACCCGCATAACCCACGCATCCTCTATGCCGCGTTCTGGGAGGCGATTCGTCTGCCTCACACACTGATTAGCGGCGGCGAAGAGAGCGGCATGTTTAAATCGACGGATGGCGGTGATACGTGGACGGAGATTTCGCGCAAACCGGGACTGCCAAAGGGCTTGCTGGGCAAGATTGGTATCGCAGCCTCGCCCGCGCAGTCTGGCCGCGTCTGGGCAATCATTGAGTCGGAGGATAGCGCGGTCTTTCGCTCGGACGACGGGGGCGAGCACTGGCAACGTCTGTGTGAGGAGCGTCCCCTGTCCGCGCGTGCCTGGTACTATCAGCATATCATCGCCGATCCGCGCGACGTGGAGACGCTCTGGGTGCTGAACGTACAGGCCTGGAAATCCATTGATGGTGGCAAGACCTTCTTCGACGTGGCTACCCCTCACGCGGATAACCACGACCTGTGGATCGACCCCGAAGATCCGCAGCGCGTGATTGAGAGCAATGACGGCGGGGCCTGCATCTCTTTCAATGGCGGTGCAAGCTGGTCCACCCAATACACACAGCCGACGATGGAGTTTTACCACGTCACCACCGATAACCAGGTGCCCTACCGTATCTATGGCGCGCAGCAGGACAACACCACGATCTGCCTGCCTACGCGCTCACCGCTGGCCGGGATCACGCAACTGGACTGGTACGACATCGGCGGAGGCGAGAGTGGCTATATCGCGGTGCGGCCCGACGATTCTAACATCGTCTATGCCGGCAACTACCAGGGCTACATCACGCGCTACGATCACCGCACACGCCAGGCGCGCAATATCTCTGTCTGGCCCGAACTGGCCTCCGGCTGGGGGGCTGGCGCGCTGAAATATCGCTTCCAGTGGACCGCGCCGATTATACTTTCGCCGCACGATCCCAATATTCTCTATATTACCGGCAATTACGTCTTTCGCTCAACCAACGAAGGGCAGAGCTGGAGGGCCATCAGCCCTGATCTGACGCGCAACGACAGTAGCCGCCTGGAGTCGTCGGGCGGCCCAATCAACAAAGATAACACGGGCGCGGAATACTATGGGACGATCTTTGCTTTCGCCGAGTCGCCCTGTGAACGCGGGCTGCTCTGGGCAGGATCGGACGATGGGCGTGTTCATCTCTCGCGTGATGCTGGGGAGAAATGGGAACAGGTCACGCCACCCGATCTACCTGAATGGGCGCTGATCAGCATCATCGAAGCGTCTCCCCACGATCCCGCAGTCGCCTATCTAGCCGCCACGCGTTACAAGCTGGACGACTTCGCTCCTTATCTCTATCGAACACTCGATTATGGCAAAACGTGGAGCAGGATCACCAATGGCATTCCCGCGCACGACTTCACCCGCGTCATTCGGGCCGATCCGGTGAGGCGCGAGCTGCTGTACGCGGGAACCGAGACCGGCGTGTATGTCTCATTCAACGATGGGGAGCGCTGGCAGCCGCTCCAGTTAAATCTGCCGGTAGTGCCTATTCACGATCTGGCCGTCAAAGATAGCGATCTGATCGCGGCCACGCATGGACGCTCGTTCTGGGTGTTGGACGACATCACGCCCCTGCGCCAGGTGAGCGAGCAGATCGAGCAGAGCACGCTGCACCTCTTCACACCGCGTCCCACCATCCGCTTTATGACCGTGGGCGGCTTTTCCCAGGTGCCGGCGGGCGGCAAGTATTACCGTAAAACAGGAGTGACCACGATCAGCGCGCGCCGCGAGGAGAAGCCCAACGGCACCAAAGTTGATCGCAACCTGGATGCCGGACAGAATCCACCCGATGGCGTCATTGTCGTCTATTACCTCAAAGAACAGCCCGAAGGCGAGGTGAAATTGATCTTCATGGACACCGATGGGCAGGAGATCAAAAGCTTCTCCAGCGAGGAAGCGCAAGCGGCTGAAACCGGAAAGAACGGCAATGGCAAGAAGAAAGAAGAGAAAAAGGAGCCGCGTGTCCCCAAAGAAGCTGGCACAAACCGTTTTGTCTGGAATATGCGCCATGCCGATCCGGTCAAACTGGCGGAGGGCTTCATGGGTGGAGATAACGGGCTGACCGGGCCAGTGGTCGCCCCTGGCACGTATCAGGCGCGGCTGGTCGTAGGCGAACAAGAGGCGAACGTCTCTTTTGAGATCCAGAAAGACCCGCGTGTTGCAACGAGCCAGCGCGACCTGGACGAACAGTGCGCCCTCTTGCTGCGCATCCGCGACCGGCTTTCGGAGACCCACGAGGCGATTATGCTGATCCGCGATACGCGCCAGCAGGTGGAGCAATGGGAGCAGCGCACGCAGAAACATGAGCAGCGCGAGTCGATTGTGGAGTCCGCAAAGAGCGTGAAAGAACAGTTGAGCGCCATCGAGGAAGAGCTGATCCAGGTCAAGGCGAAGACACGCCAGGATACCCTGAATCATCCGGCACAACTCAACGCGAAGATCACCATGCTCGCGGGCGTCGTGGCCAGCGCCGATGCCGTGCCCACGGAACAGGCCTATGAGTTGTATGAGCATCTCGTTACACAGCTTCAGCAGCATCAGAAGCGTCTCCAGGCCTGTCTGGAAACCGAACTGGCTGCCTTCAACAAGTTGTTACGCGAGCTTGAGTTGCCAGCAGTGCTACCACCTGAGGCAGCTAATGGGCGCGCAAAAACGCGTTAGAGCATTTTATAAGTAATTACTAGCCTAGGTGTCTCAATATTGATTTCGCAAGTCGTGAAATCAATATTGAGACACCTAGGCTAGATCACCAATTTGTCAGTATGAGCTTTGGCAATGTCAGCACAACGAAATCCGGCAACTCGTTTTATACCCACGTTACTCCCGACATACGTGCGTAATTTTCGCTAGAATCCTCGTTAAAGGGAAACTTCCCCACCGCTAATACACATAGGGAGTGCCTTTCCCTGTCTCAAGGTACAATTTCAGGCTCTTCAGGAAGTATTCCCAACCCGCGCGCGTCTCCTCAATGCTGTAGCCAGTATCGCCCACAAAGAGATCATGCTGACCAAAGAGCAGCCTGGTCCCCTTTGAGATCGGCGTGAGATCCCAGGTGATCGTGGACCCCTCCCAATCATGTGGGGAACGCCTCACTCTCCAATGAACTTTCTTCCCGGCTTCGAGGTCGGCGATCTCCATCTGAAAGATTCCTCCATTCTCAAAACGAACTTCGGTGAGAGAACCAATCTTTGGTTCGGCAGTTGCATGGTTAGACCACCACCCGGTGATTCCATCTGGCTGGGTAAGAACATAAAAGACGTTTTCCGGCATTGCTTCAATCGTCAGTTCTTGGATAATATCTGACATCATCTTTCCTTTCTCAATGTATTTTTGGCCTTTTGAAGTAAAATACACGTGTATTTTTCTCCATAGGCAACCTGTAAGTTGCCTATGGAGAGTATACCAGAAAAAATCACAATACGCAACTCAGAAGTTGCGTTTTTTAGAGTGCCTGTTACTCCCAACGACGCCACGCGGCCTGTAAGCGGTGGCGCGAGAGGATCAGCACCGTGGCCAGCAGGATGAGCAGGCTGCCAAAGACCATGAGCAGGATCGGCACGGACTGCGGGATCGAGAGGAAGAGCAGACGCAGGGTGCCAAGCACGATTAGCGCGGCACTGCTCAGGATGAAGATGCGCAGGCGCGTCAGTAAACCCAGCGCCAGCAGAATAAGCGCCTCCGCGAGCAGGAGCAAGGTTGGCAGTAGATCAGTGCCACTGAAGCTGAGCCAAAGATGCGGCAGGAGCAACAGGGCCGCGCCAAGCAGGGCAGCCACCTGGCCGATGAAGTGGCGCTCCGGTAAGAGTGTATCGCGCAGCAAGAAGGGGGCGAGCACGATCAGGTAGCTGGCCGGAACCAGACTGAGCACGTCGAAGCGCGTCTGCTGGAAAGCCAGCAATTCCCAGGAGACAGCCAGGGAGAGCAGCATCCCCGCGCCATACAGACACCAGTGGCAGAGCACGCGCGCGGCCTCCAGGCGCGTCACGCGTTGCTCCTGACTCAACCCCTGAGCGAACGCGCGCGCCATAGTCGAGGGATGGGTCAGCCCGTACAGGCCGAGCAGTACACTCAAGCTAACCAGGGTGAAGACGCCAGCGTGGGCCAGCGCACCTGCGGACGTTGAGAGCGCGCCCTGGTCCAGCGCGTACAGCAGAACAGCACAGAGGCCACCCAGCGAGAGCGCGTTATGCAAACTGGTCTGCGGCAGCCAGTGCGTAGCTGCTGGCAAACGGCGCCAGATGAACTGGCTCGCGAAGAGCAGCACACACAGCAGCGTATACGCGACAATTATCAGTACAGGCTGAGATGCCGGGAGCCAGAGGTACAGGGTCCAGGCCGCCATACCCACAGGGAAGACCAGGAACTCCGGCACGCGTTCCACCAGCATGACGATGGCTGCCAGCAACGTAAAAACGAGCATGTATGGGGCAGATGGCGTGCCCGCGAGCACCAATGTTGCTGCCAGGAAAGCAGTGTACCAGGGCCAGCTCCAGGTAAACTTCTCCAGGCCATACCAGCGAGCGGACCCCTCAGTTGATGGCGCTGCTTGCAACAAACGCCCGCTCAGCAGTCCACAGAACACCAGGCCAATGCCAGCTACTAAAGTGTACGTTGGTGTGAGGCGTTGCGTTAACAGTACGGCCCAGCAGGCAAACACCGCGACCAGCCAGTTCCACGACGGGCGACCCTCGATGAGCAAGACCACGAAGCTCACCAGGGCGTACAGAAAGAGCGCGATTGGTAAGGCGCCATAGAAAGGTCGATTGATATCGCCCAGTGTGCCATACACACCGGTCAGCAGGGCAGCCGCCAGTGCGCTGCTGTAGAGAGGCAGCGCGTAGAGCACAGAAGTCTGGCGATGTTGTGCGAGCCATGTCGAGCGACTGGACGCGAGTCCCAGGAACGCACCCAACAGCGTAACAACTGGCGGGCGGTAGAGGTCGCCTAGCAGAGTTGCTGCCAGAACAACTGCCCACGTCGCAAAAAGCGGGGTCAGCCAGAGCGCGGCCACGTGTTCGGTAAACAGGCCCAGAGCATAGGCCAGCAGCGCGAAGGCCAGCAAAACCCAACTCAACGCGGTGACATGCGTGTAGACAAGGCCGGTATAACTCACCATGCCAGATCCGAACAACGCGACCAGGTAGAAAGGCAGGGCCCAGATGGAGTTTGCGCGGCGTTCGATGGACGCGGCCACCAGTGCCAGCAGCGGCGTGAGGATGGTCAGGGTCCAGAAATCATCGATGGGCAGTAGCAGAGCAAACAACCAGAACAACGAGGCAGGAATCAGGTAAAGCTGGACACGTGTAAGCAGAGCAGTCGCGTACCAGACCGCTCCAAGCAGAATAATCTCATAGGCCGCGCGCAGGTGTAGTCCCAAGCAGCTTGCGAACACACTCTGCCCATTGCTGATATCTCCATTCACCAGAATAAATCCATAGAGCAACGCGGGCCCCAGCAGGGTCCAGACAAACACCTGTGCATAGGGCGCCCTGTCAAAGAGATGCGCGCGCTGCATGCTGGCCGCGAGCAAAGGTAGCAGCAAGCTCAGGGCGAGCACAAGCGGTAGATGAGTGAGCAGAGCGGGGAGGGCGAGCATGAGCAGAGCGGCACACAGTACCGAGGGCAATGGTCGGCGTTGCGCGAACAGCACGATATAGAGCAGAGCGGCGAAACCGAGCAGCAAGGCACTGATGACATCCTGCGGCTGTCCCAGGCCGAGCACGAGCGTAAAGGCGATTCCACCCAGAGTCAGCACATCCAGTGGATTGGACCAGCTGGAACTGGCAAAGCGGCGCGCTAGAATCGCGCACGTCAGCGCCAGCAGGGTCAAGACCAGGAAAGCGGCGAGCGGAGAAACCTGCCAGAGCAAAACTTCGATGCCGTAAGCCGAGGTCAGGATCAGGCCGCTAAACAGTAGCAACCAGCACCAGGCTGCCCTGGCAGGTACGTGGCGAAGACCCGCCCGCAGTGCTGTGATATCGAGTGTCAGCAGAAAACAGATGCCCAGCGCGAGCAGGTCCAGCGTGAGACCACGGCTCCTGACAAAGTGAAACACGAAACTATTACCCCCGAACAAGGAGATGTTTTGGGCAGACGAGCCTGCGTACGCGCGCGAGATGAGCTGGAAAGGAGTAGCGAACGCGACCAGTACCACGACCAGAGCGCATAGGCCCAGCGCGATTTGATCCAACGCGAGACCAGGCAGGCCAGAAGTGGCCAGCCTTGTGCCGACCAGACGCACAAGCGCGTGATAGGTCAGAGCGATGCCGGTCAGGAGCAGCACGTAGCCGGTAGCGTCCAGCCGCAGCACGTAGCCCAGCAGCGAGAGCACACCCAGCAACATATAGGGCAGCAGAGGTGTCCAGTTGCGAGCGCGTATACGCCAGATAAACAGAGTGGTCCAGGCAAAAAGCAGCGTTGAGAGTGTGAGGAGTGCCAGGTGCAGCTCTAGCGGAGAAGTGCGCAGGCTCTCCAGAATCAGGCTATAGAGCAGGAGAACAGGCAGCAGCGCGCAGGCCGCGCCCACCACCACCCACATGAGCACGCGCATTGGGATGTGCAGAATCGTCCAGGTTTCGGGTAGAGGGGTGGTTGCACTGGAAGAGCGCGGGAGCACGAGTAAGGTGGGGAATGCCAGCAATAGCAGCAGGCAGGGCCACCACCAGTAGGCCAGGTTCAGGGCCTGCGCCAGAGCGAGATCCCCCACGAGTAGCGCGACCATGCTCAGGTACGCGAACGGCACAAAACGTTGCGCTACCGCCAACAGCGCATAGATGGCAGCCGCGTAGAGCGCAGCCAGAGTGAGCAGGGAGGGAACCGACAGTGCCACTAGGCTGTGGGTGACCAGCCGATACGCTGAGAAAGCCACCAGAGGCACTAGCAGAGCGAAGATGAGCGTATAGAGCGGCGAAACCGCCCGCAGCAGCGGCACACGCCGCCGTGTAAACTGGCCAGCCGCGCCAAAAACGGCATGGAGCGCGAAAATCGCGAGAAACGAGAGCCAGAGATTGGAGGTAGTCAGCACGAAACTCAGCGAACCAGCCAGGATAAAAAAGCCGCCCAGAACTGCCAGAATATTCACCACTGCATCACTCGAAAACGTGAAGCCGCGCATACTCGCAGCCGGGGTGAGCGGAGCCGCTGGTGTGGTCGCGCGAACAGGGATTCCCTGTGAAAATCCCGCTCTTGCCTGTCCGCGTAGTGAAGCAGCGATGGGTCGCGAGATACCCGGCACTGTTGTGGCATCTGGCCATAGAACGCCAGGTTGTGGGGTATCCTGTACTCCTGCTGCATGTGGCTGCGTCATAACAGCTTGTGGTGTCGCCAGGATCTGTGGTTGAGTCTCTAGCGGAATACGAGGCGTCTGGGCCAGAGGTGGTGCTTCCGCGAGCGCCTGGGCAGGCAGAGCAGGCTCAGGTTGCGCGGCACGCCGATCTTTATGGCTGAGCAGAAATTGCAGACGCCCCTCATAGCGCCAGGCAAGGTCCACTACGCGTATCGAAGCGCCGCCATAGCGCATCACGCGTTTGAGATCGTAGATCATCGCCTCTAAAAAACGCTGCTCCTGTTCCGGCTGTACGGGGTACTGGCAGCGTGGACAAAACTCGACCTGGGTAATATCAACCATCAGGCCGCAACAATCGCAATGAAAAACTTCAAATGAGTGCGCCATCGAGCATACTCCCTTCGCATCACTATATTCACCAGGAGATCAGAAAAAGGGGGAGAACCAGGGAATGGCCCTCTGGAACCTTTCTCTCGATTGGCACAAGTATATATGAGCAAAAAGGGATCGGTATGGGACAAATGACCCGTTTTTTCACGCGCAGAGCAAGAGGAAATAGCCAACGCTGAGACGCTGCCAGGCGCAGCTCATCATGAAGTAAAGGCGAACGCCTGGAGCATAGGCATAAAATACCTGCTTTGAGATTGAGCAAACGTCTTTTTGGGCGCGACATAAATAAGCGTATACCCTTTGGTATCGGTCCCAAACTTTGGATAATCGGTCGCCAGGACCACCGCCTCTACATCTCCGTTCTGGCCGTTCACAATGCTCGTTCCGCTGGCTGCGCGCTGGCTCCAGCTCTGTCCTGCGAGAATCATCGTGGAGGGAACGGTAATGGTCTGCGCGTTCTTGAAATTGGCTTTCGCACCCGCCAGGCCAGCATCGGCCAGTTGATCGGAGCTGGAAGCACTGTTGGGATTAGGGGTAAAGCCAACGGTCAGGGTATTGCCGCTCGTATCAGTAAAATCCACATCAATTTTGGAAGGGGTCGCCGTCCAGCCTTGCGGATATTTCAGAGTAAAGCCAGGGCCGTTATAGGTAGTAAATGTCACGCCGGGCGTGGGGGTCAAAGCGTGGGCTGTAGCCGTCGCGTCACTGGAACTGAGAGATCTGCCCCCACCACAGGCCATCAGCAGCAAAACTAGCAAGAAAGCGCCGACCCCTGCTGCCAGGCGGCGCATCATCGAGTGCATAGAAGAGAGCATACCAGAAACATCCTCCACCATCTAAAGTGTGCGCCTATGCCAGCGCATGAGGATTATACCACAAAAATAGATATTGCACCTCTGGCATTTTATTTCTACAAGATTGTATATATACATATATAATCATTGCGATGAACAACAAAAGGCGGCACAATGCAAGATTGCGCCGCCCCAACCTGGCTGAGAGAACTCAGCTTAAGAAGTGAATTTGAAGGACTGAAGCATGGCCTGGAAAAGCTGGTCATCCATCAGCGTAGAACCCACCACCGGACCAGCATATATTATCTCAAAGATTTTGGTATTTGCGGTATTTGCCGGGTGATTTACCGCCAGAACCACAACTTCATATGGCGCGCTTATGCCACCTTTGCTGGCTGTGCCGGTTGTCCCTTTCTGTGTCCAGGTCTCACCACCCAGGGAGACTGTAGCTGGAAGATTTGCCGGGGAAGTATTGGTCATATTTGCCCCTTTCACGCCACCTGAGAGAGATGCATCAACCAGAGTGCCCGGCTGCTGGATGCCGTTAGGGTTAGGAATTGCCAAAACAGCCAGAGCATTCACGCCCTGAGCATCCTGGAAAGCGCCCTGACCTCCAGACGATGATTGTTTCCAGTCCTTTGGATAACTGATGGTATAGCCTTCACCCGTAAACATCGCGACTGCAGGTGTTGGGGTTGGCGATGGAGTCGCGGTGGGCTTGGGGGTAGGGGTGCTGGCAGCCGTGCCACCGGTGCCACCACACGCGGCCAGGAATAAAACCAGGAGCAGCGCGCACAGAGCAAGAGAGAGACGTTGAGTCACATGTTTCATACGAAAAAGGATCCTCCGTGATTTTTACTTCGATTCTTCAACACTGACAGATACATACATACCTGCAAATGCTTGCCAATTATAACACGTTTTTCTCTGCCGTCTACCAAATTTCTGAGAAGCCTGAGAAGCTGATACATAAAAAAATACAGAGATGCCCGTTGCTCGAAAAACCCGGAGAATTGAACATGTCAAGATCATTTGCAACCAGGCTCTACCGGGGCATATAATATCAGCGTCTATAAGGGGGGAAAAGTTTGAACGCAGAAATACGCATCATACCAATTACAGGCATAGGCGAGATTGCCCCAGGAAGCGACCTGGGCCTTCTTATCTATGAGGCGATACAGGCCCAGAAGTTGACCCTGCAACAGGGCGATATTCTGGTGGTGACGCAGAAAATTGTCTCGAAAGCCGAGGGGCGCGTCATAAAACTGGCCGAGATTGAGCCGTCCGCGTTTGCACACACGGTGGCTCAAGCGGGGGGCAAAGATCCGCGCCAGATCGAGGCGGTGTTGCGCGAAAGCAGGCGCGTTGTGCGCATGGATCATGGTGTGCTGATTACCGAGACACAGCAGGGCTTTATCTGCGCGAACTCAGGCATCGATGAGTCCAATGTGAGCGGGGGCGCGGGCGAGGTGACGCTGCTGCCGGTCGATTCTGATCGTTCGGCGCGGGAATTGCGCGCGCGCTTGCAGGAATTGAGCGGTGAGGGTTCGTCCTGCGAGATTGCGCTGTTAATCTCGGACACCTGGGGCCGCCCCTGGCGCAATGGGCAGGTGAACATGACCATTGGCGTGGCCGGACTGGAGCCATTGAGCGATTATCGGGGCCAGATCGACCCCTACGGCTACGAGTTGCATGCCAGTGTCATCGCGGTGGCCGACGAGCTGGCTGCGGCTGCTGAACTGGTCATGGGCAAGATTGACCGCGTGCCAGTGGCGCTGATTCGTGGCTATGCCTATACACCAGGCAGTAGCACAGCGCAAACGTTATTACGCGACTCTGCCAGCGATATGTTCCGTTAAGGGTGTCGATAAAAAACGGTAGAGTAGCTCGATCATATGCCAGCAAATGGCTTCTCAGGCTATGCTGTGCCTGATTTTTTATGCACTTAACCAGAAGATGGGTCCATCTATGGAAAAATACAGAAGAGAAGCGGCTGCGACCTTAGAAACTCAACCGCAAAGATCGACGCAGCCAGAACGCGCGGGCAGCCTGGCGGAACTGATCCAGGGTCGGCGCAGCGTGCGTCAGTATCAGCCCACAGCGGTTCCACGCGCCTTGCTTGAGCATGTGCTGGAGGCCGCGCGCTGGGCGCCCTCGCCACATGGCCGCCAGCCCTGGCGTTTTGTGGTACTGACACGCCCGGAGAGCAAAAAGCGTCTGGCTGATTTTATGGGCGAAACCTGGCAGAAGAATCTGGAGATGGATGGGCAGACTGAAGAGATTGTCAGGGTGCGGCGGAATAAATCGCACCAGCGCATTCTCAATGCTCCCGCGCTGATCGTGCCCTGCCTGTATCTGGAGGAGCTGGATCATTATCCCGATGAGCAGCGCCAGAACGACGAGACGATCATGGCGATTCAGAGCTTAGGCGCGGCGATCCAGAATATGCTGTTGATGGCCTATGATCTGGGGCTGGATGGTGGCTGGATGTGCGCGCCGCTCTTCTGCCCGGAGATCGTCTGCCAGGCACTGGAGCTGGATACGCGGCTGATTCCCCACGCGTTGATTACGCTGGGCTACGCCGCAGCGGACCCCAAACGCCGCGAACGTCTGCCGTTGAGTGAATTGATTGTACGTTTTGAGTAGAAGAGGAAGGTTGCAATGATTGTCGTTCTGGCCGGAGGTGTAGGCGCGGCGCGTTTCTTACAGGGTGTCGTACAGGTGGTTCCCCAGGAGGAACTGACTGTGATCGTAAATACGGGCGATGACCGCGAATTCTATGGCCTGTATGTTGCACCCGACCTGGATATTGTGATGTATACCCTGGCGGGCCTGGTCAATGAGGCTCAGGGCTGGGGTATCCTCGACGATACCTATCACACTATGCAACAGTTGACCAGTTATGGCAACGAGGACTGGTTTCAGTTAGGGGACCGCGACCTTGCCACGCATATTCACCGCACTCAGCGTCTGCGCCAGGGCCAGACGCTGAGTGCGGTGAGCGATGAGCTACGCACACACCTGGGCCTGAACTTGCGCATCCTGCCGATGAGCGATCAGTCTGTGCAAACCCATGTGCGAACACCTGTCGGGCTGCTGCACTTTGAGGAATATATGGTTAAGCGGCGCTGTTCTGATCCAGTACAGGACATCGAATTTGTGGGAGCCAGCGCAGCCAAACCCGCGCCGGGTGTGCTGGACGCGCTGAAGCAAGCGGAAGCTATTCTGATTGCGCCCAGCAATCCACTGGTGAGTATCGGCAGCATTCTGGCGGTTCCAGGCGTCCATGATGTCTTGCACGAGGCCAGCGGTATGGTTGTCGCGGTCAGCCCGATTGTCGGAGGCGCGCCTATCAAGGGGCCAGCCGATAAACTGATGAGCGGCATGCATATGGAGGTTTCGGCGGTGGGCGTGGCGCGCCATTATCGCGATTTCCTCGATGTCATGGTCATCGACCAGCGAGACGCGCATCTGCTCCCCGCTATCGAGGATCTGGGCATTCCCGCCCTCGCCACTGACACGATCATGCGCGATTCTGCCACGAAAGCTGCGTTAGCCCGCACAGTTCTAGCAGCGGCTGGCCTGGACAGATTTCATGCAAAACACAATGAAGCTCACCCACCGAAACAGGTGAATTAGTTTTGCCCTTTCTCCTGCGAACGAGGGCAACGATATCGTTCACGCGTTTTCGGAAAGAGTCCCAGGATAGTTATTTGGCTATATGAAATATTCGGCATTGATACCGGTAAAGGCTCTGGACCTGGCAAAAAGTCGTCTGGCGCCCCATCTTTCACGACAGCAACGTATGACGTTAGTATTGACAATGCTCCAGCACGTGCTGCAAACGCTGAACGCGAGCGAGGCGTTTGAACGAATGTATGTGGTGAGCACCGATTCCAGAGTACTGGAACTGGCTCGGCAATGGGGTGCACACCCCCTGCTCGAAACACAGCAGGGACATAACCCCGCGCTCCAGGAGGCCGCGCAGACGATTCTCGCGCGCTCTGGTAGCCAGCAGCATGCCTATGCTCCATTGCTCGCGTGTCGTACAGCGGGTGCGTTGGCAAGAGCGCAGGTGCATAGCCTGGAGATTCAGCCACAACAGCAGGGGCTGCTCACGATCTCGGCGGACCTTCCGCTGCTGGCGCAAGAGGACGTCTTCGCACTCATCCAGGCGGCGCAAGAGCATCCAATCGTGCTGGCCAGTTCAAGCGATGGCACCGGGACAAATGCGCTGCTGACACGTCCACCCCTGGCTCTGCCCTATCTCTTTGGTCCCAATAGCCTGCCAGCCTATGTCCAGGCCGCTCAGATGCACAAGTTCAGCTACACAGTGGTGCAGACAGCTCACCTGGCTCTGGATATCGATACACTCGCCGATTTAGCACAGCTTGAACGTTCCGCTAGTGACTGGTTCAGCATGGCGCGTTTTGCCATCTGAGCCATGTCTTTTCAACAGGAGGTTTTTTATGTCCCAATCCATTCCAGAAAGCGCGCTCGACCTTTTTCAGAAACCGGTGCTGGCCCATCTCGCCACCGTCATGCCTGATGGGACACCCCAGGTCACGCCCGTGTGGGTTGATTTCGATGGCACATCTATTCTGGTCAATACGGCCAGAGGTCGCCGCAAAGAACTGAATATGCAACAGCGTCCGCGAGTTGGCCTGGATATAGTCGATTCCACAAATCCCTGGCACTGGCTCTCGGTGCGTGGCACAATCGCCGAAATCACTGAGGAAGGCGCGCTTGAACATGCCCATAAGCTGACGAAAAAGTATACTGGCAGAGACACCTATCAGAATCTTCAACCGGGCGAGGTACGCGTGATCTGTAAAATTACCCCTGAACGGGTTATTGCCCGCTAGTATTGTAAAAAGGAGAAGATTGAGCATGGCAGCCCTATCAGAGAAAGCGCGGGCGTTTTTGAACGAGAAGCGCTTCGCAGTTCTGGCCACCCTGAACCTGGATGGCACCGCGCAACAAACGACGATGTGGTATCTGCTCGACGGCGATACCATCGTGATGAACACCAAAGCCGGGCGGCTGAAAGAGCGCAATTTGCGCCGCGAGCCGCGTATTTCGATCTGTGTCGAGGACGGCTATCGCTATGTGACGATCAGCGGCAAGGTTGAGATGATCGACGATCCTGAGACTGCCCAAAGCGACATTCATCGCCTGTCCACGCGCTATCATGGCGCGGAGAAGGCGGCCCAGCAAATGACCGAGATGTTCTCCAAAGAGCAGCGCGTGACACTGCGCTTGAAGTGTGAACACGTTCACGAATATCTTTAAAGAAAAAATCCAGAAAACGAGAGGCGCCTGAGAAATAATGGAATCGTTTCTCAGGCGCCTCTTCTTGTTTTGATTTCAGCAGAAGCGTTGCCGTTATTTGATAATCCCGGCCTCGATCTTCATGAGCAGGATGCGCTCGATAGACTGATCCACGCGGGCTTCGGTGAGCTGGCCGCTCTGAACCGCTTGATTGAGCGCGGTGAGGACTGAGGCCACTTGCGGAACGGTATAGGGGCCTTCGATCAGATCGTTGCCAGCTGCGATTGCCATGACAGCGGCCTGGCTCAACGACCAGTGCTCGGTGATGCCATGCATGTACAGCCCATCGGTGATGACCACGCCGTTATAGCCCAGTTCTCCACGCAGAACGCCGTTCACTGCTTTAGGGGAGAGTTCCGCCGGCAGGCTGGGATCAATGGCAGTCATGACGACATCGGTGTCCATAATCATGGCCGGGTGATTCTTCACGATCATCGCTTTATAGGGGGCCAGGTCGATGTTCTCCAGGTCACTCTTGCTACGCGTAATGGTTGGCAGGCCAAAGTGTGGATCAGAAGTGACCGCGCCCAGGCCCGGAAAATGCTTGAGGCAGCCGGCGATCCCGTTCTGCTGCAAACCATCCAGAAAGGCTCCCGCGTAGGTTTCGACGGTCTGTGGGTTATTCCCAAACATACGCGTTTGCAGCACAGGCGGGTCAACGGTATGCACATCCACAACTGGTGCCAGGTCCGCATTCATTCCCAACTGCGCCAACCATTGCGCGGTCTGTTTACCCTGGTCAAAAGCATATTGCGGATTGCCCGTGGCAGTCATCGCTTCGGCAGAGGGAAGCGGGCCGTGGAAAGGCTGCAAACGATTGACTTCACCCCCCTCCTGGTCGGTGCCAAGCAAGAGGGGCACCAGCGCGTCCTGCTGGGCCTGCTGCGAAAACGCAGCCATGCTTGCTGCGGTATTTGTTGGCGCGGCAAAGTTGCCATTGACGGTCTGGTAGAGCACGCCTCCGACATACTGTTGCTTGACCATGTACTGCAAATTATTCGGATAATTGTTGCCAATATACTCTACGACAATTAATTGCCCCAGCTTCTGTTCCAACGACATCCTGGCCATAATCTGCAAGACTTTTGTTTTTGCAGCCTGCAAAGGGTCTGGCGTGGGCGTCGCGGTGGGCGTCGATGGAGATGCAGAGTGTGCCAGGGTCGCTGATGGTGAGGCTGGCGCACTCGCGCTCCAGGGGGTTGAACAGGCCGTGAGGAAGACAAGAAGAAAGCTTGCCATAAGAATAAAGCTCGTATACCAGGTTCTGCGCGAAGTATACACGCCATGCCTGGTGTCGGCAGAAAACAGCCTGATCTTCATGATATATCTCTTTCTGACTAGATCTGAATAATACATAAACATTGGGATGCAAACCCACCGATACAAAGGAAAGACACTCACCTATAGATTTATAGACCCTCCACTAGTAATGAGAACACTCAGTTTAGCCGCTTTATCGCAAAAGGTCTCCCTCCTACCCAATTGTCTTATGCATGTGCGAGGACTGATAAATCTCGGCAGAACGATTTGCATAACGTCTGTTCAACAAAACGTTTTAGGATGGACGATAATAGACACCCATCCTTGATAATAGTCTTTTAGCACAGCCTGTAAGGACGGTTTAGGCCGACATTGCTATACTACCATATATGCTGATATTCAATAAAACCCATGTATGTTAGTGGTAGACAAGGAGTAAGCGATGAACAGACACAGGTTGACCTATCTTCCAGGGCAGGTGTGCCGACTCCCTCGCGCAGTAATCCGGCTCGTGTTTCCCCTGCTGCTCCTGGCTGGCTTATTCATCCTGTTTGGGCAGAAGCAGTTTCTCATACCCTCGCGTGCTCTAGCATACCAGAGCAGAGGGCAGTACACCATCTGGCTACAAGCATCTCCTGGCACTGATCATTCCCCACCATTATCTCAGCCGCTCTTGCATGGCAATCCGCATTTGCCCGAAGTTGCCCTGACCTTTGATGATGGTCCGCAGCCCACTGTGACACCACAGGTGCTCGCGATCCTGCGACGTTTTCATATCAAGGCGACCTTTTTCAGTGTGGGTCAGTTGGTGAAGAACTATCCAAATATCGTCGCACAAGAGAAGCGGGAAGGCAATCTAGTCGGCGATCACAGCTGGTCCCACCCGAATTTGAACGCGCTGGACGCAGCGGCAATCCATCAGCAAGTAGCAGAGGACGCTCAGGCTATCCAACAGGCTACAGGCACGGCGCCTACTTTTTTCCGCCCACCCTATGGCGAGCGCAATGCAAGCGTTACTGCTCAAACCCGGCATCTCGGCCTTTCAACTATCTTGTGGAACGTCGATCCACAGGACTGGGCGCGACCGGGAACCGATACTATCAGCGCGCGCGTCTTGCAAGCAACGACCAATGGCTCGATTATTCTGCTGCACGATGGTGGGGGCAATCGCGCCCAAACGCTCGCAGCACTGCCCACCATTATTCGCACGCTCCAACAACGGGGCCTGCATTTTGTGACTATCAAGCAAATGGCGCACAATCTGGCCTCAACTGGCCCGCAACAGAGCATCAACCTCTCTAAATAGTGAAGAGGATGGATTGAAAAAATCATCTAACGGCGTATACTTTTTTTAGAGGTGCCCTGCGCGTTGGCATACAACATGGGGCGAGGAAATTTTTGTGCGAGAGAGGAGAGATGCAATGTATACGTGTACAGCCTGTGGCGCGCAATTACCATCGCAAGCACATTTTTGTGGTATATGCGGCACGCCGTTTCGTCCCTTGCTTCCTCCTAACGATCTTCCGCAGCGTCTCGCAACCATCCAGAGCGCGCCACAGCGGCCTGAATTGCCCGCCATCCCGGACATAAAGACCAGGCCGCCTCTGCCAATCAGCACTGCACCCACACGTTTTTCTCAGGCTAGCAGCGGACAGCTTGCCACTGGCCATACCTATCCATCTGGCCCGATGCCTGTCTATACAAACCAGGCCCACGACATTAAGGCAACTCCTGAAACGGCCAGGAAGCGTGGCTGCGGATGGCTTGCGCTGAGTCTCATCGCCATCGTCGTGGTTATGGCAGGGGCAAGCGGCATGATGGCCTATCTGCTGACGCGCCCACATCCACAGCCGGTCATCAGTGTTTCCAGCACGTATACCGTTGGTGCAATCCCGGCTGGCTCTCAAGGCACTGTCCTGCATGTGCGCGGCCAGAAATTTTCCGACAGCTCGGCCATTACGTTCTTGCTGGATGGACATGCTGCACCAGGCGCACCCCGCGTGTTCAGCGATCAGAACGGCAATCTCAGCGCGACCCTCCCGATTACCGCTGCGTGGGAGCCGGGTCAACATCTGTTCGCCGCCAGAGATGCCGCCCATTTCATCAGTAAAAGAGGCATCGCAATTGAAGTTGTAGTTCCGGGACAGGCCAATACTCCTGGTCCCAACGGCGCGCCTCCCGATGATGCCAGCTTCAGTATGAATGTCTCGCAAAATACCCCTGTCCAGGAGCAATATAACGGGGACACTGGTCCTCTCGCAAACGCAGACCCTCTGGCTATCACAGGACAAGGTAGCCCTGCTGGTGGAAACGTTTGTAAAGCGCGAGACAACGGGCAACCACAAACGTACAACGGCACGACTGCAAACGGGTTGGCCGATACCCAGGTTGCTACTTTCTCTTGTAAAGGGACATATAAAAGCGGGCAAATCGCATATACCGAAACCCTTCTCAGCGATGACGTCACCGTGAACTATCAGGGCAACTCGTATGTCTGCCACCTGCTCACCCCAGGCGTCGATGAGCAACTCTCCGGGAGCTATACCACATCGGGCAACTTTAGCGGCACTATCACCTATGCGTCGTTTCCCCAGGCCGATTTTTCCTGCACGACAGGCCAGTTGGTGTACTTCAATTTCTCCCTGACCGGTGGCAATGGTACGTGGACCGCGACTGATACGCGCAGTTAGTTCTCGCGCGCACCGTTTGCAGCATCGTATAAAACCATCGACCTATTACACAGATTGTTCGCCCACACAGGCAAGGTCAGCCTGCAAAGTTCGGCACATACGCGCCAGATCGCTGGAGCCAGCCTGCGTGACAAGCTGACAAGCTGTCTCCAGCAGTTCGACCAGCCCCGCAGTCTGGCGCGTGTACAGACCCAGACGGGCCAGGGCGAAGGCGCTGGCGGTGTAGAGTTGCAGCAAGCTGCGTCGCCCGCTGAACGCGAGCATGCGGTGCAAACGTTCAGCGGCCTCATCATACGCTCCTTGCTGCTGAGCGATCTGGGCCAGACCGATCTGGGCCAGGACGTAGACCTCGATATAGACGCTCTGGCGCTGCGCCAGGGCTGTGCAGAGCAGTTCGTTGGCGCGTGAGAACTGCTGGCGAGCTAAAGCGACCAGGCCCAGACCGATCTGCGTGCTACAGCGATAAGCTGGCAAATCCTGGGTGGCCAGTTGCTCTTGAACGCGCAAAAAAACGTGCTCTGCCTCGTCCGCTTGCCCACGGTTCATGAGAAAATACGCCTGGTTGAGTAAGGGCCAGATCGTGACCCAGGCAGCTTCAGGCACCTTCCGACACAGTTCCAGGCAGCGCGCAAACTCCTGCGCGCCGTGTTCACGCTGACCATACAAAGCATGCTTGCGACTGAGATTTAATGAAGCGAGGATCTGCCATGTCACCTGCCCCGTCGTCTCAGCGGCCCGCAGCGCTGTCTGCAAACAGTCCTCGGCGTCCGCGCTCAAACCCTGCAAGAGCAGCGTCCAGCCATACGAGGTCAGGATAAAAGCGGCCTGCGAGGAACCCAGGGTTCTACTGGCCTGCTTCCAATCACGCACGTCAGGGGCATTTGCTGTATAGAAAGGGGGAAAGAGCGCATCGGTTGTCGAGTCGGCATGCTCTGGATCGTCCAGCGTGAGGATTGTTGTCCAGCGCCGGGCCATGTCGGACTGTAAGTGCAGGCTCTCGCGTGTCTGTGGCGGCAGGGTAGAGAATTTTTCACTCTCCAGTTGGAACTGCTGCAATAGTTGGCGTCCCATGCCCAACGCCTCGGAGACATAGCCCATCAGAGAACGATTGACGATCATACGCTGGGTGCTACCGTTGGCCAGGAGCAGGTCTTGTTGACGCTTGGCCCAATGCGAGAGACCTTGATGGCTCTCCTGAATACCCTGCCAATCCAGCAGCGCCTCGTAGACCAGACCGCGTCCATGATACAGTCTGCCCCACCATTCAGTATGGCTATCTTCTGTCTCACGCTGGAGTGGCTCCTGAACCTGCAAGAGACGCGAGGCTGCGTCATAATCGGCGAGGGCCTGCTGATAGCTGAAGGCCTGGCGCGCATAGTCCGCCGCCTGCATGGTGTAGCGCAGGGCCTGTTCCTGGGTCTCCAGCAGGCGTTGCGCCAGCCAGTGCGCGTCCGGCTGATCTTCGCTCTGCATACTATCGGCCAACCCCTCATGGGCGGGAAATTCGCCTTTGAGGATCGCCATGTGCAGCGCCAGGGTTTGCGGCGAGGGATCGGCCCCCAATTGTGTGTTGAGTGCCTGCCTGCATTGTTCAAAGGTATGCAGGGCCGCGGCATTGTCACCTATGCGCGCTTGATAGTGCATGATGAGCCGGTAGAGCGGCTCGCGACAGGCGTCCATTTCAAGCGCGTGCCGACCAGCCTTAAGCGCCTCTGTATAACGTCCTGCCTCACCGTACCATTGCATCAAACGTGCTACGCCCGCGAAATAACGTTCACGCAAACGCGCGCGTTCAGCCAGCGCCCAGCCGCTCTCCCCATCTTCCGCCAGATACTCACCCGTATAGAGCCGCAACGCCTCTTCTAATAACATGCCCCTCTCAGGCGTATTTGCCCCTGTTAGGCCAGCATCCAGGAGACGTTCAAATTCATACACATCGATCCAAACCGTACAGGTGGAGGGAAAAGCCAGTGTGTAGCCCGCGTGACCTCTGGGGACGAAGCTGGAGGAGAGCCACGGTTCGCGGTCCGGTTCGAGCACATCCCTGAGCGCGCTGATCGCGCTGCGCAAGGCTTTATGCGCGTGCTCCACATGTTCCGGCCAGAGCAGGTCAACCAGCTTGCGCGCGGGTATCAGGCGTCCGCGTTCGGTGAGCAGCAGCTTAAATAACTGGCGTGCCTGTCGGGTATGCCAGTCTTTGGAAGCAACCTCGGCCCCATTGCGTAATAGACGAAACGAGCCGAAGAGGTAGATCTGCAACTGCTCAGTTGTACTCATCGTGTCCCTACATTAGCATGAGCAGAAAGACAGAGGCAAACGCGCTACGAATCCTCTGCTTGCTGGTCAAAAGGAAGTTCTAATTGCGTGGGCAACAATCGGCTTCGACGCGTCCGAATTCTGCACAACAAGATAGCAGGCGTAACGAGAAAGCTCTACATCACGTATGGGCCTCGCGGCTTTTCTGGAGCCAATTCGTGATATTTTCGTGGCTTCACGAAAATTCAAAGCAACGTCTTCGCCATTGTATTTGCAAGCCACTTTCGCTTTCACAAGGACTTTTTCAAAATTTTCCCAGCGATCATACCTCAGCACTTTGTAGAGTTCGCGCGCGAGCCAAAATTCCCGCTCGCCTTCGCTATGACGTAACGGATCAAACGGTGATGATAGAAACTGTTCAGCCATACATGCCCTCCGACGTGATAATTTTCCCGTTACACAAATGACGCGCTCTTTAGCTAACCACATCATAACAGAGAGCTTGCAACATATGCAAGGCTTAATAGACGCTCAGGTACGCGACATCTGCTGGTGTTGAGAACATTCTGAGAACATTTCTCGTGTATCGTTTTCATCAAAGCGCTCCGTAAGCTCCCTGGTTGCGCCTGTGGGCGATGCGATTGGCACGATTTCCCAAAGGGCAAACGTGTGAGTGCGTTCTGAGCGCGTGATTACTCCACATATTGGAGTGCTCTTTTTACGTACAGGAGGAACTGTATGGCTATTCAAAGGAGTTTTCTGAACCGCAACCTCGAACACTACCCTGCCACCAATCAACGTATTTTGTACCTGGCCATCTCGGTCGCAGCGACAATTATCCTGTATTACGAGGCATATGTCCTCGGCGCCGTCTTTCCCCTGGTGCAGAAGGGCCTGAACATGTCGGTCGGCACCTACGTCTTCCTTATCCTGGTCTCTAATTTCCTCGGCGCGGTCTCCTCGCTCATCGGCAGCTTCTCAGATCGTTTTGGACGAGCAAATCTGGTGGTCTACGGAGTGCTGGTCACTTCAGTCATCACACTGGTTATTCCTCTCGCCAGAACAGTCCCACTCTTTGTGGCCTTGAGCTGGGTACACGGCTTTGTTGAGGGGATTATTCTGGTTGCGACACCTGCGCTGGTGCGCGACTTCTCACCGCGCCTGGGGCGTGCCACGGCGATGGCTTTCTGGACGATTGGTCCGGTGGGAGGCAGCTTACTGGCAACGAGTGTCACGAGTTCCACCATCAACGCGGTGGGCGGTGCCTGGCAAACAGAGTACCTCATTGCGGCTATTGTTGGTATAGTGATCTCGGTGATCTGTTTCCTTTATTTGCGTGATATCTCCCCGACTTTACGCGCGCAAATTATGACTTCCTTGCGCGAGAAAGCGCTTATAGAGGCCCGCGCTCGTGGGTTGGATATCGAAAGCACGATCCAACACCCCTGGAGACAGATGTTGCAAGCCCGCATTCTGTTGAGTGCATTCGGCATCAGCGTCTTTTTGCTGCTGTATTATGCTACAGTCAGTTATTTTCCCATTTACTTCACTACCATCTTTGGCTATTCGCTGGCCGAAGCAAATGGCCTGCTGGCCCTTTATTGGGGAGTTGATATTATCGCCTCAATTATCGGTGGCCTCCTCTCTGACAAATTTGAGGTACGCAAGCCCTTTATGCTTGGCGGAGTCATCGGGACCATTCTCGTCACCCTGGTCTTTATCAGCCGGGTAGGGCAGCCAACCAGTCCGACCTTTATGGGTATACTGCTCGCGCTCTCTGCCCTGTTCGGGCCGATTGCCTACGTGGGATGGATGGCTGGCTATACTGAGACGGTAGAGGATATCAACCCGGCGCTGGTCGCTACTGGCGTCGCCATCTGGGGGTCGCTGATCCGCGTGGTCGTGGTCCTGGCAACGCTGGGCTTTGGCTATGTGGTCGCCCAACCGAAAATTGCTGCGGAATGGGGGACGTGGTGGTGGGTCTGTATCGCTGGCATGCTGGCCTTTATTCCCACGATCTTCCTGACCAACGGCTACTGGCGTCCCGCTCGTGCCCGCGCCGCCGTAGAAGCGCGACTACGCGAAGAGGGCCTCGAACTGTCGGTTGCTGAACCTGCTTAAACGATTCGTGCATATATTGGCATACACAAGGGCTGGCAGAGAAAGAAATGCTGCCGGCCCTTGTGTATGCGCATCAGGATGGCGATAAAAAGAGTATAATAGAGGCTGAGCGAGGTGAAAGCGAAAGAAGTGATCCCGTTGAAAAATTTGTAAAGGACCCACTTGATCACCGCGAAAGGATTGAGAAGGATGATTCCGCACCAGCAAACGCCAGGCTTTCCAGCAGATCTACCAGAGGTTGTAACCAGCACTGTGCAAGAGACGATCAGTTTTATGGATAGCTATCGCGGGCGTTTTGTGAGCGAGCTGGAAAAGCTGTTAGGAATTGCTTCCGCCTCGAATAATCCTGTTGGACTCAATGCGACAGCAGCAGACCTCTCTGACAAACTGAGCCGTATCGGGATGACTTCCACCATTTGCGAACACCCGGCTGGAAACGCTGTTTTAGGGGAAATACGCGGGGATAATCCAGCGGCAAGGGCTATTTTGCTGTTAGGACATCACGACACAGTGTATGCTGAGGGCGTATCCGCTCCTCGTGTGCGCATCGAAGAGGACAAGTTCTACGGGCCAGGCAGTATCGATATGAAAGCATGCCTTCTTCAAGCAATTTATGCTTTAGAAGGACTTTTATGTCAAAAGAAATATCGAGACTTCAGCAAGATCCTCTTTTTGTCGCTGCCGGATGAAGAGGTGCCCACCAGAAATCATATGCCGTTGCTCGAACGCATCTGTCAGGAGCATCCTTATGTGCTCGTCCTGGAGGGTGCAAAAAGTCCGGGGAATGTGGTGATTCGTCGCAAGGGGTGTGCTCATTTCAAACTGGCGGCCCACGGCGTCTCCGCCCATGCCGGTTCCAACCCGAAGAAAGGACGCAGTGCGGTTCTGGAGATCGCTCATCAAACCGTACAATTTTGTAGTCTCAGCCAGGTGGTAAAAGGAGTGAGCGTGAATGCGGCCCCGATTGCCGGTGGTGTCCTTCCCAACGTCGTGGCAGACTTTGCGGAAGTCTTCTTTGACCTGCGCTTTCTCTGTCAAGAAGATTACGACACGGTGCTAGCTCAATGGGAAACGCTGATGAAACAGCAATTGGTCAAAGATGTCACGCTCACCTTAACAGCTACGAGAGAGCCGCTGCCGCCAATGGAAACAACTGCAGCAAGTATGGCTATGGCGGAGAAGGCACGGGCGATTCTGTCGTGGTTGCAGGTGAAATTTGACCCTGAACACCGGGGAGGAGGCTCGGATGGATGTCGCACGAGCGTACTCGACTGTCCAACTCTCGATGGCTTCGGAGCCGTCGGAGCCTCAGCGCACTCCCCCAACGAACATATCCTTCTTTCGCGTGTTCCGCAAAGAGCGGGATTGTTAGCAGGCATGATTGCATTTTTAACGACACAGCAGTAATATCAAATCCGGTGAGGTTGTGTTGATCGGAGGCAACGGGTCTGATATTAGGAAATGCCCGATCTTCTCAGTCTTGTGCGCCCAACGCCTCATACTGTTTGCGCAGGACTTTCTTGTCGAATTTACCCACGCTGGTCTTGGGCACAGTGTCGATAAAGATGATATCGTCGGGCAGCCACCATTTGGCCACACGCGGGCGCAGGTACTCGATGATCTCCTCTTTATTCACCTGCCCAACATAATCAGGCTTGGTCACAACACAGGCCAGGGGACGCTCGGACCATTTGGGATGGGGGATGCCCACGACGCAGGCTTCCAGCACTTTGGGATGGCCCATAATCAGGCTCTCCAGCTCTACCGATGAGATCCATTCGCCACCGGACTTCACCAGATCTTTGGTGCGGTCCACCAGTTGCAGACAGCCATCTTCGTCCACCACAGCTACGTCGCCTGTACGCAGCCAGCCATCCATAAATTTGGCGCTGGACTCGCTGTCATTGTAATACGCGCGCGCGATCCAGGGGCCTCGTACCTGAAGCTCGCCAAAGGTCGTGTTGTCCCAGGGCACTTCCTGGCCGCTCTCGATATCGACCACGCGAAACTCCACGCCAGGCAGCACTGTGCCCTGGCGCGCGCGAATGCGGAACTGTTCGTCAGCGGAAAGCGAGGTTTGATGACTACGCAATCTGCATAATGAGGCAAGTGGCGACGTTTCTGTCATGCCCCACGCTTGCACTATTTGCATATTTTGCTTATCAAGTCCCTCGATGAGCGACTGGGGGATAGCGGAGCCGCCGCAAATAATCATGCGCAGCGCCGAGAAATCGAACGTTTCTTTCTCCAGCAGGCTGAGCAAGCCAATCCAGATGGTCGGCACGCCGCCAGCCACGGTCACACGCTCTCCATCCATCAAGCGGGCGATGCTCATAGGGTCCATAAAGCGTCCTGGGAAGATCAGCGCCGCGCCCATCATCACACTTGCGTGCGCGAGGCCCCAGGCGTTGGCATGGAACATCGGCACGATAGGCAGCACGGTGTCGCGTTCGGAGAGTCCCAGCCCATCGGTCATGCCCACAGCCATCGAGTGCAGAAAGGTCGAGCGATGGCTATAAACCACGCCTTTGGGGTTGCCAGTGGTACCGGAGGTATAGCACATCGCGGCGGGCGCGTTCTCGTCGAGTTCAGGCCACGTGTAATGCTCAGGCTGGCTACCAATAAACGTTTCGTAATCGACGGAGGGCTGAAGCGCGCCGGTGGAACTGGGGGTCTCACCCATAATCACATAGAGCTTCACTGAGGGCAACTGATCGGCCAGACCTTCCAATAGGGGCACGAGATCGCCATCGACAAAAATGATCTTATCCTGCGCGTCGTTGACGATATAGGTCAGTTGCTCGGCGAAGAGGCGAATATTCAGTGTGTGCAGAACCGCGCCCATACAGGGGATGGCAAAATACAGTTCCAGGTGACGATAAGTGTTCCAGCCAAACGTCGCGATCCGCTCGCCCGGCTGCACGCCTGCCTGGTGCAGCGCGCCAGCTAATTGCATCACACGCTTACCCCAGTCGGCATAGGTGTAGCGATGCTTGCCCTGCACGGTCAACGTAACCACTTCTTTACGGGCAAACAAACGCACAGCACGGTCGAAGAAATGTTGCAGAGTCAGAGGATAGTCCATCATCAGGCTTTCCATCGCAAGCAGCTCCTTTGATGTTGATAATCGAGCACATCCGCAGCACTCGATAAACATAGCTCCATTCTACACGGCTGAGTCCAGGAGTGCAACGGCCCTTTATACAACTTGCATTGACAGTTTTTATAGCAACCACTACCCATCTCCCTTCTTTGGGTCAGGGGCAAAAAAAGGAGCATATGAACAATGTTCCATGAAAAGTAGGGTAATTGTTAAAAATTGCTGAGAATTTTGGACAAAAAGGGCTACATATATTGCTGAGTGTTGGGATCTCTGGTAATCTATAATTAGCAGAGGATAGCAACCTTTGTGTTTGTGTAACGTTGTGTGCGGGTGAGCCGTGTTAAGGAAGAGAACCCGGCTCTGGTAGAGGTTCTTTTCGCACGCAGGGGCAAATACGACCAGTAGAATGGGTGCTCCTGAGAAAGTCTATGAGGCCTATGTACGCACACGCAGAAAGGCTGGAAGAGATGAGTATAGATATGCAAACAACCCTGAAGCGCCCCCGTGGCCTTGCTGCCATGAGTCCTGAGAGACGCCGTGAGATCGCCAGCAAGGGTGGTCGCACTTCGCAGGCCCGTGGTACCGCCCATCAGTGGACAGCCGAAGAGGCTTCAGCAGCTGGGAAAAAAGGCAGCGCTCGTTACGCGTTGCGCAAGGCAGAAGCGCAGAGTGCAGTTTTGTAGGTTCAGTTATCTCCATCATTCGCGAAAAACAACGCACGATGCGTCGGGGGCGATTGCCGGACCTGATGAGCAATTCTGGCAATCGACCCTCTTCCTCTCCATGTACTCTGCCAACTACCTGATACCTACCTGGTCAGTTCTTGATCATCCATGAATTGTGTCCCTTTCTACGCTGAGCGCTCTTCAACGCCCATCTGGTGATCTTCAGGTCTACATTCTGATACCACTACTAATGATCGACGCCTTCAATACTGGCGGCGACACGCGATGCACCATGAGCAGCGGCCCAGCGCAGGATTTCAGCGGCCAGGTAGAGCGAGCCGGTGGCGCAGATAAGGTCGTCTGGTCCGGCCAGCCTGCACGCGAGGTCCATCGCCGCCCCACTTTCCTCAACACTTGAAATTTGTACGTTCGGCGCGTGTTGCGCAAAGAGTTCGCGCAGGCGAGCAAGCGTGGCCGAGCGTGGATTGTGCGCGCATGTGAGAATAACCTGATCGATACCTGCCAGAGCTGTGATCATACCAGAAAGGTCTTTATCGGCGTTGATCCCCAGCACGACCAGCAAATGCTGGAAGGAGAAGAGATCGCGGAGTGTCGCGACAAGCTTCTCGATTGAATCGGCGTTGTGTGCTCCATCTACGACAATCGTGGGCTGCTGGCCAACGATCTCCATGCGCGCCGACCAGCGCACATCGTGCAGCCCCTGGCGCAAAGCGGCCTCATCCCAGGCGCATTCAGGCCTACCACTCGCTCGCAAGGCTTCCAACGTGGCGAGGGCCAGGGTCGCATTCTCCAGTTGATGCAACCCCAGTAGCGGGATCTCCAGACCTTCATAGTGCCCCTCTGGTGTCTCCACGTTGAAGAGCTGGCCCTCCACGCTCTTAATCAAGGACTGATAACGATAGCTGAGTGCAGGCAAAAGCCCGGCGTCAACTTCTGCCTGAGCCGGATCACCCTCCGCTGAACCAACGCGCACTAGACGCGCCTGCCGCTCTTGCGCGATGCGCGCAATGGCCAGCAACGCTTCGGGAGACTGCGCGGAGGTCACAACAACGCGACCTTCTTTGATGATCCCGGCCTTCTCTGTTGCGATCTTCGCCAGCGTATCGCCCAGCACGTTCATATGGTCGTAGCTGATCGAGGCGATCACTGAAACCAGGGGCTGCGTCACGTTGGTCGCGTCCAGCCGCCCGCCGATACCCACTTCCAGGACCGCGTGCTGCACAGCCTGGCGCTGAAAATAGAGCAGGCCAAGCGCGGTTGTCACCTCGTAGGGGATAAAGGGATTGAAGATATGCTCGCGATCAATTTGCTCAATAGCGGCGCGCACTTCTGGCAGCAGGTTCATCACTTCCTCTTCGCTGATTAAACGACCCTGCACACGCATACGTTCGCGAAACGTATGCAGGTCGGGCTGGGTAAAGAGGCCGGTGCGCGCGCCAGCCGCGCGCAGAACACTTTCGATACAGGCAGCGGTTGAGCCTTTGCCTTTGGTTCCCGCGACCAGTGTGCAACTGTAGCTATGATGCGGATCGCCCAGATCGTGCAGCAGACGACCTTCGCGCAACATATGCTGCTCGCGGTCATTGCGAAACTTGCCGCTACGTTCAAAATCGGTCAGGCCATAGATATAGTCCAGGGCTTCTGAATAGTTCATAAATAGCGCTCCCTTCTACTGAGCCGCTTGAAAATTGGCGCGCACAACCGCGTCGCTCATCTTTACCACGCGCATCATCTCGCGCACATCGTGGACGCGCACGATATCGGCTCCCTGGGCAATGCCAAGCGCCACCGTAGCCGCTGTACCCTCCAGGCGTTCAGAGGGCGGCAGATTGCCCAGCACGAGGCCAATCGTCGATTTACGCGAGGTGCCCAACAGAACAGGTCGGCCCAGCGCGCGCAGTTCACCCAGACGGCGCAAGAGGGTTAGATTCTCCCGCGGCGTGGTGCCGAAACCAATGCCAGGATCGACGATCAAACGTTCCCAGGCTACACCCGCAGCCAGCGCTTGCTCAATGCTATGCGCCAGGGAACGCGTCACATCGCTGACAATCTCGTGTTTCTGGTAATCGCGCATGTTGGCCATGAGGATCACGGGCACCTCGCGCTCGGCAGCCAGGGCAGCCATAGCGGGGTCGCCGCGCAGAGCGGTCGTATCGTTGATGATGCTGGCCCCGGCGTCGAGAGACTGGCGGGCCACTTCAGCTTTATAGGTATCAATCGAGATCATAATCTCTGGGGGCACCTGTTGCGCGAGCGCTGTGATGAGCGGAATCACGCGCCGCAGTTCTTCTTCCAGCGACAAAGGTGTGAAATGCGGGCGCGTCGATTCACCGCCCACATCCAGCAGAGTCGCGCCCTCGGCCACAAAGCCACGCGCCTGCTCTAACGCGCGCGCCAGCACCTCTGCCTGACCTGGTGTTTCGCCGAACATGCCGTCGCCAGAGAAAGAGTCGGGAGTCATATTGATAATCCCCATCACGTGGGTCTGTCGGCCCCAATCCAGGCGCCAGCGCCCCCAGATGGTGGGAGGTAGGGTATAGGTCATGGAAAAAATATCCTTCTGGCTGATAGATCCGCGTGTATTATATTTTTTTGGGCGACTCATCCGCAAGTTGGGGGATTTCCTCGCGCACACATTGGACTGGTAACCCTTCCATCTGCATGATTTTTAAGGCGTTGGTGGTAGGACAGGGGCCGTAGCGCAGGATATAATCGAAGACCATCTGCCCGTCGATGACCTCCTCTTTGAAGTGATAATTCTCCACCTGGGGCAAGCTATCAGCCAGCTTGACCAGCTCCAGATCGTGGGTGGAGAGCAGGCCCAGACAGTTTTTCCCCTCAAGCGCGTGGATATACGACTCGCTCCCAATGCGGCGTTCGCGATTGTTCGTGCCTCGGAAAATCTCGTCGATCAAGAAGAAAAGCGGCATCGGCTCGTCCGGGCGCTCCAGTTCATCGAGCAGAGCGCGCAGACGGCGCACCTCGGCGTAGAAATAGGAGTAGCCCTCGGTCACCGAATCGCTGATTTTGATACAGGTGAAAATTCGGAAGAGGGCTGTCTGAAAGAACGTGGCGTTTACGGGCGCGCCAGCGTAGGCCAGGCAGAGATTCACCCCCACCGTTCTGAGGAACGTGCTTTTGCCGGCCATATTCGAGCCCGTGATAATCCCAACCTCGCCCTTGCTCGGCAGAGTGAAATCGTTGACCACCTTCTCCTCAGCGCGCAAGAGCGGGTGGCCCAGATCGCGCGCGCAGAAAAGCACGGAATGCTGTGTATTGGGCGTTTCGTGAACTCCAGGCATGATATAGTCCGGGTGCAGATAGGCGAAGGTGGCCAGGGAATTGAGCGCCTCCAGTTCAAACCACGTTTCCAACCAGAGCGGCAGATAGGCCGCCATCTGCTCGCGATAGCGTTTGAAGCGCAGGGCCAGATAGAAGTCCCACGGCCAGAGCAGGTTCACCACCAGCCAGACCAGCCCATTTTTCTCTAACGTGGCTCCGGTGGCGATACGCTGCACTTTTTTGAGTAGAAACGAGGGTCGGTTAGTCGGATGGGCAAAATAGGACTGGCAGAGCTGGCGCAAACGGCTGTCGCGAGCATAGGGATACGTTTCCAGGTAGGTGAAGACCGCGTGAAGCTGTGTGAAAGCGTCCCGCAAGTAGTAGGCGTCTTCAAAGAGGTTGCCGCGTTTCTCTTTGCTCACCGCGAGAAAGAGAATGGCGCCCATCAATACCAGCAGCCAGTATTGCGGGAGAACAGCCGTCAAATTGAGCAGAAGCAGGAGCAGCAATAGGGCCGTGAGCACATGTGAGCAGAAGATCAGCGGCATGAGATTGGCGAGTTTCTGCGGCTTGTTGAGCCAGTTGACGAGACGTTTGCCCTCAAGCTGGGCGGAAGCATTTTTCGCGGCCAGGGTCGCTTTCATGGTCAGGCGCGTGCGGAAAGCCGACATGGGGGTCAGTTCTGTAACCAGAGCCTGACGAGCCTGGATGGTTGCCAGATCGGGCCTGGTTGTAAGCAGCCACTCGCGCAGACGTTGCGTGCCCTCCGCGGAAACTGCCGTGTTGAGCAGGCGATGCAATGAATGTTTGCCGGTGATATCCAGGTCGGTTTCAAAAGGATGCTCGGCGCGTTGTTCCGGTGTATAGGCATCGGGAATATCATGCCAATCGCGTTGGATGCGCGCAATATCGGTTGTTTTCAAGTGCTGCCAGACCTTGTGGCGCGTCAGACTGCGTTCAACGCGCTGCTGATAGGAAGCCACGATGCTAAACACCAGCATGACCAGGAGAAAACACACGATTCCCAACCACCAGACCACCAGAAAGCTCACACATACGCCGAGCAGCACAGCGGCGAAGAAAATCCCGACGCGTATCCACCCATAGCGGTTGCTACGTCGGTCCAGCTGATCTATATGGCGTTGCAGGCGTTGCAACTGACGTTCAATGGCGTGTAGCCGTTCTTGTTGCGTAATCACAAGCACTCTTTTCTCTTTTAGAACTGCTTGCATTATAACATCCAGTCCTGCTACGGCCAAAGGCAGCGCTCGAAGCTGGTCATCACCTCGCAGATGCCCGACTACGATGCGATTTTCAGCGATGGAATCGAGTCCGACTATCTCGCCTTTCATTCCGGCGCGATTGCCGAGATCAGCCTGGCCGAACGTCAGGCACATCTGGTGACGCGCCCGTGAACAATAGAATGATGGGCGACCTTGCGACGCTTACCCATCCATGTTATACTCGGCCACAGACATAGACCAACACAATGCGACAGAGATGGCATAGATGGATAAACATGATTCTTCCCGGACGCGAGGGTGGCGCTTGCAGCGCCTGGCAGCGTGGATGTGCACAATTTTAGCGCTGCTCACACTGAGTGGCGCGCTGGTGTATAGCGCGCAGGCGGGCATTCTCCCCGGCTTTGTGGGAACGCATGTCCGGTTGGTGCTGCCAGGCTTTGGCCATAAAATACATAGTTCGGTCTGTCCGACGCCCGACCATTCAGCCGGGGATAGCACGATCCAGCTCGCTTCTGGCGGCTTACAGCGCAGTTTCATTGTGCATCTGCCCCCGTCCTATGGACAGGAAGCGCAGCCGGTGGTCTTCAACTACCACGGCTACGACAATACAGCGGCGCACATGGCCAGATATACCAACATGGGCGCCGAGGCGGATCAGGCGAACTTCATCGTGGTTTTCCCCCAGGGTGCCAACGATGGTCTGGGCAAGGCCAGTTGGAACGCGGGCATCGGCGTATCAGGCACGACTGGCAGCGCCGACGATGTGCAATTCACCCGCGATATGCTCGGCTATCTGCAAAAGAATTATTGCATCGACATGCACAGAATTTACGTCACAGGTTACTCGATTGGTGCCAGCATGGCCTATCGAGTCGCCTGTACTTTGAGCGACCAGATTGCAGCCCTGGCGACGGTTGAGGGGGCCTTCTATCATTTCGATGGTGGCTGCCAGGCCACGCGTCCGATGCCTGTGCTGGAGATCCACGGGCAGGCCGATCAGCTCGCGCCCTACGATGGTGCTCCATCCAGAGGTCTGGCCTCGGTCCAGACCTTTCTGAATGTCTGGTTCAATCTGGATAAGTGCGATCCCAATACCAGCTCGACTATCTTCCAGCAGGCCGACGTGACGGGTTTGAAGTGGTCGTCTTGCGCCAATGGCGCGGTGATTGAGCACTACAGAATCAGCGACGGCGGCCACGTCTGGCCCGGCTCGGCCACACCCATGCCGGACCTGGGCTACACCACGCATACAATTGACGCGAACGTCGTCATCTGGAATTTTTTCAGCGCCTTCAAGGATTAACGGAGCGCGCCTCCTCGTGCTCCGGTGGGGTCTCTGGAGTACGACGCTGTGAGAAGCGCAGATAGCTCTCAAAAAATGGCTGGCAGCGGCGCGCGAGACGTTGCCTGGCCTCGGACTCTGAAAACCAACGGGGACGCCCCTCAATGGAATGACGTAGTGAGCCGCCGCTGACTTCCGCGCGATAGATCAGGGCCAGCGTGCTCATATGAGAATGCGCGGTGGCCGGACAGGAGAAACACTCGACCATCTCGCCTACGCGCACCTGTATGCCTGTCTCTTCTTCACATTCGCGTCGGCCCGTCTCCGGCGGCTTCTCGTGCCAGCGCATAAAGCCGCCAGGCAAAACCACGGTCCCATCCATTTGTTCCAGCAGGAGATAGCGTCCTTGCTCTCTCACCACCACGTAAACGCTGCCAAAGGGCGGCAAATTGCCCCCCATCAGCAGGTTCAATCCATGAAAAAAGCTCGCCGCAGCATAACCCAGCAGACGATACAAACCTTCTCTCAGCACAGCAAAACATCCACCAATCTCTGTGTAATACATTACCATCCCCATTATGGCACATAGGCAGGCGTCACGCTTCCCCATACAAACAACTGTGCTTAAAAACTGCCATGCCACAAACGTTTTCCATCTGGAATAGTGGGGAGTGGCTATTATTGGAACCCACCCCCCACTATTCCAGATGGCGTGCCAACTGCTCCAGGCAGAGCAGGGTTGAGCAGGTATGCAAAGCTCTAGCGGCCTGAAAAGCCACTGTTAATTGGCAGCGTCGGCAACGGTGGGAGTGTCGGCAACGGTGGTAACGTTGGCAACGGCAATGGCGGAAGTGGAACAGAGACGGTTGGGTCTTGCACAGGCTCTGACGGATCTGACGGGTCCGGCACTGGTGGGACAGAGACGGTTGGTAACGGATTGGGCGGTGTTGTCTCTGGCGGCGCGGGAGTTGGTGACGTCATCAGCGGTGGCTCAGGCGTCGGTAATATCGTTTGTGGCGGCGCAGGCGTTGGCGAGGTCGTCAGCAATGGATCTGGGGTTGGTGATGTCATCAACGGCGGCTCAGGCGTCGGCGAGGTTGCCTGTGGTGGCTCAGGCGTTGCCGTTGCTTCAAGTGAAATAAAGCTCACGCGAGAGCCTGCCAGGACCGTTCCAGGTAAGCAGGTCAGGACAAAAAGCGCGCAGGCTGCAAAAAGCCATGTTTTTCGAACAATAAATCTCATACAGTCGTTCCTTTCATCTCGTACAGAAATCGGGCTTGAAAGCCCTGCACATTCATGTCGGGGAGATCTCAGAACATGCAATTCGTTTTATCAATGAGCATTGGACAGTGCGACCAAAGACCATCTATCGCCAGTATAGAAATGGGGAGATAATAGACTGGAGTAAATATGGAAGATCTCCAGGATCAAGCACAGCGAGCTGAGCGCAAGAAGGCCAATCCATGAGCATGGATTGATGGCACTGTTCTTTGCGCTTTTTAAAGCACAGCAAGGTTGACTTTGCACGTAGTTGCTGCTACACTCTCGCCATACCTCAAGAGAGATGGAACGAGATCATCGTGTTAAAGGACGAGCAATGAGTCATCCTGAGTTACGCCCTTATCCAATCGATCCACGTACTCTGTTGCATACGCTATCTGGGTATACGGGTATACATTTTAATGCTCTCTCTGATATGATTGCATCTTCACCATGTCATCCTACTATTATCGCGCAATCTGCGCTTGTATGTTGGAATACCTATCGTGTACAGAGGAAGGAGGAGCAGCGGGAGACATTTCTAGCTTATGCTTGCTGGCTGCTCAAACATGAGGTGCAGATGAAGAATGGGGCCAGCGGTTGGTTCATCCCATATGCGCGATCCGAGTATTACGCACCTCAGCATCACTTATCTGCTGTAACACAAAGTTGTGTGATCTCGGTGCTTGTGCGCGCGTATCAATTAACCAGCGAAGAGGTGTTCTTGCAAGCGGCTCGCAGGGCTGTGCATATGTTTGAACTGGATATTCTCGATGGTGGAGTCAGCGCATCTCTGTATGATGATGGCCTGTTTTTTGAGGAGATAGCAGTTTATCCAGCGGCGCATATGCTGAGCGGTCATCTCCTGGCACTGTGCGGACTCTACGATTACGTCGCCTGTACGCAGGAAAAGTGTCTAGATACACTCATCCAGCGCGGTTTAGTCACACTGCATAGCTTGTTTGAGAGATTTGATACTGGTTATTGGACGCGCGATCATCTCCTTTACCGGCACCTGGCCTCTCGACGCTCGCACGCGCTGCATATCACGCTGCTTGAAGCTCTGGCCAGATTCTCTGGTTGTGCGCATTGCGCGGCGCTGGCGCAACGTTGGGCGGGGTATCAAAGCCGGATCAGTTCTCGTGTGGCTTCCTGGCTAGCAGGCAGAAGAGAGGCTCCTTCTCATCTCACACTGAAAACAGCGGTGCGCCGTTTGATCTTTGGAGCACCAGTTGCCAGCGAGCCAGACGCACCGGAGCGGGTCTGCGTGCCCATCCCTCAGTTTCCGATATCTGGCGGCATGCGCAGTGTCCTCGTGGGCATCGCCCAGACCATGCGTGAGCAGTGGCAGATGGTCTATCTCACCAATTATAAAGGACAGGACGCGGCGGAACTGGAGATCGAGACATTCGGGAATAGCTTCACGCGCACCTGGCAATTTCCCAACGTATGGCTCTATACACTGGCTGGCTTCACTAAGATCGTCACGTTTTTACGCCGTAACCCCAATTGCCGCCTCATTCTTCCCCAGGATGGGATCTCTACTGGTGCTTTTGCCGCGCTGGCTGGCAAGCTAGCAGGAGCGCGGGTGGTATCCATCGATCATGGAAATATCCCCACGTTATTTCATCCAGCTCTGCGCCAGGAACAGGTGCGCGACTTGCAGGCGTATCCCTGGCAAAAACGTCTCATCTCCCAACTACGCTTCGCCTGTTACTGGCCCTCACTGCTGCTCCTTGCACGTATCTGCGCGCACTTCACCGATCTCTATTTGCTTGCAGGCGATGAAACGGCAGAGGTCTGTCGCCAACACCTGCATGTGCATCCCAGCCGTATTATTCGCTATGATTTTCTGGTTGATATGGCCCGTTTTCCGCAGCTTGATACCGCATCTCGTACGCAGCGGCGGGCAGAACAGGCCATGCCTGAGGGGGCTATCCTGATTACGATGATTAACCGCCTGGCTATAGAAAAGGGCCTGGATACTGCCCTGGCTGGCATCGCCCAGGCCATCTCAGCCCTGCCGCCAGAAGTCCAGGCGCGTGTGAGGGTACTCATCGCTGGAGACGGTCCCTTACGCGCGCAGGTGCAGGCTGATATCCAGCGATACAAGCTGGACGAGACATGCATCTTGTGGGGCGACGCGAACGCTGCCGAGGTAGCCATGCTCCTCAGCATCTCTGATATTTTTCTCTACACCGGGACACGCGGCGTCAATTCGATGGCGGTACTCGAAGCGATGGCGGCTGGCTGTGCAGTTGTGGCCTCGCTGGTTCCCACATCCAACGCCAGATTGCTGGCTGAAGGACGTGGCCTGGCTATCCCGTCCAGCGACGCCAGCGCCTTCGCCACAGCACTCATGTCTCTGTGCAACGACGAGGATGCACGCCGTCAAATGGGAGAACTGGCCAGGGACTACGTTGCCACAAAGCATACCGCCGAGATGCTCAGGCGTGCCATATGGCGCGCGACATTCTTTGCGCCAGAGATACGCTCGTTTTAGCTCCTCATCTTTTCTTTGCAATAAAGGCAATCATCGGGCTAAATAGTGGAAGGCGATGAAAAAACAGAAGGCGTTCTACCTTCGCTGCCAGGGGAATGATTGAGGCATTACTTCCTCGGTGAAAGGGGAGCCAGCTATACCCTTCCTCATGTACAAGCGTGAAACGCTCCAGGAGACCTTTGCGCCAACGAGGATAGGAGAGTGGATAACCATACCAGTAGTTATTCCCGCCGCGTAGAGCGGGAACATGGTGATAGAGCAGCCCGCGCCAGGATGTGCGATTCCATATCACACTCATCAGAATCCCGCCACGGTCAAGCACACGGGCAGCTTCGTTGAGAAACCAGTCGGCATGAACGACTGGCCCAACCTGGATGCAGACAAGCAAATGCTGGCTCGCGTCTGGCAGTGGTAAACGCGCCTCTTCCGGCTGCATGAGCAGGCAAGTCGCGGAGGGAATACGCTGCTGGCATATCTCAAGAGCTTGAGCGTTCACATCTGTACACGTCATCTGCCAGCCGTATTGCGCGAGGAGTTTTGCCCATCGTCCCCCTTCACAGCCAATTTCGAGCGAGGTAGTCGGCGCACCAGCTACCTCAAGTGCATGTGTGAGGACGCTGCGCTCAATAGCAGATGAGTATTGTCCGTACCGCGTCGTTGTACTAAGAGTTTCCCAGCTCAACATACTCTTCTCCCCGCTGTTCAACGGCTGCACTTTTTTCATAGAGTCCTGGCATATGATTCACACCAAGCATATATTCGAGTATTCCACCCACTTTTTTCAGACGACGATCTGTGGGCCTGAAGCGTAGGGCTGCATGCACGCCTGCGAGCGTCCAGTGATTGATGAAAGGGCGCAAAAGTGGATGAGGAACAAAAGCACGATGGACTGGTCGAGCTTCAAAGCCAACTTTTAGCTTAAACCGATGAAGCCCAACGGCATTGCTTTCCGCTTGAATCGAACTCAAACCATAACTGACCAGACGCAATTTGCGTTCAACGAGATAGTATGAAAGCGCGCTATACATCAATGTATCGTTTGGCCTGTGCTGTAGAAAAGCATCTGCTGAGTAACAGCCAAATTCCGCCCAGTCATCTACGACCGTAATCGTCAAAAACGCGGCTAATGTATCTCCTTTCCACGCGCCAAGAAAAGCAGCTGTCTCCAGACGAGCATGGCCTGTGATGGAACGACGGAATATTTCCACTGTGCCATCATTCAAACCAGCGCGACGGCGCGTATCACAGAAAGCCTGGGCGCCGTGAGCAAGTAGCTCTTCTTCTGGAAGGAATTCAATGCGTAATGCTGCGAGTCCACGGCGTACATTTCTACGCATAGAAGGTGCCAATGTATCAAGCGCATACGTCTGATTGGTACAAACATACAACCAGGCATTGGCTGGATGGTATGCACCTGGTTCGAGAAGGTAGCTCGCAACTGCCGCCCTGCCCTGCCAGAAAACCTGTCGTATCTCGTGGGGAGTAGGAGATCCTAGAGAGAATTTGGGAATACGCATCATTGCGCCCCCTTCATAGTTGGTCCAGCAAGTTCCTGCTGAGCCAGGGATAACACGACCTCCGTTTCTCTTCAGATATGCGCTATACTGCCTTAAAGGAATTTCCTGTTTCTTGTAATCTGTTGTTTGCATATACGTACTTTCCATTATTACCACAAAGAAATACCCTGGTTACTTCAGTAAGTACGCCAGAAGATTCGCAGTAAACTGCTGAAACGCAGATGTAGCATGGGTGGGAAGGGGAGATGCAGGATCGAACGCGTCATTGTCGAGTCCCCAGCCCCAGAAGAAGGTTCCTGCATCAAAGACGCTGGCACCGCTAGAAGCCTTATAAAGCGTTGCATTAGCTACATCCCTATTTGTAAGACATGTATTAGATGTTACACAATGCACAGGCGAAGCGGCTAGAGTCACAAGATTAGCAGGGGTCGCCCCATTCTGAAAGATATGATCATACTCACCACCTACCACGTCATCTATCTTGCTGCCCGCGTGGAAAGGGGTATCACCAAAAAAGGGCTGGGCAGCGTTGGTGAGTACGAGAGGAGAAGGAGCAACATGATCGCTATACATCTCACCAAGCAACGCGTTTTCAGGCTGATTAAGTGGTGCTGCGCGCCAAAGCGCGTTTGCTTCGCTGGGATCAGATGCGGCTAACGGATCAACCACATTATCACCAAAGTAGCCTATTTTATAACAGGTGACTTCGCGGTCAGATCCTAACGGGCTGTTTTGAAGTCGCACATGCCAGTAGACATCATTCCCACCAAAAAAAGCGAGCGATACGCCTTTATCGCGAGCAGTAGTCACATTCCTGCGCATAGCTGTGGACCAATACTCGTCATGCCCAACAACAAGAAAAAGGCGGTGTTGAAGCAGGGTTGCTGGATGCAGGTCAGTATCGATATCAGTGCTGTATGAGAGATCATAGCCGGAACGCTCAAGCCAGCGGAGCATATTATACTCGTTATAGATGGGGAAATCGCCAAGACCATCTCCTCTATTATCAGGCCGATCAAAACTGACCACATAGGACCGATTCCAACTGGCTGGCTTTCCTTGTATGGCTGAGCCAGTATACAAACTATAGCCTCCCCATGAGTTATATGCCTCATAGGTGAGTACGCTCGTCTGAAAGAGAAGTGCTGAATGGCTCTGGTCATTGCGCACCACAAAAGAAATATAGCGTATATATCCTCCAGCAAGCAGTTTAATGATATACACCCCGCTCACCCAGTTTTTCAGAGTCGAGAGAGCCACTTGAGAGGACCAGTTGCTGCAGCTCACCATACGCGTGAGAGGATCAATAGTCGGTGCGGGCTGCTGAATGCCCATTAAGTGGGGAGATGAGTAGACGAGACGTCCACCCAGGCCATTGTACCAACCCATACGATATACAGTAAACGTGTAGGTAGAAGCTGTTGTTGATACGTAGAGTTTGAGTGATTCGCCTGCCTGCACGCTCACTGGCGCGGTGAAACCTTCAATGGCATGTTCAGGGCCGAGTGGATGATCTGGGCGCCAATTTCCCGTACCAGAGCAGTTGTTTTCCGCCTGCACAGGGTTTGCTGTCTCAGCGGCATGCTGGCATAGCCATGTGGGTGTAGCATACTTACCTGGCACAGCAGGCATAGCGGTTGTAGCAGGTATGGCAGTTGTAACAGGTATAACGAACGAGGCAGGCAGGGTCACAAATATATTCGCAATAGCCTCAATGCCAATCACCAGAAACACAAAGACAATCTGAAAAGCCTGCCAACCCTTTTTGGAGGGAGCATGGAGCGGAGTCATCGAACTGTTGCTCTTTTGTGTCTCTTGATTACACATATCTATAAATTCCCTTCCTGGTGTGTCACAATAGTATGGTACAGGTTCAATAAGTGTTTGTGCTCCTGCTCCCAACAGAATACCTCGCGTGCTGCTTGCAGGGCATTTATACGCATCTCAGCCAGAGTTACTTGATCGGCCAGCAATGTGTTGATAGCCATCCCCACTGCTCGCGGTTCCAACGAGGAAACGACTTTTCCCACTCTGTACATTTGCAGCAACTCTGTGACAGCTACCAGTTCTGAAGAAAGCACTGGTAGCCCGGCCATCAGGTATTCAAAGAGCTTGTTGGGCAGGCACAGCTTTATTTTCAACGTGTACGTAGGATCAAAGATCACCAGGCCAAGATCTGCTGAGGCTGTCCAGGTTAATAATTCGCGATACGGCACTGGTGGTAAGAGCTTCACGCGGTCCTCGACCCCCTCGCTGGCAATGATGCCTGCCAGGTACTTCTGCATGTTCTCCTCACCTGGTCCCATCAGCACAATCACTGTATCAGGCTCCAGAAACCGTGCAGCATAGATCAAGTTCTCTAAGCCACGATCCTCCTGCAACGCCCCTTGATAAAGCGCCAGGCGTATCTGTGGACCCAGTCTCAACGCCTGGCGCAAGCGGTCGCTTTGCTCCACCTGTTGATAAGGAGGGATATTACGGATCAGCGTCACCGACCTGGGGTGATACCGCTCGCTCATTACGTGCGCAATCGGGGGTGAAACGCTGATCACCCCACTACAACGCGGTACAACAAGTTTCAGCATGCGATTGAAGAGCGCGAGTAGCCAGGGCCAGCGAATACTTGTATAGTTCAAAGGCAATTCATGCGCCTCAAAGATGAGTGGTTTACGACGCAGCCAGGCGGCGATGGCACAGGCAGGCAATGCTACTTCATTATGTGCATGATAGATATCCGCATGTGTCCCTAACAAATGACACACGCTCCTGAAGAACATGCGTATAGCTCTGAAAAGTGTCCATTTTGTAAACCGCGTGGCCACGAACTCCCTGGACACCGCAAGGTGCTTGAAGCAAACCCCCTGGAGAAGCTCTTCAGCCGGGCGTGTAGCGTCACTTTCAACATCGACCACACAGACAGCAAATCCCCCTGCTGCCAGTGCTTCAGCCGCGCGCATCACCCTAACATCATCGCGTGCCTGCCTTACAACATGCATACACACTTTGACGGGTTTCTGGAGCGGGGTGATGCATATCTGTGCAGATGCATTCACCGGTATAGATATTTTCATATAATTCTATCTTTCTATCGAAATAACTGCCTAAAGAGCATATTTCCTACATTATTCATGGCAAGCTGCGGTTACGCTTCTATAGAGAGACAACAAATGAGAGCATTCTCGTTCCCAACACAGTTCTTGCTCAGTCGCCCACAGCGCATGCTCACGCATCACAATTAAGGTGGCCTCATCCGTTAATAAGGCGTTGATGGCCGCACCCACTGCTTCGGGGGTCAATGAAGGAATGGTCCGCCCGACTTCGTAGGTGGTCAGGATCTCTGCAACTGCTTCTAGTTGCGAAGCCAGAACCGGCACACCAGCCATCAAGTATTCAAACAGTTTATTTGGCAAACACCAACGAACGTTCTGCGAGTCCAGTGGATAAATAGCCAGACCAATATCCGCTGAAGCTGTCCAGGTTAACAACTGCTCATAGGGAACCGCAGGCAATAGTTTGACTTGATCTACTACACCCTCGCTTATAATTAATTTTTCCAGGTCTGCCAGGATTTTTTTCGAACCAGAACCCATAAGTGCTATGACGATGTTTGGGTCTAAAAAGCGTGCTGCCCTGACAATACGCTCTAGCCCACGGTCGGGATGCAGTGCACCCTGATAAAGCGCCAGGCGCACATGCGGATTAAGCCCTAATGCTTGATGCAATCGCTTACTTCTGGCTACAGGTTGGTAAGGGGGGATGTTGCGCACCAGGGTGACTGATTTAGGGTGATAGTGTGCTGCTATCTCCCTGGCAATCGGAGAGGACACGGTAATCGTCCCGGCACAGTGTGGCAAGATCATGGCAATGATCCGTTGCGCCAGCGCATGAAGCCACGGCCAACGTTTATAGCTATCTTGCTCAAAGGGAAGCTCATGAGCATCAAAAATAAGGGGTTTGTGACGCAACCAGGCCACGATAGAACACGCTGGCAATGCGCCCTCATCGTGCGCGTGATAGGCATCTGCCTGAACCCTTAGAAGTACCCTCAAACTTTGTAGGATCAACCTGAACGCTTTTATGAGAAACCAGAGCTTGAAACGCGCCGAGACTGACCATGCAGGACAGAGAATATGCTTGACCTGAACGCCCTGAATTTCTTCTTCCCAAGGGAGTGAAGGATCGCTTACAACGTCAACGATACAGACAGTACAGCCTGCTTTCACCAGCGCTGTTGCTTCCCGCATGACGCGAACGTCATTGCGGGCAGATCCTGGCACATGCATGCATATCTTTGCGGAAAGTTGAGCATTTTGTACAGCTGGCCCATCCTTTAATAAGAGTTTTTCCATGAACTTTCCTTTCCTAATGTTCCTGAGGCCACTTTTTTCACCTTGTGTCGTGGCAACTTTAGGAGCAAAACCAGGCATCCACCATAGAAACAGAGCGCGCAAAAAGAGATGCCCAGCGCGAGATACGTTTCCGCGCCGATACGAGCCGCAAACCATTCGCTACCTATGTAGAGAACACTACCCAGTACCAGTGCCAGACTAAAGAGACCAATTTCAAAGCGAATAGGATACATCTTCTGATTCACGAGATAGGCCAGCATAGCAAGCACGGCGTATGCCAGAAAGGTAGAGGCAGCTGCTCCTATAATACCGTAGGAAGGAATCAAAACCAGATTAAGAGCAATATTCAGGAGAGCAGCTACTCCTATATAGATAGAGGCAAGCCAGGTTTTTCGCTTAATATTGATTCCTATTGAGAAAATATAGTACATACCGTAAAAAACGATAGATATGGCTACGATAGGGATCACAGGAGCAGCTGAGTCATAGGTCCTGGGAAACAGGAGGTCCAGCAGGAAGACACCAGCAAGTGCGAGTCCAAAGGCAGCCAAAAGGAGAAACAGACTCATCCAGCGAAAGATACGTTGAAAAACCTCGGCAGCATCTTCACGTTTGGCTATGCTAAACATCGTTGTCGGCCACGCCAAAGTGAATGGCCCAATAACCACAGCGGAGATTGCTGATCCCAATGTATAGGCTACGGTATATCTCCCGGTCTGCGCTAACGATGTAAAAAGGCTGAGCAGGTAACGATCCGAGAGCTGGAGTATCCAGTACGAGACAAAACTCAGGACGAGGGGAACGCCAAATGCGAGCATATTGCGCATAATATCCAGGCGTATTTTGATGCCTTTGCGAAAAAAAATGATCGGAAGTGTGCAGAGCACTATACAGGCATAGCCAAGACCATTGGCGATGATTGCACCAATAACACCACCACGCCATATTCCCACGAGAAGAAGTGTCGCAAGCAACGTACCCAGGAGATTACTTAGAGAAAGAAGAGAGTAGAGGAATGGGCGGTTTTCTGCACGTTGCCAGGCCAATCCTGGCACGGTCAGATTTTGCAACAGGATCACACCACCTGCTAGAGAGACGTCAAGAGCATAGCGCTCGCTCCCCAATAAGAGTTGGGCCAACTGTGGAGCCAGGAAGATGCTCGCAAACATCGCTAGCAGAGAGATGAGGCAGAGCAATGTTGTTGTTGTTGCAATAACTGCTCTGCGATCTCGTTGCTCTGGATAATCATAATTATAGGCACGAAAAAATGCAGAAGAAAGCCCAAGTTGCGTAATGCCCCCTATCAGGCTCATAGCGGTGTTAAGGATAGCCAGCACCCCATAATCTGTAGGCGTCAAATTATGGGCCAGGAAAGGTGTAAGGACAAGAGAAATCAGCGGGCTAGCAGCGGCGGCCAGTCCATAAATCCCTGAACTGGTGGCAAACTTGCGCAATAAGGCGGCCTGGCTCTCTAGACTAACAATCCTGGCTGTCTGGACCTGCTGGGCAGAATTAACCTGGAGCGGAAGTATCACAACTGGCAAGCTCGCGGTAGACATATTTGAGACATCAGAAAGGTCAAATTGATAGTCTTGAGCAGCCTGAGCCGACCCATTGAAATCTTGCTCTTCCATTGGTATTTGCAAAGGCAGATCCTTATCTCCTATCATTTCGACTAACCTGATTCTTTTCATCGAGCGAACGTTTTCTCCTCGTACTCACTCACCCTGACTAAGCTGATTCTTTTCATAGGTTTCCTGTTTTGTGGCGGCATGGCCTGCTGGATGCTGTAAACTTTTCGCAAGCAGAGGAGAGGAGAGCATACCCAGGATCAGCCAGCCAAGTGCCGCCAGCGGGGCAATGGTCCAGCCCTGGTTGCCGAGGCTGTTGATACTCAAAGCCACCACAGTAGCGATGCCTCCAGCTAGCAACATACGGTTTTGAGCCTTAGCCTGCTTCCAATTGCGCCAGGCCCACCACAGAGCCAGGGAGAGCAAAGCAAGAAATACGATACCCAGCGGCAGGCCCCCCATAGTAGGTATTTCCAGGTAGGAATTCAGCGGGGTTCCTAATTCCCGATAATATGGACTTGCTATATGATAGACTTGCGCGCGATAGAGATAGGCGTATAGTCCCATACCAATACCTGTGAGTGGAAATGCCTCTATCACCCGGATACCCATCTGCCAGGCAGTCACACGTATCATGAAATCAGTCACTGAACTAGCATGCTGGAACTGGTGGATAAGTTGTGATTGAAAGAAGATCAGCAATACTAATGAGATCAATGCAATAAAGCCGACGAAAAACAGGCGTGAACGCATATTCCCGATCAAAGCCAGGAACACAAAAATACCAGCAATAGCAGCAATCCAGGCCCCGGTAGTATAGGTAGCAAGTAAGGCCAGGAGGATGAGAAGCACTTCGGCAAGGTATACGGCTTTTAGGCGCAGCGTTGAACTGACACAAAAGAGGCTCAGTGGAAAAAAAACCACAAGAGCAAGGAATGCACCATTCCAGTCGGGGTTAACGAACAATCCTCCGATGCGATAGATAGAGCTCCCGGTAAACAACTGGAAGTCTCCCACCTGTTCCATAAATTGGGCGTAACGAGGAGAATAAAATAAAAGCTTACCAGTCAGCAACTGGACCAGGGTAATAATGGCAAGCAGAGTGCTCACAGCGGCAAGGATACTAAAGAAGCGCCGCACACCTGTCATGTCCTGGGCAAGCACATTTCCCAGCCAGAAGAAGAGAAACGCAGCAAACAATATAGTGAGGTAATAGCTCACGCCACTCGCCAGCGTATACCCACGCAGTGCCGGGAAAATTGCCACGCCAAGCAGAAGAACCCAGAACCAGCGCCAGCGTGGAAGAATCCAGGGGTGTCGAGGCGAACGGGTCAGGTAGCGAACCAGAAGCAATAGGATGACAAGTCCTAGCCCTATAAAACGCGTGCCTAAATAGAAGTCAACATATATCTGCACCACTATGCAGAAGGCAGCTGCGACTTCGTCCCGCCGTACAATAATGATCGGGACCATCAACAGGAAGCTGATAACTCCCATACTGATAATTCTGACAAGCAAATGGTTACCGATCAATCCATCCAGCAATAACGTCAGTAAAATCACGAGAAGAAAGGGAACGGTAGTGAGCAAAAGAGTAATTTTGCTCCGTTCTTTCAAATAGTTTCCGCTTAATACTTTTTCAATTACCATGCCTCACTTCGTCTTTCTTTAAAAAAGGCCATACTCTGGATGCCTTCCGTTCCCGAATGCCCTCTTTACTGACAGATATAATCAACTCCAAAGCTTTTATCTTCGCTCAAAGAGCCAGAAAATGTTGCTAGTTGTTTGGCCCTGGTTACCAACCCTCCTGATGTCTTGTCGATTACAGCACATGCAGGCAACGCGACTTGCAGGTCGAATATCCATGTGTCACCTGCCTGCTTTTGGATCAGATCGTGATAGTGCCAGACGCCGGACGCGTCCTTTTGTGCTGCTGCTGGAATAACCCAATCAAGCGTAATCACCTGAGTTTGACCCGCTGTCAGCGTAAAGAAACCCATCCATACCTCGCGCCCAAACACCTGGCCTGTGCCTCGTGACTGCCAGCCATTTTGTGCCTGCAAACTGCTCCCAGGCGGCACATAGATATGCACATAGTCACGATAGAGAGAGGAGCCGTAGTCTTGACCAGGAATATTCCAGGCATAGCTCAAGGTTGTATGATGCCGGGCATTTCCTGCGGGATCAATGGTGACCTGGTCATGTGAGGTATAGGTGATAAATTCATTGGCTTTATCAGCAGCGACATTTGCGTCTACGACAAAGAAGCTGTCCCCAGGTGCAGCTTGAATGGTCGCACTATATTGATACTGTTGTAACAACTTCTCTGCTCCATTGGAATTGAAATATATCTGCAAGTCTTTGGCACGCAACGAGTTCAGCAGTAGTGTAGAAAAATGACTAAATAGTGCAGAAGACACTGACAGTTGGTGGACACGCGCTAACACATGCTCGGCCAGATAAGAGGTAAAGCGTTTGCGCAATGATGAATGTCCATCAGGCGATGGAATAAGTTCGCTCCCCTCAACGCCTTTGCCCAATTGGTGAAAATGGATACGATCAATCACATTCTGGGCCGTCACCGTTTCATTATATTCTGGCCGCATGTCGATGGGTCCGGTAATGTTCAATATTCCTTGCATAAACCAGGGTGTGATCGCAATAACGCCCTGAAGAGGCACATTGCCTCCCTCCTGTGCATATAACTGCTCGCCATAGCGCGCATCTGTCGGAAAGTCTGCGTCGAGATTCGAATCGCGCAAACTCCAACTTTGTGGCGCCAGGTCAAACCAGGTATAAGCTGGTGGATAGGAAATGGTATGACCAGCCATTTCAAAAGGTTTATCAATCAGATCGATATCGGTGATAGACATATTTGTGATATGACCGCCGGTAAGGGTCATAATCCCATAATTACCAATGAAACCACCACCCGGCCTCAATTCGGTAGAATCCATGACTTCAATCAGATAATTAGCGGGCGTATTGACCCCAAGAACAACTGGAGCAATAGCCAGGACGCCCTGAACCTGGTTCAGTATATCCTGCAAGTGTGGGATGTCCTTACGGAATATGCCGATAAATTTTCCCAGACTCGGATCGAGTTGCAAGTCATTTGGCTGTAAATGATCAACTTGATTGCCCATAAGATTCAGCATCGCCTGTATATGTTGCACATTCTGGCTTGTTGTAGTGAGGTCCGCCTGGGTGAGCCGCAGTCCGGTCGTGCCCATAGGATTGTGCAAGGGGGGAATCAGGAGGTTGAGGGTCTGACACGCCAGAATACCTGTCTGGGATACTTCAATGGCCAGTGGTAATACATGCAAAGCCGCCGTCAACTTTGAGCCATAGACCGGCACAGATGTGCTGATGCCTGGTAGTGTTTTGAGATCGGTGCTTACTTGCTGAAATGAGGAAAGTGCCATACTAAACTCTTGCTGCGCCTGTGTAATCGCCGGCGAGTTGAGCGGATCTTTCGATAATGGCGCTAAAAGGGCCTCGGCTTTGCGCAGATGCTGGATACCTGCCTGGGCCAGTGTGAGATCTTTGTGATATTCCTGCTGATATTGCAGCAGTTCAAAGATCGTTCCGCTCCCTAACAAACAGAGCAGCAAACACAACAGACCAATGCTTATGAAAAACTTTTTTGTCCTGCGTTTTCTCGTTCTGAGTTTTCTGGCTCTGAATATACCTGGCAAATTTTTTGTCGTTGTAGATGCACTTTTTGCCGTTATAAACTTTTCTTCATCAATTTTAGGTATATTTTTACCTGTCTGAGACACATCTGCGGGTGCCTCTGACGTATTTTCAGAGATCTCAAGGCCCTCTTTCATTCCGTCTGAGCTATCCCTGTGTACTGCTGGCAGCTTTTCAGTGGTATCTGGAGCTTCTTTCGCTACCTCACATGCTTTTTCAATTACATCTGAATTTCCTTCTGCTGCCTCATGCATCGCCTTAGTTGCATTGGGAATTTCTTTCGGTGCCTCATGCACCTCTTTGATTACCTTTGACCCGGTTTCGAGCAGTTCAGAGGTGTTTTCAGATCTCTCAGGCATATTTTCTGGTGGTTCAAACATATTTCAGCTCCTTCTATTTCAAGCGCAGCAACTGGGTTAATGTATAGATCCTCAATTACTTGTTATCCTTCTATCACACTTATGCTCTTCGTGGTGGTTCAACAATGAAGCAGTATGGTCGGCACTGATCTGCTGGACAATCTTAAAAAGCTGCTCACGGAGTTGCGTGCGCCTCCCACGCCTGAGGCTATCTTCGAGCATATGTATCCACTGGATGACTGCGGCAAAGGTTGGTAACGCTCCCTTGTGTATAACGCAGAAAATTTTACTATGTTCGGTGGGCATGAGTTCTTCACCAGCCGCCACAAGCGTCTCGTGCAAACGTTCACCGGGACGCAAGCCCGTGTACACAATGGAGATATCCCGATCTGCTACGAAGCCGTGCAAATGGATCATCTTGCGCGCCAGGTCCATAATACGCATGGCCTTCCCCATATCCAGCAAGTAAAGTCCTCCCTGTACCGCCATTGTTGCCGCGCATATCACCAGTCCACAGGCTTCTGGAATACTCATAAAGTAACGCGTTGCCGCGGGATCTGTGACCGTCACAGGCCCTCCTTGCTCAATTTGGCGGGAAAAAATCGGCACCACGCTTCCACGGCTCCCCAGCACATTGCCAAAGCGCACCGCGCAAAAACAGGTTGAGCAGCCTGGGGTTTGCTCCAACGTCTGCACAATCATTTCTCCCACGCGCTTTGAAGCACCCATCACACTCACCGGCTCAGCCGCTTTATCTGTTGAAATAAAGACAAAACGCTCAACTTTATGCTCCTGGGCTAAACGGCACAGATGGTAGGTGGCCAGGATATTGGTGCGCACTGCCTGATCAGGAAATTGTTCGAGTAACGGCACATGCTTATAGGCTGCTGCATGGAAAACGATGGTTGGTTGTTCTCTGGCAAAAAGACTGGCCAGACCGTCTTTATCCGTAATATCCCCAATACAAAGACGCATCCGCGTCCCATATACATGCGTGCGAATACTCTCGGCAAGCTCAAAAAGCCCTGTCTCATTGGTGTCTAATGCAAGTAGCACCGCTGGCGCATACCCCAGCAATTGCCGACACAGTTCCGTACCAATCGAGCCAGCAGCACCCGTGACCAGGATCACCTGTCCATGAAGAACGGTCAACATGTCTGTGCCCTCAAAAGGTACCATCTGACGCTCCAACAGGTCCTCGACGTTGATGTTCAGTCTAGCACGCAATGGGGAGAGCATTTTGAAACAGACCAATGACAGCAAGGCCGAGAGCGCTCCACCCAGAACAATGCTTGCGAAAAAGAGATGGATACCCGAAATAATCTGCAATACAGCTATCACTTCTAAGAACAGAGTAGTAATAAGTGCTACTGGAAGGATCCTCTGCCTCATCGCTTGTGTGCCTCAACAATCTGTTCAACTGCGGCGATAACATCTTCGACATCTTCATCGGTCATGCCCGGATAGATGGGCAGTGAAATCGCGCGTTGATAGGCACGCAGGGCATTGGGAAAGTCGTGGGCTACTAAGTGATAGGTATCGCGATAGAAAGGATGCAGATGTAGTGGGATAAAATGCACGCTTGTCCCGATTTTGGCCTGAGTGAGCGCCTGAATAAACGCATCACGCGTAATGGTCAGGCGCTCTTCGCACAGGCGCAGGATATAGAGATGCCAGGCATGTTCGCTGTGAGCTGGCTGCGCGGGCGTCTCCAGCTCAGGCCAATGGGCAAACGCCTCGGTATAGCGCCGGGCAATCGCGCGCCTGCGCTCTAGCAGCCACTCGCTGCGCGCTAACTGGTGGAGACCCAGGGCCGCAGACAGGTCGGTCATGTTATATTTGTAGCCTGCCTGGAGTACCTCGTAGTACCAAGAACCCTCCGTGCTGTAGCGCTTCCAGGCGTCGCGGCTGATCCCATGCAGTGCCATGATAGCAGCGCGTTCCGCGTATTCAGGATTTGCTGTCGTGAGCATGCCTCCCTCACCCGTTGCCAGGCTCTTGGTAGCATAGAAACTGAACGCCGTCAGATCGCCGATAGACCCGATGATGCGGCCTTTATATTTCGCGGGGAAAGCGTGCGCTGCGTCTTCTATCACCGGCAGATGATAGGTATGAGCAAGCGTCAAAATAGCGTCCATCTCGGCAGGCAAGCCGGCAATATGCACGACCATGATCGCCCTGGTACGCGGCGTGATGTGCTGCTCTAGCAGGGCTGCGTCCAGGTTGCAGGTGACAGGATCAACATCGACAAAGACAGGTCGGGCGTGGAAGTAGGTCACGACCTCGGCAGTAGAGGTGAACGTATAGACAGGGACAATCACTTCATCATCAGCTTGTAACCCAATGGCATCCAGCGCGAGGTGCATGGCAGCCGTGCCCGAATTCACCGCAACCGCGTAAGGCGATTCCACGCGTTCGGCAAATTCATGCTCAAAACGCTTCGTTTTGGGGCCGGTGGTGAGCCAACCAGAGCGCAGGGTATCCACTACCTCGTCAATCTCTGCCTGCGTAATATGTGGCAGAGCAAATGGGAGTGGACTTGTGCGTGGGGAGCGCATTTTTTGTCCCTCGGATGTCATAGAATTATCTATCTCCATGATGACGCAATACCTCCACAATGGTCTTTATCAGAATCAGTAGATCAAGAGAACATGATTGATGCTCAATGTAATAGAGATCATATTGCAATTTGGTCAGTTCGTCATGATAGGAACTACCATAGCCGTATTTCACCTGCGCCCAACCGGTCAGCCCTGGTTTGACAAGGAAACGCGAACGATAGAGCGGATTGATCTTCTCTAGCTCGGCAACATATGCTGGTCGCTCTGGTCTCGGCCCGATCAGGCTCATCTCACCACGCACGATGTTGAGCATCTGCGGCAACTCATCCAGGTGGGTTGCGCGCAAAAAACGACCTACCTGCGTGACACGCGCATCACTCGCAGATGCCCAGACCGGCTTTCCAGCTTGTTCGGCATGCACACCCATAGAACGCAATTTATGCATCGCAAAGATGCGCCCCCGATATCCCACACGCTGCTGGCTATAGAAAATGGGACCAGGAGATTCCAGATAGATCAGCGGTGCCAGCACCGGTAGAAGGATCAGCAACACGAGCAGCCCGCCCAGGCCAGAGAGCATATCTATGGCTCTTTGCCAGTAGGGATAGAACATCGAAATAGATGGCACTTTCAGCGTTTCCTGAGCCTGTTCCAGACCGCTTTGCCCATCTTCTTGCAGCGCTTTTGCAGGCTGAGTTCGCTCAGATGGTGCAAGCGTAGAATGATCGTGAGAGTGTCGCACTGCCTTTACCTCCTTGCTCTTGATAGCCATTCTCGGCCATAATTCAGTTATTATTTAGTTCTCTATTCTACCGAATGCGATGTGGCTGCGAGAGAAACTTTCTCTGGTTTGTTTAACAGAGCCAGAATATGGGCCTCCAGCTTCTCGACCAATTGATCGCGGTCAAAACGCGCTTCCACTAAAGCCCGACCTCGCTCTCCCAATCGTGCAGTCTCTTCAGGCTGCTCATATAGGCGCAGGATCGCTGATGCCAATGCGCTGGCATTCTCAGGCTCAACAGCAATGGCCGCTCCAGCCTCTTGCACGACCAACTGGTGTGCTTCTCCCTCGACTCCCAGAATCATCGGGCGCGCACACGCCATCGCCTCATACATCTTTGAAGGGAGTGCGCCTGCAAAAAGTGGCACTTTCCTCAAAGGTACTAGACAGATATCGCACGCGGCTAAAAGCAGTGGCATACGCTCATGAGGCAGGGGGTCGAAAAACGTGATATTCTCCAATCCGCGCTGCTGCGCGCTGGCCACAAGGTCGTTTTTCTCAGATCCATCCCCTACCAGCACAAAATGGATCTCAGATCGCTCCCGGAGAAGTTGCGCAGCATCTAACACAGTGGTCAGACCTTGAGCAATCCCATGAGTACCCGCGTAAAGCACGATAAAACATCCATTCAGGCCAAACTCAGTACGTGCTTGCACTTGTGGTAAGGATCTAAACGTTTTGGTATCGACCCCATTGGTTAGCACAAACACTTGTTCAGAAGGCAAACCACGTGCGATTAAGGCATGGCGAATTCCCTCTGTCACGGCCCATACACGCGCTGCTCGACGATACGTTGACCACTCTAACCACTCTGCCAGACGAATGAGACTGCGCTGACGCAATATACCCAATTGGACTGCTGACTCAGGCCAGACATCAGAAACCGTAAAAATAAAAGGACACCGTTTGAGCCAGGCTAGCATGCGCCCTGCAAATGCGTCAAAAAGCGGGGGTGATTCAACAATGATCACATCTGGGTGCCCGATCCTTTTCCATCCAAGCATCGGCGCAAGCCAGGCAAAGGCAAATTGCGCCAGAATGCGCCGAAAAAAACCTTTATTCGGGCTAATATAACTCCATACGCGCACAACACGCACGCCTTTGATCATCTCCTCCTGCACGAGATGCCCACGATATTCACGGGCGACGAGGCCCGTTGGATAATTGGGCACAGTAGTCAGAATGGTCACATGATATCCACGCTGCACCAGGCGCTGCGCGGTTTCACTAATCCGTATCTGTGGAGCCCCTTTCTCTGGTGGGTAATACGGAGTGATAAAGAGAATCTGGATCATGGCCTGTTTCTCCTGTTCTTCTCCGCAGAGAAACAATGGGCAATCCTTACTGCTGCGTCACCATTGCCAAAGTGCCGGGAAGGTGGCGCGGATGGTCTTGGCCGCTTGAAAGCAGCCAGGATGGCCTCCTGATCGCAACCTGCAAGCACATTCCAGCCAGCCTCCATCGTTTCAGGCCATTCGGTCTCGGTACGCAACGTCACACACGGCACCTCCAGAAAAAAGGCCTCTTTCTGCACACCGCCAGAATCCGTCAGAATACCCTGCGCGTACCGCTCTAACGTGAGCATTTCCATATAACCCACAGGCTCAATCAGACGTACATGTGGTGGCCAGGTAATGCCAGAGTGTGCCAGACAGGCGCGTGTACGTGGATGGACGGGAAAGAGCACAGGCAGGTCCAGTTGATGCAACGCCCTGGCGATAGCATACAGGGTATTCGGGTCATCCGTATTGGCTGCGCGATGCACCGTCACAAGCGCATAGGATTGTGGCAGCACGCCCAACGCCGGTAAAAGTTCCGCAGCACATGCCTCCAATTCAGGCTGGACCTGGAGTAGAAGATCATACATCACATCTCCTACTACCTCTACACCCTGGATCAGTCCTTCGGCATTGGCCTGCTTACGTGCTGTCGTCGTTGGGCAGAAAAGCAAATCCGAGAGATGGTCGGTCACGACCCTATTCATCTCCTCTGGCATAGCCCGATTGTAGCTGCGCAAACCGGCCTCGACATGCGCCACGGGGATCTGCAACTTCGCGGCAGCCAGTGTACCAGCCAGGGTCGAGTTCGTATCTCCATAGACAACGACCCAATCAGGCCGTTCTTTGAGCAACACCTGCTCCAGCGCCTCAAGCATGCGCCCCGTCTGTGTACCATGCAGACCGGAACCCACGCCCAGGTGATAAGCGGGCGCAGGCACCTCAAGCTGCTCAAAGAATCGAGCCGACATATTGTCATCGTAGTGCTGGCCTGTATGGATAATCAATTCGTCGTGCATCTGCCGTAGAGCGCGACTGACAACCGCTAGCTTGATAAACTGTGGGCGCGCCCCCACAATGGAGGCTAATCGCATGGGATCTCTGCCTTTAGTAATACTGGAAAAATACCCGATGCACGCTGCAAATCCTCCGCGACCGGGCGTCCGCCATCTCCAATGGCGATATACTGCATGCCAGATGCTTCGATACGCTGACGATCCAACGCCTGACGGCCATCCAGCACCACTCGACAATTGGGAAAGCGGCCAAAGTTGAGTGATTGGTATGCCTGGTGATTGGCCTGGAGAAGGATGGCGCTGACCTCATGCTCTTGCTCCGCGCTAAGTGGCGTGTAGCCCGACGCGTATAACTCCTGCTCACTGAACAATGGATCATCGACATAGACAGATGCGCAGCGTCTTAACAGCGCATCCTGCAATCTCCGCGCGCTGGTACACGCATCTTCGCGCACATTACCCCGGTACGCTACCCCCAGGATCAGCACTGTTTGACCCGCCAGCGATCCCATACGCTCCTCAAGCCGCGCTACTGCATACTCTTCCATCGATGTATTGATACGCCGTGCTACGCGTGGCAAGGCAAGCATCTCCTGTTCAGCCGGTTCGAGGGGTCTATCTTGCAGGCTCGCCAGCAGAAAGTGAGGGTAAACGGGAATACAATGGCCGCCGACTCCCACACCTGGTGTGTGAATATGCGAGTAAGGCTGAGTATTGGCCGCGGCGATAGCTGGTGTCACGTTGAGGCCACCGGCATCAGCAAAGCGCGCAAATTCGTTGGCCAGGGCAATATTCACGTCGCGATAGGTCGTCTCGATCAGTTTGACGAATTCCGCCTCGTCGGTCGAGGCCATCTCGATGATCTCAGCCTCCAGCACCGAGCGGTAAAAAGAGACGGCAGCGGCAGTGCTTTGCGCGTTCACGCCGCCCACGACTTTAGGATAGATGCGCAGATCCCGAAAAAGCGTGCCAGACGAAACACGCTCCGGGCTATAGGCCAGGGCAAAATCTCGACCTGCTGTGAGCGTTGAAGCGTCTTCCAGCAGTTGAGCAAAACGTCCAGATGTGCTGCCAACGGGCACCGTTGTTTCATAAATGACCAGCGTGCCAGGTTGCAGCCCGGCTCCAATGGCTCTGGTCGCGGCATCAATGCCCGCAAAATCCACCTGACATTGCTCGTCGATCATCACTGGCACAATCACTACTACCACCGCGGATTGGCGCACCGCTTCTGTGGTACATGTAGTAGCCATCAGCAAACCCTGTTGCACCAGCCGAGGAACCGCCGTGGCAAGCTCTGCCTCTTCCTGAACATGCGACTGTCCCGCGTTGAGCAGGGCGACGACTTGCGGGTTGATATCACAGCCAAGCACGCGTTTGCCGTGACGCGCATACTGCACCGCCAGAGGCAGGCCAATCTTGCCCAGACCCACAACAGCAACCTGCGTCTCCTCAATTGGCATGCAACACCTCCGTTCCCTGGATCGTGCTTTTGGATTTTCCTGCGTTGCTAAGAAGCTGTAAACCAATTTTTAAGGCCGCCAGACCATCTTCACCAGTTACTGTTGGAAGAGTATTATCCCGAATCGCTGCAAACATATCTTCATACTCCAGGCGTAAAGGTTCTGCTTTCTGCACTTTCAAACGGGTCATCGTGCCCTCGCTAACCCCGGTCAAAGAGCGCAGGGCATCCCAATTCGTGGTAGAGTAATCATTTTCATAGAAATACATATCCTGGGTGAGATAATTGACGAGGAACATTCCTTTCTCACCAGTTACGCTCAACTCGCGCACTTTGGTCGGCGTCAACCAGTTGACATCGAGCATCCCAATGGCATCATTGGTGAAGCGCAGGATGCCCAGGAGCAGATCTTCATGCGTGCTGTGAATACGACACTGGGTTTCCGCATAGACATGCTCGATTTCCGCATTGGTCAGATAACGCATCACGTCGATATCGTGCGTCGCCAGATCGAGCGTCACACCAACGTCGCGAATACGCGGGGGAAAAGGGCCCAGACGCCGCGCATGCAGGTGAAAGATCGTCCCCAGTTCCCCATTGACCAGGCGGCGTTTTAATTGGAGAATAGCCGGGTTAAAACGCTCGATATGGCCAACAGCTAACTTGACGCCGCGCTGACGAGCCAGGTCGATCAGGGCCAACGCTTCCTCAAGTGTGCGCGTCATGGGCTTTTCAAGCAACACATGTATGCCACGCTCCAGCGCATAGGCTGCGACCTTAAAGTGCAGATGCGTTGGCACAACCACAGCCACGAGGTCTGGACGCGTCTCTGCGAGCATCTGACGATAATCGGAATAGCCCGCCACGTGGAAGCGGCTGACTGTACGCTGTAAAACGTGTTCAGTTGCTTCGGCGACTCCCACCAGTTGGACGTGCTCTTTATCGAAATCACTCAATACACGCAGGTGATTCATGCCCATAGAACCCGCGCCGACAACCGCTACTTTTATTTGCATAGCGCCAGCACCTCCCGCACAATCGTTGCAAGATCGTCCTCATGTAACGCGGGATGGACTGGAAGCGAGAGAACCTGCGCGGCGGCTGCTTCAGTGACGGGGAGTGATGGAGGCGCGGTGCCCGCCAGCGCGTTCGCTGAGCAAGCCAGACGAAAACGTGAAGTTGAAGCCCGATAGAACGGTTGCGCGTAAATAGGGAGAGGATAATGGATGCCGGTACCAATGCCTCGTTCATACAATTTCGCCGCCCACGCGTCTCGTTCGTTTGGAACCCGGATCGTGTATTGATGATAGACATGACGATACGCCAGGCGCGCACAGGGCGTTTTCACCACATCCCTCAAACGCTCCGTTAAAAAGTGGGCATTGGCAATGCGTTGCGCGGTAAATCGTTCTAACTTCGTGAGCTGTACGAGTCCAATGGCGGCCTGCAATTCGCTCATACGCACATTGTACCCTACACCTGTATGGTAGTAACGGTGTTCCTGCCCATGATTGCGCAAGAGGCGCACCTGTTCCGCAACGGCGGCATCACTGGTCGTCACCATCCCTCCTTCACCTGTGGTCATATTCTTGGTGGGATAAAATGAAAAGCATCCTGTGCCAAAGCTGCCTACAGGTTTTCCATCGATGCTCGCTGCATGAGCTTGGCAAGCATCCTCGATCACATTCAAGTGATAAGCCTGAGCCAGTTGCCTGATACGCGGCATATCACAGGGATAGCCATAGAGGTGGATCGGCAGAATAGCCTTTGTACGAGAAGTAATCGCGGCCTCTATCTGCGCGGGATCAAGCGTATAGGTATCTGGATCGATATCCACAAAGACCGGGGTCGCCCCCACCAGCAAAATAACATTCGCGGTAGCCGCAAATGTAAAAGCACTCGTAATGACCTCGTCGCCTGGGCCAATCCCATGTGCCAGGAGAGCCAGGTGTAACGCCGCTGTACCCGAAGAGACGGCAACAGCATATTCAACCTGGCATATGTGTGCAAAGCACTGCTCAAAAGCAGCGACCTGTTCACCTTGTGCCAGTTGGCCTGAGCGCAGAACGCGCAGAACTGCTGCTTCCTCTTCATTTCCCAGTAGAGGAAAAGCAATCGATATCAAGAGAAAATCCTCTTTTCACTATTATGTCATTATCCTTCGGTAATATTTCATTGAATGCCATAAAAATAGCATAAATGTGGCAATGTTCCGAATCATCCAAGCAAAACAAACAAATTAGCCCCTTTAAAAATGATAGAGGGGAATCTCTTTTCATCGGGCAAGGGAAAAAGCGTACAACTTTCCATCACTTGAACCGATATAAACCACCCCATTGGCCACCATTGGTGAAGCATAAATGCGTCCTCCTGTTTGAGTTGCCCACTTCTGATGCCCAGTGAGTGCATCTAATGCATAGATCTCGTGATCCCATGAGCCAATATAGACAAGCCCATTGGCTACCATAGGTGAGGCTTCAATGATATCTCTTGCCGAAGCTACCCACCTCTGTCGTCCAGTTGCAGCGTCAAATGCATATAATTGACCATTAAACGAGCCGATATAAACAATCCCGTTTGCCACAGCAGGTGAAGAGAGGATTTTGTCACCTATTGAAACTTTCCATTTCAGTCGGCCAGCGAGAGCATCAAACGCATACAAATGGTGATCGTAGGAACCAACATAGACTACATTATTGACCACTGTAGGTGAAGATAAGATAACATCTCCCGTTTGAACTGCCCATTTTTGCTGCCCAGTAAGCGCATCAAACGCGTATAAGCGGTGGTCAGAAGAACCAATGTAAACAATTCCGCTGGCTACTGCTGGCGAAGAGTAGGCGATAGCCGCGACAGTGGAAGTTCTCCACTTGAGTTTCCCAGTTATCGCATCAAATGCATATAAGTGAGAGTCAGAAGAACCAATGTAAACGATTCCGCTAGCTACTGTTGGCGAAGAAGATATCTCCCCCGCCGTTTGAGCCATCCATTTTTGCTTGCCAGTGGATGCGTCAAACGCGTATAAATTGTGATTGGTCGAACTAGCATAAACAATTCCATGCACTACTGCCGGTGAAGAATTGATAGCAAAGGTAGTCCCGATCACCACAACCCACTTCTGCTGTCTGCTGACCGTATCAAACGCATACAGTTTATTGTTACTTGTGCCAATATACGCCACTCCATTGACCACGACTGGTGAGGAGAAGTAAATAGGACTATCTAAAGGAGCTGCCCAGGTCTGATGAAGCGTAGCAACATTCTGGGTACCAAGAGTTGTTTCATATTGGTTAAAATGCGTATGTTGTGGATTAAACCCAAACATTTCACCATTTGCTGCCACCGCCTGATTATATGTTAATGGCCTGGTCTGAGAAATACGGGGGCGAGAGAGCGCATACATCGTTCCAAACACGCCTCCCCCCACTACCAGCAGAGCCAGCACAATCAGAAGTACCATGCGCCTGGGAGAAGCCGTTAATTGACGGCCAAATTGTTTTGTGCTCTGCAACATTTGCGGAAGTTTGCGTAAAACTGGTGGGCGATCATCACCCGGCACAGACCCCGGCAGGCCTGTTGATGGCAGGGGCGTGACCGGGCCCCTGCGTTGTACGCCAGCGAGCTGCTTTGCTCTCCCCACTCCCGCAGGGGAGAATGCAGGCGTAAGTGAGGTCGGCGGTAATGGTGAAACCGGCTCTGGTGAACTATATGGTGTAATGGGCGTCGGTCCAGGCTGATTGTGCGGCGTAAAGACCTGCGGTGTCAGCGGCGATGGAGGCATAGCTGGTGGAGCGGGAGTAGCCTTCTCACCAAAATCGCCCACGGGAACCACAGGTTGCACCTGCGGCTGGATGGATGGCGATGGTATCTCAAACGGCTTTGATACGCGGATCGTCGGACCTTCTGTATCCACAGGTGTGGACAGGACGGAAGCAATCTGCACAGAGCGACCGGCCTGCTCCAATGCTCGCGCGAAGGACTGGACCGAGGCAAAGCGCCTGGTGGGATCTTTGGCCAACGCCGTCACAATCACTTCTTCTACAGCCGTCGGCAGTTCTGGTACTCTCTCGCGCAACGAAGGAACTGGCGCGACTGTGTGCTTGAAGGCGATTTCGGTGAAGGTGCCCTGAAACGGACACACGCCGCTGAGCCATTCATAGACCACAATGCCCAGTGAATATTGATCGCTCGCCGCGCGTGGGCGCGCTTCAATTTGTTCTGGCGCCATATACGCGGCAGTGCCCGCCAGGTCTTTCGTGCTCATCGAATGGGAGTTCGCCATCACAAGCGCGATCCCAAAGTCGGTCAGCAGAATTTCATCGTTCCTCCCCAACAACATGTTCTCCGGCTTGATGTCGCGATGGATGACTCTCTCACTGTGCGCATATTGCAAGGCATCCGCAACCTGCTTCACATACTCCAAAATCTTGGGCAGCGGCAACACACTGCCCCTGGGATAGCGCGTTCGTAACGTGCCATGAGGAGCATAACTCAAGACCAGAAAAGGGGTCTTTTCTTCTACTCCAAATTCCAATACACGCACAATATGCGGATGCTCCAGATGCGCAACAGTTCGCGCTTCTTGCTGGAAGCGCTCTCTATCTTTATCACCTAATTGAGTATGTAATAATTTAATAGCAGCCTGCGTCCCCATATAAATATGTTCGCCCAAGTATACATCCGCAAAACCACCATGCCCAAGAAGACGCAGTAATCGATAGTTGCCAAATTGCTGACCAACCTGATCTGCCATAAATACTCCTCCGCATACCGAAAAAAAAGTTTTCCTTAGACCTTTTTCATAAATGCATGTGCATATTTTAGACTAGTGGGAAACGCGCTGTCAAGGATTTTTTTGATAACACTGGCTCTATGGCCGTGCCCAAACACACCCTGGTTAGATCTCCAAGAAAGAGGCTATTTTCTCTTGACACCACAGATAATATATGTGAATATATAGCTAAGGTATCGGTCTAGACATCATATCGATTATACCTAACGAACCCATGGCTGCGCGACCTTCGGGAGGCGAGCCATAAATGGAGCGTTTATGTATAGACCATAACGTCTCTACTTTATTTCTCCATTGACTTATCAATCTGCCGGACGATGACTACCAATCTGCCGGACGAGGCTATCCGCAGAGACTTGAGCGGATACAGAAGATCACATCCACCTCTATCGAGAGAGGATATGGCAAGCGTTTATCTATACACCATGAGGAGAAAAGAACCATGAGGAGTTCTATTACGCGCCGCAAGTTTCTCGTTGAAAGTGGTCAGGCAGCAGTTGGAGCCAGCGCGCTTGGTGCGTTTCTGGCAGCCTGCGGCGGTTCGACTGCGGCCACACCCACACCCGTAGCCACGAAGGCCATTTCGCCCGTCACGTTATCGTACTGGTGCCTGTTCTACGCGGCAAAGACCCCGACTGCCGTGCCCATCGATGCTGCTGTTGCGAATTTCAAAAAAATGGTTCCCCAGGTCAAGGTCGATATCACCGGTTGGTCGGGAGATCAGGCTGGCTTCACCAAACTGATCCAGGCAATCCAGGCTGGTGGAACGGTCGATCTCTTCCGCGTCTCCGCCGACGAGTTGCCCCAGTTGGTACAGCAACAGCTGGTTTCGCCTACCGACAACTGGCTCACCGCGAGCGACAAGAGTGATTATTTTGCAAATATCCTTCAGAATGTCAATTTTAATGGTCAGCACTACGCGTGGCCAATGTATGTGCCGCCCGTTGGGATGTACCTCAACCTCGACATTTTCAAGGAGCGCAATGTCCCTGTGCCATCCGATGACTGGACGTATGACGAGTTCGTAAAGGCCGCGCAACAACTGACTTTCACACGCAGCGATGGGACAAAGGTCTATGGC
>CAXUEY010000013.1:0-62040 GCA_964250225.1 uncultured Ktedonobacteraceae bacterium | reverse complement strand
TACTCGTATGCCTAAAACCATTCACAACACCCCCTCATACACCCGCGCCGCCCCCCCCCCCGACGCCTCGTTGTGGTATTCCTTAATACAGCTCCTCATCATGGATGGTGCCGTTCACCGATGTCAACAAGCTGAAGCGGCTGGCATCGACTGGCAGCACATTTTCAGCCGGGGCAATCCCTTCGCGCAAGAACGCCTGGGAGCGGCTGTCAAAAACCTTGAACTGATTGCCGAACGAGAACGTGTATTGTGTCACCATGCCCGACGTGCGATCCAGCACCAGAATGTCATCGCCGCTGGCACAACTATGCTGCTTCAGGCATGCGGCGCGATCCAGGAACGAGCCGACCAGAATCTGTGCATTTGCCCCCCAACTCGGTACGATGTACTGGTGCATGACTGTGGCGGACGCGTCGAAGGCGAGGAAGGTGCTCTGTGCCTGTTGTGGATTGTAGAGCATCACGCTGAGTGTGGGCAGCCCAAAATGACCCACGTAGAGCACCAGATTGGTTCCCCAGCTATCATACGTGACCTGGTTGGCGACGGAGAGGTCGTTCTTCAAGACCAGCATTTGAGCGCTGCCACCGCTGGGATCATAGAGAAGGATCTGGGCCTGTCCCTGGCCGGTAAAATCGCCCATATGCACTTCCCAGTTACCGCCGAGATTATGCAGAAACTGGAATTGCGCCAGTTGCAATTGGGGCGTGTACTCGAGCAGGCGCGCCTCACCTACATTGCGATCATAGAGGAAAATCCCATCGCGGTTGGTATTCACCAACGGGCCGATATAGACTTCCCAGGAATTATGCCAGAATGTATAATCCCGCGTCGTTCCTACCGTAAAATCCTGAGCGAAGCTCACCAGGCGGATCTCAGCAGTCAGCCCCCCGGTCGCCCAGTCCGTTGGAGCCTGTCCACTCGTATCCGTCGGTTCGCCGCTGCCCGTAGTGGTCACGTTCATATGGCCTGGCTGCTCATACCCGGCCAATTGTACAGGGGCAACACTAGCCTGACCCGCGAACGTGCTGGAATTCGCGGACTGCGCGCTCTGCGTCGCCGTTGGTGTGGGAGTAGGCGTCGCTGTGGGAGACGGCTTAGGGGTAGGAGTAGGAGTAGGCGTCGCCGTTGGAGACGGCCTGGGGGTAGGAGTAGGCGTCGCTGTGGGAGACGGCGTGGGAGTAGGCGTTGCCGTCGGGGGTGGCGTCGTTGTTGGCGGCGGTGTATCAGTGGGTGGTGGATTGTCCGAACCCGGCGGTGGTGTCACGACGGGTGGTGGTGGAGGTGGGATTGCAAAGCGTTTATAGAGGAACAGGTTGGTGCTCTGGCCATCAAAACGGCCTGTATAGAGTTCCCAGCCTGGTCCCCAGCCATTGAACGTCACATGTTTGGCAATAGTCAGATCCGGGTTAAGGGTCAGCAACTGGATCTTGCCAGAGACGCGGTCGTACAGCAGGATCTCGGCGTGTCCGCTGCCCGTGAAATCGCCGATATGGATATCCAGGTTTTGTCCCCAGCCAGTGGCAGATGTCTGTGCGTCCGATAGACTGACCCGGTACGGCTGTTTGAGCGCGTTCGGGTCTGTGAGGCGCGCGTCACGTTGTGTGCGCCAATCATTTTTAGCGAAAGGATAGGTGAGAGCCAGCGCATCCAGCCGCCCCTGTTCGCGGTTATATAGCAACAGATTGGTAAAACCGGTCCCGGCAAAGTCGGCATTGAACTCCTGGTCAAAGGAGCCAGGCGGCAGGCCAAGCGCGACCCGACTGTTATCCACGGTACTGGCGTTTTGTTGCGCGTTGGCTGTATTCACGTCCGCCAGCGTATTGCTATCGATGCCGGGAAGTTTCGCAAAAAGTTTCGGATCGATTTGCTTGGGGAAATAGATGAAACGCAGATGGCCGTTTTGAAATTGCGGCTGGTTAATCGACGAAACGTTGAAGCCATGACCGATATACATGGGAATCGTCGAGCCATAATTCTGATAGGTCACATTAAAGGTCGAATTATCTGGACTCACCACCGTCACAAAGGCCACATGCCCGGCACTCCCCTGTGCCCAGACGCCATCACCGACCGGAAAAACGGCCAGAGCGCCTACGCGCGGTGCGGTGCCTATCGACAGGCCAAAGCGCTCAGCATCCACAATCCAGTCCGTTGCGTTGCCCCAGCCCACCGGCAGATTATATCCCAACAAATGCCACTGCTCCCAGCCCCACCACACGCAGTTGCCACCCGTTGGAGCAGGTCCGGGGCAGAGGGGGAAAGGATTGCCATCATTTGAAAAAGCAACATGGGTACAATCGGTGTTAACTGTTGCCTGCGTATGGTCAAACGGAGCTGCTTGAGCGGGAGTCTCAAAGGTCAGCCAGACCATAGCCAGGAGAAAAAAGAGCATACCTACCAAAAGCAGGCGCTGACGAACGAGCAAATGGTTCTGTATACTTCGTTTGCGTCTGTTCAAAAACAACAGAGTGCCACGCATGGACAAAGCTCCTTCTTACCACGCTCCTTTGTAAGAAACGCTTCTCACAATTGTATCAACATTCAGGATGAAAGAGGGCACACGCGAGGAGCTATGACCAGCAGTTTCCAAATGAACTCGCTCGCTACTGACCCGTGTCGTAGCAACCAGACTATTTTCGTGATCTCAGGCCAAGTATACCATTGCAGTCAGAAAAAATGCAAGTTAAAGAATGTATTCTGGCCATTTTCCCTCATCCAGCCTCGTTCCCTCCATATGCTGTGATCTCTCATGCAGCCAGGGAAATGTGGCAGTGTTAACCGTCGAACCGTCCAAAAAATGCCCATTCAACCGCTTGACAGCGCGAAAATAAACATGCTATGATAGGCCACGTCAGAGGGGTCGTTAGCTCAGTTGGTTAGAGCGCCACGTTGACATCGTGGAGGTCACAGATTCGAGTTCTGTACGACCCACTTTTGAAAAAGGATAATCTTATCAGGATTGTCCTTTTTTGATTGGGAAAAAGAGCACCACCTGTCAAGAAGGGATAAGAGCAGGTGGCGCTCATTTACTGCGAGGGGAATACTTGACGACGTATAGCATGACTCTGCTTCATCTGGGTGTGTCCAGATAGTACACGAACTCCTCTAAGCCCCTAACAGGGAAAATTTCGGCCACTGCACGCGCCAGATACTCTAACTCTGCTTCAAAGATACGGTCAATCGCGTCTTCGGTGCCCGTATTTACTGTCTCCGACGATGGAATACGTTGAAGTGCCTCTCGTATATATCGCACAATTACCGCGTATCCTCTCCAGGAGTTACCAGAGTAGCTACATGCATCGGATTTCTGCTGCAACGTTTCGAGCAGTTCAGGTGAAATATTCATCGTATTTTGCCGATCCTTTCGCACACCTCGTCCGTGGCTGCCTCTTCCCCGATGTGTTCAGAAAGTTGGACAAAATAGGCATCGATCACCCGATAACGACGCATAATCATCTCATGACTGGCGCATTTCACCAGGCCATTTTTGATGTACTGCAATGCTTCTACTTCCAGGTCAATGCGCTCTCGCAGTCTCGCAATCTCGCTTTGATTCTCCATAAACCCTCCCTTATGCAAAATTACTCATCAATATATCCTATCAATGTTTGTAGGCTCCCTAGAGTAAAGAATACAAGGAATGTGCTTTACTGTAACCGAAGCAAAAATACGATATCGTAGCGATGGCGGCATTGCTAATCATAAACAAATGCCATACAATATTGCTGGAGGTGTTGAATTAGCGTAAAGGATGAGGGCTTATGCAAGGTGATTATTGGTGGTTAAGATACGGAAATTTTGAGGTGGGTGATGACATCTATCCTCATATGGGTCAGGTGATTGCACATTACCGCAAAAAACGTAGGTGGACCCAGGAGAGCCTCTCCATTGCTCTGGGATGCTCAAAGAAAACCGTGGAAGATCTAGAAGGGCCTGAAAGCGTGAATGGACCAGATATAGAGCGCCGCAAAACGCTGGTGAAGTTGTTACGCATACCCCCAACACTGCTTGCGTTAGATTGGCGTATCGCTGCTTTTCCCAATAGTAGCGTGGAGCATGAGCAGCCCCAGGAGATTATCAAGCAACTCTTGGAAGAAGATACCTATTCACTTTACAAGAGCGTGTTAATGATGGGGCGAGGCTACCTTTATAGCGGCGGCCCGCAGTATATTGCCGATACAGTGGAAAACTGCACCCGCAAACTTATTCCTATTGTGCGCAATACCCCTGCAATAGATCGTGAACCGTGGCAAGAATTGCTCTGCCGCTTTTTCCAGCTTTCCTCTAGTTTTGCCCTCCGCCGCCTCGACAAAACACAAACACTAGAGGGGGCGCAGGCAGCTATCACGCTGGCGAGCGAGATTGATAACGCTGAACTACTCTCTTCCGCCTTCTATCGCCGCATACGGGTTCATCTGGAGCATCGAAAGACGGCCATTACCAATGCACAAAAACAGCATTACCTTAATCTAGCAAAAGCAGATACGCAGGCAGTTCTTAACTTTGCTGAAAAAACTTCTTCTATACTCAAAGGAAATATCTACCTTATTGCTGCTGAGGTCTTTTCACTCGATGCCAGAGACGCCAACACCAGAAAACAATGTGAGAAGTGGCAGGAGAAGGCAGCTTCATTGGTGTATCGCGGGGTTGAAGAGGAGGATCAAACCTTTCTAAAACTGAACAAGACCGGGTTGCACCATGAGAAGGCCAAAACACATCTTCAATTTGGTAGGTTACAAGAGGCACGTGACGAGATTTGCATAGCTCGAAAAACGCTCGCACCCGATATGCTTACCTGGCATTTGAACCTATTTTTGACTGAAGCGTCTATTTATTTGGTTGAGCAAGACCTTGAAGCTAGCGCGATTTGCGGTACTGACGCCTACAAGATTGCACAGGTTGTCCGATCACCAAAAGATGAAGAAGAACTTAAACAGTTATTTTTCAGTCTACAACATTTGGACGACAAAAATCCCCAGGTTGCTAATTTTGGTGTGGCAATGGGCCTGTACTAGCAAAGCAAGAGAGGGCAATTTTTCGTTGGACAAAATGCCCTCTTGCCGAGTTTTGCCTATTATAGACCGTAATAATGAAACGCTTCTGCTAATGCATATCCCTGGCCGGAGGCCGCACCAGCTTCGACTGCCCAGCGCCGCAAATAGCCGCTGGGATGGTTGGCCGGGTTGATCTGACTGACATGCCGACAGCGAGCCTCGATTTTCTTCTCGATTACCTCGGAGATATTCACCCAATGATTGGGCTGGTCCGTGGAAAAGAAATAAACCTGTTTGACTTTATGGGCGGTTATTCCCTCTTGCAATTGCTCAGGGTAGTTGAGCCTCCCGCGAGCAGCCGCTATCGCATCAAATGTGCATATGCCGATAGCACGATGATCGGGGTGAATCTCATAGCGCTTCCAGGGATCGAAGGTAAAGACCACATCTGGTTTCCATCGGCGCAGTGCCAGGGTTAATTCCTGGCGCAGTCCTAGTGTGGGTTCTAAGGCCCCGTCATAGTACCCGTTGAGAAAGGTGATATCCTGAACACCAAGAACAGCCGCCGCTTCATGTTGCTCTTTCTCTCGCAGAGGTGCGAGGCGTTCGGGAGTCATGGTAGGATCATCGCTTCCCGCATCGCCATGGGTTGCTATGAGATATCGAATGGTACAGCCCTCTGCCGCCAACCGCGCCATTGTTCCTCCGCACAGCGACTCACCATCGTCGGGATGCGCAATAATGGCCATGATCCGCTGGCCTCCTGGCGGCACTAAGGTTGAAGAAACTGTCGTCATACGTAATCCTTTCCAGAAAAGCACGGCATCTTCTTTAGTATATCATCTTCCCGACACTGGTAAACAAAATACTGAGTATAATTGCGCAAAAGCAGTAGGCATAGTGTAAAACTTGTGTTATACTTGTGCTATGCTCAGCCTCGACTTCATTCGCCAACATCCCGATGTGGTACACGCGGGCTTACAGAGCCGACGCGATCCACAAAATATCGATGAAATTATCCGTTTGATTGAGCAGCGTAAGGGCCTGGCTACGCGCTGTGATGATCTCCATGTGTCCTTGAAACGCTTGCATGAGACGATGCGTGCGACAGATAGCGAGCGTAAACGCGACGAACTCAATAAACAGAGCAAGCCCATTACCGACGATATCCGCTTGCTGGAATTGCAAATCAGCGAGATTGAGACGCGTCTCCAGCCTCTTCTGCTCAATCTGCCCAATCTACCGCATGCCAGTGTGCGCGATGGCGGAGAGCGCCACAAGGACTACGTGGCCCGCTCGTGGGGTGAATCCCTGCAATTTTATTTTACGCCGCAGCCGCATTGGGAGTTGAGCGAGCGCCTGGGACTGACCGATTTTGAGAGTGGCACCCGCCTGGCTGGCAGTCGTTTTGTGGTACTCAAAGGCCTGGGAGCGCGCCTGGAGCGGGCGTTGATCTCGTTTATGCTGGATGTGCATACACGCGAGCATGGCTACACCGAGATCCAGCCGCCCTATCTGGTGAAGCGCGCGCTGATGATCGGCGCCGGTCAACTGCCCAAGTTTGAGGATCAGGCGTATCTCTGCACTGAGGATGAACTCTATCTTAATCCCACTGCCGAGGTGCCGCTGGTTGGCCTGCACAGCAACTCGATCCTGCCGGCAGGTACATTGCCTCTACGGTACACGGCCTGGACCAGCGCGTTTCGGCGCGAGGTTGGTTCGCCCTCGCGCCAGAATCGTGGCTTGCAGCGTCTCCACCAGTTTAACAAGGTTGAGCTATTCCAGATCGTCGAGCCACAGCGTTCCTACGAAGCCCTGGAGCAATTAATCGCGCATGCCGAGACCATCCTGCGGCGGCTGGAGCTGCCCTATCGGGTCGTCGAGTTGTGCGCGCGTAACCTGCCTTTTGCTGCCGCGAAGACAGTGGATCTGGAAGTCTGGATGGCCGGGCAGAACCGATACTTAGAGATCTCCTCAATCAGCAACTGCGAAACCTTTCAGGCGCGCCGGGCCGATATCAAGTATCGTCCGCGTCAGAGTGCCCGCGCCGAATATGTTCACACCCTCAACGCCTCCGGCCTCGCCATTGGCCGCACAATGGCCGCCATCCTGGAAGCCTACCAGCAGGCCGATGGCAGCGTGATCGTTCCCAAAGTGCTGCGCCCGTTTATGGGTGTCTCTGTGATAGGTGAGGCTCAATCTGGTCAGCACTCCTGAAATATCAGCTTCCCTGGTAATTTACACGCGCCTTCTAACGGATGAGCATATTATTTGGGCGACCAACAAATCATCCTTCTTCTGTCAGACCGGAGTAAACTCAGGAGCGAAGAGATCTTCGCAAAATGGGAAGCGCTGAAATTCTCCCTGTTTGTATATTGACAAATATATCCAAATTAATGTAAGATATTATCATAATATTTCACCATTAATATGAAGCTCTTCCCAGACACCGTTATCGAATCGGCATATAGAGCAATGGTAGGCACAGAAACCGGGTAGAGATACTATTCCTCCAATGTCATCGCACGTTTCACTGCTACTATGTCCTATTAATGGATTTAGCAGAAAAATTATTAGATTGCTTAGAAGGGAGAAATAATGGAGATAAAAACGAAGAATATTGATGTTCTTGTTATCGGTGGTGGAGTGGTTGGTAGTGCTATTCTGCGTGAGCTGGCAAAATACGATGCCACTATTGCTTTACTGGAGCGCAATCCAGACATCTGCGATGCAACCAGTAAAGCAAATAGCGCTATTGTTCACACTGGTTTTGATGCTCCACCAGATTCATTAGAAGCGCGCTTACTTAGAGAGGCACGAGAACTCTGGCCTGAGGTCATTCAGAGCCTGCATATTCCCTATCTGCAAACAGGGGCCGTTATGGTTGCTACCAATCAGGAAGAACAGGCAACTATACAGACGGAAATTATTCCTAAAGCGGAGCGCAATGGCGTGACTTTGCAGCAATTATCGCGCGATGAGATTCTTGAGAATGCACCATATATGAATCCTGATGTCGTAGGCGGTATGCTTATTGAGGGAGAAGGTGTTATCGATCCTTTTTGGACAACGCGTGCCTATTGTGAACATGCGGCAATTAATGGGGCAGAGGTCTTTGTAGGAACGGCTGTGACGAATATACAAATGGAGGAGCGGCAGATTGTTGTCTCTACCAGTGAAGGGGTGACATTCAATGCCCGTATGGTGGTGAATGCTGCCGGGTTGTGGGGAGATGAAGTGGCAAACCTGGCCGGAGATACCTCTTTTCACCTGACTCCACGTAAAGGTCAGTTCCTGATTACTGAAGAAGATCATGGCGTATCTCAAATTGTCCTGCCTGTGCCCAGCAAAGTTTCAAAGGGCATCCTGGTAGCACCGATTATCTTTGGTGGAGTGATGCTTGGCCCGACTGCTGAGGAAGTTACCTCCAAGTTTGACCTGGCAACTACAGCTCAAGGTATGCAGACCATTCGTAGTGGTGTAGGAAAACTGGTTCCGGCTATGGCGCAGGCGCCAAGCATACGCCAGTTCGCCGGTGTACGAGCGGTAAGCAGCACTGGAGATTACATCATACGCCCTTCTACAACCAGTCGTCGCCTTTTGCATGTAACAGGCATCCGTTCGACAGGCCTTTCGGTTTCCCCGGCCATCGGGCGATACGTAGCGGAACAGATCGGCAACAATCTTGGCCTGACGCGCCGCAGTAACTTTATTGCCGAGTTGCCTGAATATCTCTCTGATGCACAACCTGACGAGGGCGATATCGTCTGTCTCTGTCGTACGATTACTCGCGGGGAAGTCCTGGCGGCCTTACGTAGCCCCGTGCCACCAACAACACTTGATGGGCTGAAGCGCCGCACAGGCGCAATGCTGGGCGATTGTCAGGGCAATCTTTGTATGCCTTGCTTAATTGACCTATTCCAGCAGCAATTAAAACGAGATCCGCTGACGCTGAATAAGAACGTTGCCCATTCCCCTCTACTGGCCGGCACCGTCCCCGCTCACGCGGCCCCCACGGAGTCACAACTCTTCACGCGAGAAAGGAGAGACTAAATGAGCGCTCCATTTGATATCGCTATTGTTGGTGCTGGTTTGAGTACGTTAAGCGCGTTGCGCGAAGCGGCAAGTAAACTACGTCAACGTGTAATTGTACTGGATTATCGCGACAAGCCTGGCGGTTTCCTCCTACCATCGTTGCCGACCCCTGAATTTTCTGAAGAGTGCGAACTCATCAAGGCATTTCAGATGCCCCCTACGGTCACCGCTCATTTTCAGACGACCGCTGTTGGTTTGATCCCGGCCTTTGAGCAAGGTCAACCTCACTCATTGGTGGTACGCCAGCATCGGGGAACTACACAAATACAGGCTCGAAGTATAGTAATTGCATCAGGAGCGTTGGAGCGCCCTCGTGAACAGGCATGCATTCCGGGTACGCGACCGGCGGGTGTTATGACCCCTATACTGGTACATCAGCTTCTAGAGCAGGGCTATTTACCAGGCAAACGTGCAATAGTCTACGGTGGGTCTCGCTATGCCAGGGCGACTGCTCTCAGGCTTGTGAAAGTTGGCGTTGATGTGGTCTCTCTCCTTCCATCCATAAATGCGGCTGCCAATGGAGCAGGAACTGTCGACCTGCTGGAAGTGCAAGGTTTCCCGCGCCTGGAGGGAGTCAAACTCTGCCAGAATGGTGACGAGATTACCATGCCCGCTGATACCCTGGTCTATGCAGTGGGAGCGATGGCGAATACCCATTGGCTGAAAGGAAGCGACATTGAACTCAATGAAGATGGCTCAATTCGTGTAGACGCACATTATCGCACCAATATTCCGGGCATTTATGCACTCGGTAATGTCGTTGCGCCTTCTCTCGATCATACTGATTCGATCAAGATGGGCAAAGGGATGGCCGCACTACTACAAGGAGAACAGATATGAAACTGGATGGAACTATCATAGTCGATGCGCCTCAAGAGGAGGTCTGGCAATCATTGATGGACCCGGCGCAGTTGGCAAAGATCGTTCCGGGTTGCGAAAAAGCTGAGCAAATTGATGCCACTCACTATGATGCAGTAATGTCGGTAAAAGTGCAATTTATGACCATTCGCTCAAAAGCGCATGGTACGTTGCTAGAAACTGACCCTCCTCGCCACCTGACTGCTGAACTGGTGGGTGAACCAATTGCGATGGCTGGTGCGTTTCGGGCTCGTCTGACTCTCGACCTGCAAGCCATCGAGGAGCAGAAAACGCAACTTCAATATATAATGGACCTCTCCCTGCTGGGACGGCTTGCCAGTCTGGGCGAGGCAATTGCCCGTTCAACCTCACAACGCCTGAGCAAACAGTTTGTGGAGAACGTTGCTCAACTCTTCAGCATCGCTGATAAGTCGTCGTGATGACCTTACGGCGTTCTTAAGAAAGGAGCGACCATGTCGTTAAATGAGCGTATACAAAGAAGTGCCTCTAATGATGCCATAGCAGAGCATGAACACGTCCAGGGCCACGAACCTAATACAGAATTTCGCCGCGAAATCAAACGTTTTGCATCGTTTGCAGCCGGTTTTTCCTGTATTTCTATAACAACCGGCATATTTACAACCTATGGGAGTGCCCTTGGTTGGGGTGGTCCGCGTAGTATCTGGACCTGGCCTCTGGTTACTATCGGGCAGCTATTAGTTGCTCTGGTCTTTGCGGCCCTCTCTTCTCGTATTCCCATTGCTGGGTATTCCTATCAATGGATTTCTCGCCTGGCTAATCCCAAATTAGGCTGGCTGGTCGGTTGGCTTTCGCTGACATTCCTGCTTCTTGTTGTGGTTACTATTGATTATGCGTTGGCTCAGACGGTCTTTCCACGCCTCTTTAACTATGTTGAGACGCCTATCAACGCCTGGATTATTACGGCGATCATTATCATTTTGCAGATGATCTTGATCCTGACCTCGACACTATGGTCTACACGCATCAATAATGCCGCCGTTGTATTGCTAGCTAGCATACATTTAACGTTATTTGCACAAAGATATATGGGAGCACGCAATGATTTCTGCAATACTTGCCATCGACCAGGGAACAACTCGTACAAAGGCGATGGTTTTCGATACATATGCGCATAGTCTCGCATCTTCGGCCAGTGAAGTTCCCCTCAGCTTTCCTTCTCCCGGTTGGGTTGAGCAAGACCCATTGGACCTGCTTAAGAGTGTCGTGGAGAATGCACGCCAGGCCCTGGCACATACGAATGCTCAAGTGCTTGCCCTGGGCCTGGCGAATCAGGGCGAAACGGTCGTTATGTGGAATAAGCGCACTGGCCAGCCGCTTTACAATGCGATTAACTGGCAGGATCGGCGTACTGATAGTATCTGCGAAGATTTGGCTCAGAGTGGGAAAGGCTCGCTGATCCAACAGCATACGGGCTTGCCTCTAGACCCTTACTTCTCTGCTACAAAAATCTGCTGGCTGCTGAATAATGTGCCTGGAGCGCGTGAATTGGCCGCTGATGGTAACTTGTTGGCTGGTACTTCAGATGCCTGGCTACTGTGGAATCTGACCGGCAATCACTATACCGATCACGCAACCGCATCACGAACGATGCTCTACAATCCCTGGTTGCGCGACTGGGACCAGGAAGTTCTTGATCTGCTTGAAATTCCTCGCTCTATATTGCCTGATATTCAGTCCAATACGGCGGCCTTTGGCACTGTTCAATCTGCCGTCTTTGGACGCGCGCTCCCCGTTACGGCCTCCATTGTCGATCAGCAAGCTGCGTTGTTTGGTCAGGCTTGTTTTAAGCCTGGTGATGTAAAAGTGACCTACGGCACAGGAGGCTTCATCCTGTTAAACATGGGTGCGAACGTAACAATGTCACGCGCTGGCTTAATTCCGACAGTCGCGTGGTCGCTCGGTCAGGATTTTGTTTACGCGTTGGATGGCGGTATCTACATAGCCGGCGCGGCCATTCAATGGCTGCGCGATGGTCTCGGTATTATTAGTAGCGTCGATGAAACGGCAAGTATAGCGGCATCCGTAACGGATAGCGCTGATGTATTTTTTGTTCCTGCCCTGGCAGGATTAGGCGCACCTTATTGGGATAGCTACGCCCGTGGTACTATTGTTGGGCTGACACGAGGCACAACCAGGGCTCATATTGTACGCGCGACCCTGGAGGGAGTAGCTTTTAATACACGAGATGTATTGGAAGCTATGGCCTGTGATGCCGGTCATCCTATAAAAACCATCAAGGCTGATGGGGGTGCATCCAGTAACAGTTTTCTAATGCAGTCGTTGTCCGATATTCTAGGTGCAGAGGTGCAAGTAGCTGCTATGCGGGAGACGACAGCGCTCGGTGTTGGTTTCCTTGCCTGCCTGGGCGCAGGATTATGGTCGCATATTGACGAGACATTAGATGCCTTGCAAAGTGCAGTAATCTATACTCCTAGAGAATCTGGTAATATTGATAAGTTATATCTACGTTGGCATGAGGCGGTTGAACGCGCGAAGGGGTGGGCTGCTACCCCCCCCTCTATTCCTTGAAGGTAGTATGGGCATTGAGATCTCAGTGAAGGCTGTTATTACGTCAGTTTATGCCAGTACGATCTCAATGCCTTCCTCCCTCAGGCGTGCTATGATGCCCGCATCGGCTTCGCTGTTTGTAATAATTGTATCAATGGCGTGTAGCGGCGCTACTGTATTGAGCATGGTTTGCCCAAGCTTTGTGTGGTCGGCTACTACAATGCGCTGCCTGGCCCTTTCTATCATTACACGCTTTGTACCGGCCTCGTCCAGGTTAAACTCCGTCAAGCCTTGCTCCAAATTAATTCCACCTGCACCGAGAAATGCCTTATCTACCTGGAATTGACGTAGCGTTTCCTCTGTAAGATGACCTACCATTGATAATTCACTGAGACGTAATTTGCCGCCAATAACCACTACTTGAAGTGCCGATTGACTGGCAAGTGCTGATGCCGCGCGCAAATTCGTGACCAGGATCGTAAGGTTGTGCTTTCCTTTAAGTGCTCGTGCAATCTCTAAGGTTGTTGTACCAACGTCAAGGATAAGGCTGTCTCCATCTTGAATAAGTTCTATGGCTTTTGCTGCGATGCGGGCTTTCTCTGCAAGATGATGTGTTTCACGTGTACTGAAAGGTGGCTCAAAGCTAGTATGACGAATACTTATAGCTCCTCCATGAATGCGGAGAATCAAGCCTTGTTGCTCCAGTTCTTGCAGATCACGTATGATAGTAATGCTAGAAACGTCAAATTCCTGGGTGAGATCACGCACTGAAACGGTGCCATTTGTTGAGATGATTTCAAGAATACGCTGGCGTCGTTCCTGAACTAATAATTTATTATCGCTTGCCATACCTCTTTGGCTCACTCACTTTCTTTCTGGTCACTCATAGACATGGCTTATCGGAACTAAAGATAACACGAATGTATTTTTGAAGCAACATTGTTCGCCAGTGTTATTTTCGCTAACCCAATAAAAACGCGACCCTCTAAAAGCAGGGAAATCGAGAAATCCTGGTCCCTTGACTCACAGTAGGGTTGTATGGTACTCTCCTTAATGAACTACTGCGGATTATGACCCAATGTAGTGCGGCTTATGTTCCATGATTGGGGGATACCCACTGGTAAGTCTCGATCCCACGGAGGGATGGCAGAGTGGTCTATTGCGGCTGTCTTGAAAACAGCTGTAGGTTCACGCCTACCGCGAGTTCGAATCCCGCTCCCTCCGCCTAAAAAACGTGTGTGGCGCTTCAAGTGCATACACATGGACGTTTGTTTCCTCGAACTGACCATGCTACAATCCCTGGGGATAGGGATGATCTGGTTGCAATGGCGCTATGATCTGGTCAGCTCACGGTAATTTTTGGGTACCTACTGAACAATGTTTTTGGAGCGCGATTTTTCTGAATGGAGACTCTCGCACCGTTGCAGGTTCCGTATGGAGAAAAAAGCGGAGCTGGTAGCGGTGTGGGAGGAGACGGATGGTGATTTAGAGTGTCTTTTATAGGCTCATTAGAACAGCTTGATCTGGCAAATATTCTACGCCGCGTCGAGATATTTGCCAAAACCGGACTTCTGGTGGTGCAGCAAGAGCATGTGTGGATGGAGTTTTATTTCCGCCAGGGTCAACTGGTATGCACCGGCCCGGTGCAAGCTAATGTTACCCTGATAGATCGCCTTTTGCAGGCGAAACTTCTCTCGTATCAGGCCTTGCCCCAGGTGGTTGCGGTGATCGATGCTGCTGAGTCAAATGAGACACGCATCGCCCTTGCCTTGATTAATGAAGGCTATCTCAGCCGCGAAATATTACGCGCCTGGGCTGCTCATGAAACCTCGCAGGCGCTTCAGACGATCTCTGCGTGGCCAGATGGCGAGATCTACTTTGAGGAGGGATGCTCGACCCCCGCAGACCGTCTGCTGGTCGCGCTCTCTATTTCCACTATTCTCGATGCATTGTCAGCTTCTACCGACTCACACTCAATGAATGTTGGCACACCGCGGATGGACGAATCCGCCTATGCCTCTTCTTCCAATGTTTCTGCCCGGCCTGCACCTGTCACGTCCGCGCTCTCCCATAGCGCACCAGTGGAGCAGTTGGAGGCGACCCGGTTGATGCAGCAGGTGCCATCGTTTGCCGCGTCTATTCCTGAAACGCAGTATCCAGCCTCGCCCACGCCCGGTTCTTTCAGCGCTGCGCAGTTGATCGAGGTGGTTCCCTCGTTTGTCGCTCAACCGCCAGCGGGTAATGTTGAAGCTTCTGGTATGCTCAACATGGCGCAGTTGCTGGACGAGGATGCTCTACCCTTTGGCTCTCCCAGCAGCCCGGCTTTTGCTGAGCAGGCAGATGCCGCGCAGAGCATGTTTGGTTCTGAACTGAATATTACTGCTTCTACCCACAGTTCGTTTATCCCCCCCCAGCCGGTCCACAATCCGCTGCCGCCCACGCGCATCGATACCTCTTTTATGACGCCTGACCTGGTGCTGGTTCCAGTCGATCTCTCTTCACTGCGCGAGCATAATCCGCAGGTACAGTTGACGCCCGACCAGTGGAGCCTTTTCGCGTTGATCGATGGGCAGGTTTCGGTGCAAATGCTCTGCTCGGCACTGATGGCACCCGCCACAAAGGTGTGCATGGTAGCTGGTGAGTTAATAGCGATTGGTCTGGTGATGCCGTTCACGCAGACAACCGGCGGCTTCTACGAAATGCCGCCGCAGCCACCCGCGCAACGTAGCGGACCACTCCCACCAGTTCAGTATGCTCCCACGTCTGCTTCTGCGTGGCCACAACAGTCAGGTACCTCTGCACCCATACCCATGCCTGCGGTATCCCGACCACAAGGGGGGAGCGGCACAACTGGCCCAACCTACGCAATGGGAGGCGGCTGGATGATCTCATCCCAGCCAGCGGCACCTCAGTCCGGTGCAGCCTATGCCCCGGTTGGCGGTTACCGCTAAGATGGTATTTCATATGTGACCGGTTGTCCGCGAACAACCGGTCCTTTCTGGTTATTTTGTTTATGGTAGAGCTATAAAAAAAATAGGTGGGTAAGACTGAGCATTCAGCTCTTGCCTGTATATACTTGTTGAGGTTATGTGTGAAGGGTCAACGTATTTTAACCGGCGATCATGGCCGGTCCCCTGAAGAACAGGCTGCTGGAGACGGTGCGCCCGATCCCCTGGCGCTTGTTGGACTGATCGTCGGGACCAGCCCTGTGATGCGCGAAGTTGCTCAGCAAATGCGCCAGGTGGCCGCGGCTCCTGATACCACCGTGCTGCTCCAGGGCGAGACTGGTACCGGTAAAGAGGTGTTTGCCCGCGCAATTCACACCTTGAGCAAACGCGCTGCCTATCAGTTTGTCGATGTGAACTGCGCAGCGATCCCCGAAACGTTGTGGGAAACTGAGCTGTTCGGCGTCGAGGCCGGAGCTTTCACCGACGCCAAAACATCACGTGAGGGCTATCTGTTACGCGCAGACGGTGGCACGCTGTTCCTCGATGAAGTCGGCTCGATGCCGCAAACAGTCCAGGCCAAGCTCCTGCGCTTCCTGGAGACGCGCAGCTTCCGGCGTGTCGGCAGCCTGAAAGAGATCCATGTCCATCTGCGCGTGATTTCAGCGACGAATGTGGATCTGCACGAGGCTGTTGCGCGGCGAACTTTTCGCGAGGATTTGTATTATCGCTTGCAGGTCATCACGCTCTATTTGCCCCCACTGCGCCATCGTCTGGAAGATATCGAACCCCTGGTGCAGCATTTTTTACGCATCTCTTCACCAGAAGGCGAGGAGCCGTGGCGTATCAGCGTGGAGGCTCTGGAACTGCTCCAGCACTACACATGGCCCGGCAATGTGCGCGAATTGCGCAGTGTGCTTCAGCGGGGCCAGATCCTCTGCCAGGACCACGAGATCCGCGCCGCGGATTTGCCCGCTATGATCCGCGAGGGCGACCACAGCGCGCTGGACCGTTTGCAGGAGCTGCAAGCGCACATCCATGTGCCACAAGAGGGCATGCAGTTGCCCGCGTTTCTGGCTGGCCTCGAACGGCGCCTGGTGCAGGAAGCCCTGGACCTCTGTCATGGCAATCAGGTGCGCGCAGCCGCCCTGCTTGGCCTGACCCGCGATCAACTGCGCTATCGGATGCGCTTGCTGTCAGATACCCCGGTCTAAAGACGCGGGGCTTGGGTCTCAGCTCCACCGCAACTCAGCATATCTGGAAAGACGTGCTGCTTTGGTTTCAGCGCTGGACCCATCAGGGCGTTCCGACAACACGCCCGTGCTTGCCCAGTCTTGCCGGACAAGCAACGTTCTCATCGTGAAACTATATCTCTGGCCAATCCAGCATTAGCGCTTGAGCCGTCCCTCCTGGCTTGATTTCTACGTTACCTTCCGGGACGATCACCAGCGCGTTGGTGTTGATGAGCGAGGTCATGATGTTTGATCCCTGGTTGCCTGTGGTGCGAGCTATAAAGCGCCCCTCGTGCCAGGTGACATGTGCGCGTACATAGTGGCGACGCGCGACCCGGTCCCGCACACCATCCTCGACAACAACCCCAACCTGTGGTCGTTGCAGGCGGCTGTGTCCCAGCATTTTTCTCAATATCGGGCGCCCAAATAGCTCAAAGGTCACAGCCGCCGAGACCGGGTTACCAGGCAGACCCAGCAGCGGGGTCGCACCAATATGCCCGAAGGCCACGGGTTTGCCGGGCCGCATATTGATACGCCAGAAGTTGATCTCGCCCTGCTCGGTCATAATATCCTTCACCAGGTCAAAATCACCGACCGAGACGCCCCCAGAGGTGATAAGCAGGTCGCTACCTACCCCCTGGCTGAATTTCTCGCGCAAACTCTCCACGGTATCGCGGGCCACGCCCAGACGGATGGGCAGCGCGCCAGCCCGGTGTACCGCGGCTTCCAGTAAATAACTGTTGCTATTGCGAATCTTGCCCGGTTGCAGGGGCTGGTCGATCTCAATTACTTCGTCGCCCGTTCCCAGGATCGCCACCTGTGGCCGACGTATCACCGGCACCAGAGCGCGGCCCAGTGTGGCCAGAATGCCGATCTCCCAGGGGCCAATCTCGCTACCGCGCTGGAGAATCGTCTGACCGTTGCGCATATCTTCGCCAGCCGGGCGGATATTGTTACCCGATGCGACCTCTTGTAGCACCTCGACCCAACTGCTCTGCGGCCCGTCGTAGTTTGTCAGCTCGATCTGGATCACTGCATCCGCGCCTGGCGGTACCGGCGCGCCGGTCATAATACGCATCGCCGTCCCAGCCTCTACCGCGTGCTTTGCTACATAGCCTGCCGCGACTCCACCTGTCACACGCAGGCGTGGCACCTGCCCCTCGCGTGGCTGGCTATCCGAGCTGCGTAATGCGAAGCCATCCATCGCCGAGTTCGCGAACGGCGGCATATCCTCGCGTGCGACCACATCTTCAGCCAGTACCAGTCCCAGCGCTTCTGCCAACGGTACCTGGGTCGCTGGCAAGGGCTGAATTTTCTCCAGGATGCGTGCCAGAGCCTCTTCAACACTGATCATCTTTTTCCCCCTGAAAGGTTTTTTGAAATTCCACAGCAAAAAAAGAGAGAAGCCCACCATGCCAAAAATAAGCAGGCATAGCAGACTTCTCTCAAAAAAATAGCGTCTCTATGGCCACCTGGCCATAGTAAGGACATACCTCGTACGGGATTCGAACCCGTGGTCTCCGCCTTGAAAGGGCGGCGTCCTAGGCCGCTAGACGAACGAGGCGTGTATGTCTGAGAATGGGCTCAACGGCTTTCTCTCAGCAAGGGGATTGTAACATCTTTCAGATGCGGCGTCAAGCGCTTTTTGAAATTCATTCTGGCTTGCTTGTTATGGTGATGTTACCTGTTATCGTTGGGGAATGTGTCATTGCTTTTCTGTAGGCAAATTTGTATATGTACAAGAGTTTTACATGCACTTTGTTATACTATGAAGAGAATAGGGGATATTATTCTCTTCATTATCATAGAAAACGAGTTGCGAACATGCCACAAGAGAGACAAAGAGGCTCCGCCGCGCAGAGACGCGAGCAGGAGCGCCAGCAGAGACAACGCCGTGAAGAAGCTCGCGTTTCAACGAGCGGCAAGCCGAGACCAGGCAGAGGGCCGATGGTACGCAAGAAGGATCGGAGCGGGCTCTATCTGGCCCTCGGCGCGCTGGTCCTGGTTGGCGCGTTTATCGCGGGCATTCTCATTTACAACGCTCATAACCAGTCACAGCCAGCGAGCGCGAATCCGGGCTTGACGCGTGTGCCCGCCGATGCCGGAGTGGTGCAGCAGGTGACCGCAGTTAGCCAGCCGACCTGGGAAACCGTTGGGACGGGCGGTGTGAGCAATCCCTTTCACGCCAATCAGGGCCAGCCGCTTTTGAAAGGGTCAAATGGTCATCCCCAATTCTTCTATGTCGGCGGCGAGTTTTGCCCCTATTGTGCTGCCGAACGTTGGGCGATGGTCAATGCGCTGAGCCGCTTTGGTACTTTTAGCCATCTGAGCCAGATTCGATCCTTCGAGGATAATATCCCGACCTTTAGCTTCTACCAGAGTAGTTATAGCAGCCAGTACGTAGATTTTGTGCCGGTGGAAGTCAAGGGGAACGCGGTGGATGCTTCGGGTCAACAGTATGTGAACCTGGAGACCATGACCGCTGAGCAGCAGCAGATGTTCCTCAAGTTTAACAGTTCCCAGAGTTTTCCTTTTATCGATGTCGGCAACCAGTATACCACTGTGGGAGCCAGCTACAACCCGCTGCTTCTCACGGATGGCTCGTTGAATTCCTGGCAGAACATCGCCAACGCGCTCTCCAATCCTCAATCGACGGCGAGCAAGGGCATTCTGGGCACCGCCAACTATATGACCGCGGCCATCTGTAACGTGACCGGTCAGCAGCCCGGCAACGTCTGTACTTCCCCGGTCATTCAACAAATCGCGCACACGCTGGGCAAAACGTCGCGCATAGCGAGCGCTAACCCTCTGGCCAGCGCGCCCGCTGACCTGATCGCGGAGCCGAGGCGTGTGCTGAGATAAAACATGTTTGTGTGCAAGAGACAGACTGGTGTGAGAACGCCAGTCTGTTTTACTATAATAGCTCTTAGCTTGCGTATATTGTCATCAATCTCAATCATTGTTACTGAATGATATTGAGAAAGTGACCATTCTCAATTTATCCAATTGCGGATAGTTTGACGGATCATGTCCCATGATGAGACTAATGCATTAAAGAAAAAAGTAGCAGAAATGGAAGCCATGATTCCTGCCCAGATTGATCCTCCTAAGAGAAGAGCGATCAAAGCAGTCACAAATCCGGCACCCCATTGCCAATTTTGTTTTATCCGCCACCATATGCTCAAGAGAGATGTGGTCGGTTGAGCCTGTTTCCAGGCCTCATCGAAGCGCATCTGAAACAGATGGATAATGTTCAGCCCTTTCAGTTCAGATTCAGCACGTGAGTCGAATTCAATTAAAAATCCTTCGAGGCTGCGCTGAGTAGGGGGAACGTAAAAATCATAACGAAGCAACTTCCGGTCCATTGTCCATGAAGTTGCTAAATGATACATATCTTCTACGCGGTGGGAAACTCTGATCTCCATATTAGAGTAGCCTTGCGCAACTTCACGCCACTTTTTAATGGTATCCTTAGACTTACTGGCTATCGCTTCCTCACGCAATTTGACAGCGACTTGAGGCGAAGCGAGCAAGATTCGGACATGTACACCATGGGTGGCGCGTTTTTGCAGAATAAGGACCGTTTCCTGGTATGGTGATGTGACAAGCATCGGCAGGCATATTTCACTTTGCGCATGCCGCAATAGATCGAGAAATGTTCCATAGGAATACTGATTTGCTGTAAGACCAATCAGGCGAATATTACGAGGAAGCGTGTTTGTGTTCATATATGGCTGTGCCAGCTTGCTGACCAGGGTAGGATTATGGATGTATGCTGCTAACTGAGTTTGTAGATCAGGTGCCGCTTTGATCACATTGAGATCATATGCTAGAGATGGGATCAGCCATTTTAAATTCATCAGTTTATGGACGGCTTGCTCTGTCAGGTGTGTATCTTCCAGACCGGGATATAAACTCACAATGTAGATAAGCTCGTTTTCCACGCGCTCGTGTCCACGCGTGAACATGACAACAGCCAGGGTTGCATCTTGTAAAGGCATGCCGGCATCCTGGAGCGCTCGTACAACCTCAGATTCCTCGTGGGTCAGATTGGTACTCATAATGTTATAACTCCTTTACTGTCTATCTACCACCTACAATAACTTACTAAAAGCTGCTATATGAGCTGAATCTGACTTTCGCATGCCCTATTGTAATGCAAAATTTCCTTGAAGCGTTGTAAGCCGGATAAAACAAAAGCCTGCGTAATTATATAACGCAATAATAGACGTTTCAGGCTACTGCACACTAACACCTTTTTATAGATTACCATTTATAGGTCGTACAGTATTTTCAATCTGTGGCCCAAGTTGTCGAACATAGCTTCGGTAGGCATAGTCGAGGCTGTCGGCATTGGCTTGATTAATGCAGTGAGGATTCCCTATTCTCTCTTCATATGCCTGTAGTTGCACACTTTCGAGGGCCAGAAAGCCGAAATAGATCTGATATTCTGTCAGACTCGTCAAGCGGTACACAGGAAGTGATAGGCGATCAAATTTGTACCAATGCGTGTGAAGCATTTGCATATTATACTGTTCAGACGAATGAAAATAGGGTGTGCCAGGATAAGGTACCAGTACTTTATTGCCGATGACATCGACCTTCCCCTGCAAAATCAGTGATCGTATCGTATGGGCAGTGTTATGTAATGTCTCCATTGTCGAACCAGGCAAACCAGTTAGCATATATGCATGGATAATAATATGTGGTGCGATACTACGAATAGCTTCTAATGCGTACAAACTTTGTCCAGCCAGAATACCCTTATTGACAGTTTGTAGTATACCATCATCCATATCCTCTATGCCCAGACGAATAGAGACAAAATGAGCTGCCGCCAGTGCCTTTACGATATCAGCATCAATATGATCTACTCGTGTATCGCAAGAGAAGACGGCGTTGAGTTGCGCTTTGGCTAGACGATCACACAGTTCGATGGTTCGATTTTTGTCGAGTGTAAATATGCTGTCAGAGAAGTGTATGAGTGTTCTGGCCAAAGCGCCCTGCGTGACAAAGCGTAATTCATCAATGACACGTTCCAAACTATTGTGTCCTCTGCGCCCGTGCCAGGACAGACGCTCGATACAAAAATTACATTTATATGGACAACCAGCATACGTGCGAATATTGTGTCCGTAAGCATTTATGGAACGACTGAGGAGATGATATGCTGGTCCAGGCAGATCGGCAGTGGCAAGAGACTGTTCCTGGCGAGAGGGTGGATTTTGCACCAATTCGTATTTTGATTGTCTATAAATAATGCCTGCTACATCCTGATAACTGCTAAGGTGACTGACGACTTGTGCGAAAGGCACTTCTCCGCTGCCAGTAATCACGATATCCAGATCTGGACACTCTACCAAACAGTGGCCTGCCATTGCAGTCGCGTGTGGTCCCCCCAGGACACAGAGAACCGAAGGTTGAAGTTGTTTGGCTTGTCTGCACAACTCGTATACCTGCTGTACTACGGGGGTTACAGCCGTAAAGCCGATAACATGCGCTTCCTGACAAAGTTCAATAAAGTTTTGCGCATCAGAATGATCAGAATAGACGAGATAGCGGACTTGATGACCTTGCTGCTCTAAGTATCCTGCGATGAGCAATAAACCTCGTGAATATGGAATATCCGGCCTTCTTATAGAAAAGCCTCGACGTTGTTCATTGATTACTGTCTCTGCTTTAAAACGACGTTCCAGCAATTCCCGATAAGGAGAGGCAATAGGTACTGCATAACATGGAATATCTACCAGTAAAACAGATCTGGGCATAAGTAAGAAGCTCCTGAAAATTCTTCAAATCCTCGTTAGCCTTTGAAAGAAATATCCGCAATCACTGCATAGTGATCAGAATAATTGGGTTCCGCAAAGCCTCGTTGTACGTGTAATAAGGCAGGTGTGTACAAAATGTGATCAAACTGTTCACAAAGCCCAACAACAGTTGTTTCTACCTCAACAGCTTGACGAAATTGATTACACTGGAAGAGTTCTGGAAACGCGGTTTGGAGGCGTAACCCTTTGTTATTGAAATCCCCTGTGATGATCGTGGGCAGGTGAGATCTGGATAAGAGGATATCAACAAGTTCCTGTCTCACGCCAGAAAACTCAGTCTCGTTCATCTGGCGACGAAAATGGTGAAAAGGAAAATAATGAAGATTGAAGACAGTGAGTCTTCTTCCCCGAATGTTAAGCGTGAGTTGCTGCACTCCTTTATCAAAGAGCGTCCATTGCGAGCCATCAGATTTCGTAACCCTCAATCTTGGATTTGGGAGATTAAATGAATCATATTGTTCAATGTGGTATTTGCTAAGGACCGCTAGGCCTAGATATTTGTCAGGTTCTAGATGTGAACGCGATTGGTAACAGCATCTGTAATAGGGGAAGTTTAAGGTTGCCGCAAGCATTTCTACCATTGCACTGGCGCCATCTTCCTGTTCCATAGGTACTTCAGAAAGTGCCAGAATATCAGGCTGAGCCTCTTGAAAATGGGCAATATACTTTCTGAGAGAGAGGTGTTGAAAAGACATATCTCCATGTTGCTCTCCCACCATGAGAAGCCCACCGGAGATATTTTCGAATTCAGCTCTGATGCTTGTGGTCATGACCCTTCTCCATCTACTCCTTAAACTTGCTGAATGATCCTGCATGTACTAACAAGCAAGGAGTATTTTCGATTCATCAAAATCATGCAAAAACTATCATGTGACGGAGTATCCTGCAAGTAGTATAACATATAATGGAGTTAAAGTTAAATTACTATTAAAACATATATACTTATTTGCTCTTTCTAGCAGGCCAGTAGAGCGGCGTGCGGAATAACTCATGTTGTTCATGAGAAGTTCCTTTCCAGCCTGGTTCAAAACCGCAAAGAGAGAGATGTGTTCATCCACCTCAAACCTTGCCATTTGCCCGCCTATCGTGTATGCTTGAGTTAGACAGATACTCACTTGCATCGAGATGGCGTGACTTTTTGATTTTTGAGGAGAAGTTTGTCTATGCAACCCCTACAGGCTGTGATTTTTGATCTGGGAGGAAGCCCCTCTTGCTGGGTCAATGGAGGGGAGAGTAGTTGGGTAACACCAATTGGGTAACAAGCGCGTAAACAAATAAGTAGCGAGAAAAAACCATGTCCAGAGCGACGATATGCAGGCTTATCTGGTCAAATAGCGAGCGCGTGTATGAATTGCATCCAGGCGCATCTGACGTTACCCAACTGGTAGAGATAGGGAGTGCCGCCTGGTTTGCCTGGTTGAAGCAGACCTCCTCATTTGCTTTTTGTGGGCAGACTGGCTCATATACGGCGCGCAAAGAGCGCAGGCCGCGTGGAGGAGATGGTTACTGGTATGCTTATGCCAGAGTCGCTGGCAAACTGACCAAACGGTATCTGGGCCGAGATGCGGACCTCATCACGGTTCGTATGGAGCAGGTGGCAGATCGCTTGTGCCACCTGCCAGATACCCAGGCGCGCACTACTCAGCAGCCGACGTCATTGGATACTGCTCGCGCTTCATCAGAGTCGCCATTTGTCCCTTTGCTGGCCACAAAAATGCATATACCTCACGTTCGTAACGCGCTTGTGCCGCGCCCACAGCTTTTTGCGGAGTTACAGCAGAGCCTTAGCTGTGCCCTCACCGTGATTATCGCGCCTGCGGGTTTTGGCAAAACGACCACAGTGAGTGCCTGGCTGCGTGCTACATCTGTGGCGGCTGCCTGGCTCTCTCTGGAGGACGATGACAATGAGTTACAGCGGTTCTGGTCGTATGTTTTCTCTGCCCTGAGTACGAGCTATCCAGATCTCTGTACAGATCTTCTGGAGCAGCTTCAGACGCCCTTATTGCATCAGCCTCAACCAATCGAGCAGGTGCTCACCAGTTTTATCAATGGGCTGGTAGCCGAAGCGCGGGAAGTGGTGTTGGTGCTCGACGACTATCATACGATTACCTCCTCTCTAATCCACACCTCCCTGGCTTTTTTGCTTGAACATCTCCCACCTTCTTTGCATCTTGTGCTGAGTACGCGCTCTGAGCCACCTCTCCCCCAGGCACGTCTGCGGGCGCGTGCTCAATTGTTGGAGATCCGGGCGGCTGATCTGCGTTTTACCCTGGACGAGGCACGTGTCTTTCTTAACACGGTGCTGGCGCTCAATCTTTCCCTTGAGGAGATCGCTCTGTTAGAGGAGCGAACTGAGGGCTGGCCAGCGGCCCTGCAATTTGCTGGCATCTCGCTGCGCAGGCGCGCGCCGGGAAGCCCTGTATCGGACGCGCTAGGGGGAGGTCAGCAGCGCCATTTAGTAGCCTATCTGGCTGCGGAGGTTTTTCAACATCAGCCTGAGGCAGTGCAGGCCTTCTTGCTTTCCACAGCTATCCTCACGCGTTTACAAAGTGACCTCTGCGCTGCGGTCACTGGCAGCGTTGAGAGTCGCGCCATCCTCATGTATCTTGAAGAGGCTAATCTCTTTGTCGCTCCTCTCGATGCGTCCTGCACCTGGTATCGCTATCACCAGCTTTTTGCGGAATTTCTCTCTGCCCGTTTGCGGGAAATGCATGCTGAACAGATTGTAGACCTGCATGAGCGAGCTGCGGCCTGGTATGAGACACATGGCTACCTGTCCGATGCATTGCACCATCTGGGTATGATCGGGAATAGCGAGCGTATTACCCGTTTTATTGAGGTATGGAGCGAATCGTTGATTCAACGTGGGGAATTTGCTCTATTGGATCAATGGATGGCCTATTTGCCAGCCTCAGCTCTCTATACGCGTCCGCAACTTTGTCTGGCCTCCGCCAAAACACTGACCTTTTTGGGGCGGCTGGATGCTGCTGAACAGCGTTTAGGAGGATTGGAAGAGCGCCTGATGGGGCCAGAAGTGAATCGCCCAGTGGGGATGGATGGCGAGATTCTGGCCACGCGCGCGCTCATCGCGACAATGCGCATGGAGACGTCCAGGGCGGTAGAATTAGCGCAGCAAGCGCTGGCCTCTTTAGCCCAGGAGCATGTCTTTACGCGCAGCGTGCTGACGCTCAGTCTGGGCATGGCGTATCGCTTGCACGATGCGGACGCGGCTCGTAATGCTCTGGGCGAGGCCATGCGCCAGGCTGATAATCCTCATATGGCCGTGATGAGTATGTGCCAGTTTGCGTATCAACTCTATCTGCAAGGCCAGTTGCATCATGCCTTTGAGCTGTATCAGCGTGCTCTGGAGTGTGTGCCGAATGGGCAGCGCATTCCAGCCATGAGCGTGGCACTGTTGGGGTGTGGCGAGGTGCAGCGCGAGTGGAACGCTTTGGAAGATGCCGAGCGTTTTCTGGAGGAGGCTCTCCCTCTGGGACGCACATGGAGCTTTCTCGGCGTCTCTACTGGCATCGTCGTCACCCTGGCGCGAGTGGAGCAGGCTCGCGGCAAGTCGGCTCAAGCACGTGCATTGCTGCATGAGCAGATGGAACTCGCTGAACAGCAGCAGGATCTGGTCTCTCTCTCGACGCTGCACGCGTATCTCGCGCTGCTGGATCTGTATGATGGTCAGCAGACCGCTGCCGTGCGTTGGGCTGAAAAATTTGTCAGCACGATGAAGCAGGATGAGGCGCTCAAATCCCCCCAGGATCTCCTCTACCTGATCCTTCTGCGTGTCTGGATTGTTAGCGGGCAGTATACACAATCCGCTCTCTTACTGGCCCGCATGCTCGCTGGGGCGGAAAGTGATGGGAGATTGCTGAGCGTGCTCAAGATCTTGCTGCTCCAGGTGCTCCTCTTTCAGCGGCAGGGTCATCCAACTCAGGCGCTTCATACGCTGATCCGTGCTCTGGCCCTGGCGGAACCAGAGGGCTATCTGCGCAGCTTTGTAGAGGCAGGGGCGCCGCTTCTTCCTCTGCTCGTGCGCGCCATCGAGGAACGTCAGAAAAGTGCTTCAGTTATCTCACAGGCTTTTTCTCTCACCTACGCGCAGAAGGTGCGCGCGGCTATCGAGTCAGCGCACCAGGGCGGTGGTTTGATCCCATCTGAACTGCTCAGTACACGCGAATATGAGATTGTGCGCCTGATTGCGGCGGGTTTTTCAAATCAGCAGATAGCAGAACAGCTTATCATTGCTCTAAGCACCGTGAAATGGCATATCCGACAGATCTACACCAAACTCAACGTCAATAGTCGCACGCAGATGCTGGCCTCTGCTCGCGCACAGGGATGGCTGTGAAGCGAAGCAAACCGTACCTCTGGCCCCTCCTTTGGAATGGTGACTTTCTCTCACGTTGCTGGTACGCTGGGATCAGGCGAGTTTATACATAGGTATACGAGAAGGAGTCTTCACACATGGCGCAACACACAACACGTGTTATTCCCAAAGCGGCGGTGAGCGGTATAGCCCGTGGCGTCTTCTTTATGGCAATCTTTGGAACTCTCTGGGCCTACATCGGGCTCGTTGGGTTGAACGATTGGAATCCCCTCTGGCTGTGGATTCTTCCGCCTATTGTGGGCATCGCGCTCTTCAGCGGCGGCATCTCGTTAACACGCGCTGCGGGACAACTTACTAGTCCCGTCTCCAACGAAAACGCGCAGGGCTGGAAGAAGAAGCAACGCTGGTTCGGGATTATTTTCGCCACCGAGGGTGTGACTATGGGCATTGTCACCTCGCTTTGTGGCGCGACCGGTCACTATGATCTGATTTTTCCGCTGATGGCCATCATTGCTGGCCTGCACTTTTTTCCTCTGGCGCCTCTGTTCAACCTCAAATCCCATTATGTCACAGGCGCGCTACTCTGCCTGCTCTCGATCATCACCCTGCTGGTCGTGCCTGCCCGGACTATGCTGGGTGGTCAGCAGATCATTGCCTGGTGGTCTGTGGTCGGCTTTGGCTCGGCCTTAATCCTCTGGTTGACGGGCCTCGCCATTCTCCTCTACGGCAGGAATGTGTTGCGCCTGGGTTTGGGTCTGAGTACACAGCAGGGCGGCTTGCAAAGTAATCCCGCATAGGTAGAACCTTGTGGTACATGTTGCAGATAACATCACAGCATGTACCACAGCTTTATTCTTCTTCCTCTTCCTCGTCGTCGCCAGGCTGTTGCAGCGGTTTCATAGCTTCTGGCGTCGCGCCTTTGGGTGGGTGAATCCAGGCTTTGACGCGCAAATAGAGCGCCATCAGGCCACCAAACCAGAGGCCGCCATAGACGTAGCCTGCCATGACATCGCTCGGCCAGTGCGCGCCCAGGTAGACGCGTGAGGGGCCGATCAGGGCAATCAACGATGTGCAAAGCGCAATCAGGCTGTTGCGCAGGCGCCCTGGTCGCCAGTTGGTCGCCAGAAAGTAGGAGAGCATACCGAAGAGGTTGAGATAGTGCATGACGTGGCCACTGGGAAAGCTCGGCTCGTTGATGACACGCGCTACCGTCACCAGCTCTTGCGTGGGGCGTGGACGTTTGATGACGCGCTTAATCAGAGCGTTGAGCAGGTTTGAGGTGCTGCTCAAGAGCAGGAAGATGGCCTCCAGGCGGAAGCGCAGCAGCCAGAAGGCGCTGGCGATCCCAGCGGTGAGCGGGACGCTGTAGCGAGGAAAGCCTGGCTCGGAGATGATGTGCATGCCGCGCCTTATCCACGTGTGCTCCTGCTTTTGCAAGGTATGCGTGATCCCGCGGTCACCTGGAAAAAACTCGGTGCGGCGCGCGATCCAGGAGAAGAGGACAGCGCCAGAGAGTAGCCAGAAATAGAAGGCTAGAATGATTTTGCCGCGCGATACTGCCTTGCGCCCTGAAAAAGAGGTTGCGGCTGCGAGATGTTGCGCTTCGCTAACCACTGGTTCCAATGTCGTGGTCAGCAACGGCGCGTTTTCCCCTGCCTGCATGGGTGCATCCGATGCAGGTTGAGCGTGTGAGCGCATAGACGCATCAGGTGTGCGTTGAACACGTGAATTTGATTTAAACATTGACTTTGCTCCTCTCTCGTAGCTTCCGCTTTTTCTGCTGCGTTTCATCCTTTTGCAAACCGGGCGCCGGTCCTTTAGGGACCTGCACTTTGAGCACGGCTGGCATGATCGTGACCTCCGCCGGTGGATTGCCGTACACGATCCCATCGGCTTGCATCTCCACCACTGCATCTGTACTGATACGCAGCGTTTTGACCCGGCGATGGATCACCTTTGGCGTCAGGACGCGCCGACCCTGGCTGATCGAGATGGCATGGCGCACATACTCAGCTTTGCGAAAATTGGTATAGAGCACGACATCCAGCCAACCATCGTTCAGATAAATGGACGGAGCCAGGCTCAGATGTGGCCCGTAGTATGGCGCGTTGCAGATGGTGAGCTGCATAGCTCGGTAGCTGCGTGGCGTCTCGCCATCAAACGTCAGGCGCATTTTCGGCGGTTTGAATCTGGACAGGATGCGCAGCCCCTCCAGCACGCCCCGGTAGGTAGAGAGAAAGCCCCGCTTCTTCACTTCCTCCGCGGCCGGGAAGAGCGCGGCCTCCAGTCCCACGCCCGCAACTTCCAGAAAAATATGCTCGTTGATGCGTCCCACGTCGATGGCGCGGACTTCTCCATCAGCAAAAACCGCACACGCCTGCTCCAATTTGTCTGGAATACCCAGGCTGAGGGCCAGGTTGTTCATAGTTCCCGCCGGGATAATGCCAAGTGTGCTGACACTGCCGAGCAGCCCGTGCGCAACCGCGTGGATTGTGCCATCGCCACCAGCAGCTATGACGAGATCGACATGCTCGGCTGCCAATTGCGCGGCAATGCCCCGGCCAGGATCGTCGATAGTTGTATGATAGACCTCTGGCTCAATACCTTGCGCGCGCAGGGCATCTAACAGTGCCGTTTCTAGATTGCCTTCGTGAATCGTCGGATCAGCGAGTGTAGACGCGCCCGCGCCTGGATTGAGTATGAGTGCTGTGCGCATACATGCGTCCTTTACAGTATAAACGGGCGTGTGTAGGCCCGATTGTGTTACAATATGTCTCAACCATAACACGTAGCGAACCGCTTGTGGGACTCGCAATTTGCGCGTGACACGCGCTCTTTATCGTCACGCAACACTGCACAGAAGAGGATAGCCAGCATGTTTGATCTTACTCGTCTGATGCCCGATAGCGCGGGCGTGAACTTCTATACCGCCGACCCGGAATTGACCTTTTTACTCAAACGCGCACTCTCAGTTGAGCATTTTGAGCGCGGACAAGAAGTGCTGGAAGCGCTGGGGGCTATCGCCTCGCAGACGATGGATGAGCTGACGGAGGCTGCTAACCGCCAGGTGCCCGAACTGGTGCAGTTTGATAAGCGGGGGCAGCGTATCGACCAGGTTGTCTTTCACCCGTCCTATCACGAGTTGGAAAAGATCTCTTACGAAGATTTTGCCATTGCCGCATGCACCCATCGTTCCGGTGCCTTTGGCTGGTCGGAGCGCGTACCTCAGCCGCTCAAATTTGCCCTGGCGTATCTGGCGATGCAGGCCGAGGCGGGTGTCTTCTGTCCTGTCTCGATGACCGATGCGTTGGCTCGCGTGCTGGAAAAATATGCCAGCGAACCCCTCAAACAACGTTTCCTGCCCGGCCTGACCGCGTTGAACATGGACGAACTCCAGCAGGGCGCGATGTTTCTGACGGAGAAGCAGGGCGGCACCGACGTGGGCCAGACGGCCACGGTAGCGAAGCCGCGCACAGATTGTGATTCCCTGGCTGGTGAGTCCTTGCAGCCTGAATGGGCGTTGTGGGGCGATAAATGGTTCTGCTCTAACGTCTCTGCTGAGCTGATCCTGACGCTGGCCCGACCTGAAGGCGCTCCCGCTGGTACACGCGGCCTCGGCCTTTTCCTGGTGCCGCGCCTGCTCGACGATGGGACGCGCAACCACTATATCATTCATAGGCTCAAGGACAAGCTGGGGACGCGCTCGATGGCCTCCGGTGAGGTGACATTGCAGGGCGCGCTGGCCTACCAGGTGGGCGAACTGGATCGCGGCTTTGTGCAGATGACCGAGATGATTAACCTCACACGCGTCTGGGCCGCGATAGGCTCCCTGGCCGCCATGCGCCGCAGCCTGCGGGAAGCGCTGATCCACACACGCGGGCGCGTGGTCTTTGGACGTCCCCTGGCCGAGCAGCCACTCATGCGCCGCCAACTGGTCGAGATGCTGATCGAGGTCGAGGGCTGTGCCGCGCTGACCTTCGAGACCGCTACAATACTTGAACGTGTCGATCAATGTGGGAACGAAGCGGATCGTCGTTTATTGCGTATCCTCACCCCGCTGGGCAAGTACTATGTCCCCAAACGCGCCGAATACGTAGCGCTGGAGGCGCTAGAGATGCGTGGCGGCAACGGCTACATCGAAGACTGGCCCAACTCGCGTTTATTGCGCGATTGCATCGTCAACTCCATCTGGGAGGGTTCCAGCAACGTCATCGTGCTCGACGTGTTGCGCGCAATGACACGCGAAGATGCAGGTAGCGCGCTCTTCGAGATGCTCAACCGGCGCCTGCACGCCCTGACCCATCCCGACGTGCAAGTGCTAGCCCATCGGGTACACGATCATACACGCGCCCTGGCTGAACGTCTGCTGAGTCTCTCCGCGCTCGATCCCGAACGCGCCCAGTTGCCCATGCGCGGCCTCGTCGAGCGTATGGCCCAGCTCACCATCCTCACCCTCCTGCTAGAACAGGCCGAGTCCGAACTTCTCTGCGGTCCCGGCGGGACTGGTCGCCGCAAGCTCATTGTGACCCAACTCTTCCTCAGACGCCACATTGAAGTACACCCCGACGGGTACGCCGCCGACGACGATCCCACCGCGCTGGAGCATTTCGATGAGCTGATGGATTGGGACGCTATTCCCCTGGAGGATTCAGTAAGAGCGTGAGAACGCGCTTCTGGGCACGTGTTCGACTTGAGGCATTTGAGCCTCAGTTTGAGATTGTCCACCGAAAGCTCGTGCCACCGGAGGAAGTTTTATCGCTCCTCTCATGGGGGCATACGCAAATGGCGCAGGAGCTATTGAGATCCGCAGTTGAGCAGGAACGAGCTTTTGCTCTTACGACGCTTGAGTAATTTGGCAAGCTAGCGAATTTATAGTATACTTGCGCTATCTTTCTCAGGAGGTTTGCACCGAGCATGTCACAGCCAGTGGTTACGTTGGCCAGATAAGAGCAACGATACATACCCCAAATCAACGCTGTCAGTAGTTGGTATACCTGCTGGTTTCCAACTACTATCTTGATGTTGCCACTTCCTGGGGCTCGTGCTCTCTCTGCCGATGTTATGAACACTGGTCGCCAGGTGCGAGATCAACCTTTCTGCTTCTCCATCTCCCCTGCCCCTGTTCCCACATCTGGGCTATAGACGCCTGTACCGTGCCTTGTTATGTGCAACGCCGGTGACAGACAGGGAGTCGCGCTGCGTCAGCAGGTGCAACCTGAGGAGAAACACCAATGCCCAGGAGATTCCTCTCCCGACACATTCGCCCGCGGCCTCTGGATGATCGCGAAATTGAGCAGTACCTGCGCGTATATGCAGCCAGAGATTTGTATCACCACCCGGAGATCTTTCCCCGCCTCTGCTCGCAGCAGCTTTTTGGCAACAGCGCACCTCTCGAACTTGAGGTAGGTTGCGGTACGGCGGAGTTCCTCTGCTCCCTGGCATCCAAAGAGCCAGAGGTGAATTTCGTCGGCGTGGATATTGCGCGCCGACCCCTGTACAAAGCCGTCGCGGTCGCTTCATCGCTCCAGTTACCCAATGTGCTCTTTCTTCACGCCAACTTCGTACAGATGTATCCCTTGCTAGATCCCTGTGTACTGCGGCAGGTGTATGTTCACTTTCCTGATCCCAACATGCACCCGAAATTTCACCGGCGCAAGCTGGTCACACCTGCTTTTCTGGAGGCCATCCACCTGGCGCTCGTTTCAGGAGGTGGACTGAGCTTGATGACCGATCATACTGCCTTGTTTCAGGAACTGCTTGCTGTGGTTGAGGCAGATAGCCGGTTTCAAAAAAGCCACTCTGAACGCTACCTGATGGGATTTGAGCCAGAGATAAAATCGCGCTTCCAGCGAATCTGGGAGCGCTATGACCTCCCTATCCTGCGTCTGGAGGTACGCAAAAAATAGCGTAGCGACCACATAATATGCTGCCAGGAGGGCTTAGCCTCCTGGCATGCCCTCAAATTCTCAACAAGGTTCACCTGGACTCTCGTTGGTAGAGCATTTCGTAGAGCACCACCGCTGCCGCAACTGCAACGTTGAGCGAATCGCAACTGCCCTGCATAGGCAGGCTGACCATCAAATCGCATACTGCCTGCTGTTCCGGCGCAAGCCCTTGCCGTTCGCTACCCATCAGCAGGATCGCGGGAGATGGGTAGGGCGCTTTTCTATAGTGCAACGCGGCAGCATCGGAGGTTCCAACCACGGGGTAGTTGTGCAGGCGTTGCCACTCCAGAAAGTCATGGAAGTTCGTTTTCACCAGGTGTTGCGAGAAGATGGCGCCCATACTGGCCCGTAGCGCCGTTGGATCATATGGATCGGTGCTGTGATCGAGCAGGATCACGCCCCGGCAGCCCGTGGCGTCGCAGGTGCGCAGAATCGTGCCCAGATTGCCGGGATCTTGAATCGCGTCAAGGGCAACCCAGCAATCCCCCGGCGAGAGCCTGAGCTGGTCGAGCAGCTCCCAGCATTGGGAAACCACAGCGGCGATGCCCTGTGGACCATCTTTTAACGCAAAGCTCTGAAAGGCCTCGGCACTGATCGAGAGGCAGGGCAGTCCTTTTTGTTGCTGCTCGTGAACAAGCGCCTGGCCATGCGCGCTTTTCAGGAGTTCAGGGGCGATGATGAGTTGTTGAACTCGACTCGGATGCTGGAGCGCCTCTGTGACCAGGCGCAGCCCCTCAATCAGCGCCAGCCCTGTCTGCGCGCGCTCCGGGCGTTTCAGCAGGGCGCGTGCCTGTTTGACGCGCGGATTATTGCGGCTGGTGATGAGCGTCTCGGATGCGAGCGTACTATCGTCGTGTCGGGGCAGTGGGTGCTGCGGTTGTGCCATAGAATGTTTTTCAGCTTTCCAGGTGTATTTGAGAAAAGAACGTGAAGTGTCCCTGCCTGGGGTCAGATAAATGTATGGAGGCAATGTACCATATGCAAGGGAAAGGTTCAACATATCTCGCCAGAATATTGCCCGGCGCCGAGATTATGCAACCTTTCCCCCCTGCCAAACGTATTAGCAGTAGAAGCTGGTCAATATATTGTCCATGTCGTCTGGCACGCTTCTACCAAGAGAGGAACAAACCTATGTCAGAAAACGTTACTCGTCCGCGCACCGGCTCGAAGGCTGTGGCCATTGATAACCGTGTACAAATGGCGAAGATCCGTTTATTGCTTTTCCTGTCTATTCTGCTCTCCGCGGGCCTGGCGCTTGGTCTGCACCTTTTGTTTATCCACTAAACCCTGCCTATCAAACAGGTGAATATATATCCCTACGTCTTTTGATAGACTATCCGTCCACTGGCCGTGATAGCCGAGATGAAGGAGTAGGGGTCTTTTATCTCCTCTGCTACTTCCTGCGGCGTAAAGAATAAAAGATCGAAGTGGCAGGGGTAGATGCTGAACGCGTTTTTGACGACTTTCCCCCGATGCCAGCGCGGTAAGGCGCTGGGCATAATAATCAACAGGTCCACGTCGCTGCCGGGATGCGCGGCACCCGTTGCGTATGAGCCAACCAGGTGGATGCGTTCTGGATCGCAGAGCGCGACAACGCGCTCTACGATCTGACGAATATCCTCTTCATTCATCATCATGAGACTTGATACCCCACAATCACGACGAGATCGTCCAGATCTGTCGCTGTTAACGAACGGAAATCCGTGGCCGAACTTTTCTTGAGCTTGAAACTCCAGGTAGGCAGTGTGGCGCTGCTCGAGGGAGTCTTGCCCAGATCAATTTTGGGACTCAGATTGAGATTCTCCCAATGGTGCACGCCCCCCAGCGTGGCGTCGGCAGCAAAGGTGACACTTGTCGCGCTACCTCCCGGAGGGGTCACCACCAGCGTATAGTCACCGCTATCGCTCGTTTTAGCCAGCACGTCGATGCTGGTAACTTTGAGATCTAGCCCAGAGGTGTAGAATGGGAAGCGTTCAGGCGGCGTCGGCAGGTTCAAGACCTGGTCGTTGCCGCTGCCTGGGTTGAGGAAACGCGCCCAGGCAGTACCGTATTCCTGGCGCGCGCTCACCATGCGGTACAGCCCCTTGCGACTCTCGGCCAGCGCTATGGCGTTGAGCTGCGCTTTGACCTCACTCGTCACAGTCGAGGCAAAGGCACTGCCCCCGTCGCGTGCCGTATAGCGCAGGTGTAGTACGACATCGGTGATCGTTGAGTAGTCGAACTGTGGATAGACGTTGTTCAGGGTCAGCCGCCAGTTCGAGATAGCTCCGCTACCCTCGAATGGCAGATAGCGTTCATCCTCGAAGCGCAGTTCAAAGAGGCCGGTGTCGTTTTGCGCGCTACTGGTGACGATTTCGTTGGTCCCACCGAGGTCATCAATGAACAGGTTGGGATTGTGTGGACCTGGATAACCGCCGCCGGTATCCGTGGAGACGCGGATGTGGTTGTCGAGCAGTGAGAGCGTCAACGAAACGCCGCCGTAGGGCCCGACAACGCACGGGATGGTCACTGCCACGCTCTTCAAGCGACGCAGGTAGTGTCCGGGATTGTCCAGATCGAAGAGTAGTTCGGGCAGCGAGATCAGACAGGTATGATTGTTGCGCAGTTCTATGAGCGCGTAGGGGTCGAGCTGTGCCAACGACACGTGCTTCGTCAACTCCAATTCGCGCGCATTCTGCGTGTAATACGCCGATTCGAGGCGGCGCAGGTCGTATTGCAGCTTTTCAGCGGCGGTCAGACCTTTGCGCAGGCTGTCCCAGTAGCCGAACTGGATGTAGAAGTTATCATCGGTCAGGGCGAGTTCACGGCGGAAGCACTGCTCTGCCTGCTTCGCCAGCGCGTAGGCCAGTTGATACGCCTGGAAGTAGGTTGTGCTGATCTCACCGACCATCCAGTCGTATAGTTCCTGGTTGGTAAACTTGCTATGCAGGAAGGCATCCACGTTGGCCGCCTCCGTCACCGCGATGTTCTGGGCATTCAATTCTTTCGTTGCCACATCCTTGTGAATGGTTGCGGCAAGTACCTCGGAGTCGATATGCGCGCTCTCGTCGGTGGCCAGGGTAGCCTGCAAGTCCCATTCGTCCTTGCGCTGCTGATACTGGCCCATGACCGCGCTCATCTGCGCGCCAGTTTGCAGGATAGCAGCGGTAATGCGCATAGCTTTGGCCGCTGAATTGGCACCATGACCGACGTTCTGGCCTCCATATACGACACTGGCATGGGGAGTGCCCCCAATACCTGAAGCGCCAAACTGCGCCGCAGGCACCGCATGTCCAACTGTGGCAGTCGTTTCCAGGGCGATGGCAATGGTCTGTGGGATCAGGGCGAGTCCCTGAACCAGCAACGCAGCTCCTTCCCATATATTCATCAACGAGCGATTCTGGTAGAAAGCGATGCGATCCAGGGAAGCCTGTTTGCTTTTAGTGAGGGCGTCGATACGCTGACCGGCCTCGTCGATCTGGCGATTGCGCACATCGGCAATGGCGCTCTGGAGCTGGATAGCGCTACCTGAACGAATACGCGCCAGGTTTTCCGCGTCACTCTTTTCCAGCACTTGCAACAGTTCCCCGCCCAGACCGCGCACCTGTTCGCACATCTCCAGCGCGTGACGGATCATCGTGGTAAAGCGATAGGGCGGGACCGCCGCGTTGCTATCACTGAGCACGCTGCCCAGATCGAGACCGGCTGCTGCTGCTGCAATGAGCAGTCCTGGCGAGATGGGAGGCGCGAAGAGCGGCAACTGTTGTACGACGCCCTGAATATTCATGCAGTGGCGGATCTTAAACAGCCGATCCTCAACGGTATCCCAGTAGGTCAGGAGGTTCGGGTTCGCGGGAATGCGGAAGTAGAAGGTGTTGAGACTGGGCAACGGTGGTGGATTGCCCTGCGTTGGCACATTCACGCGCACCGGTGGAATGGCGTTCTCGGCGGCGACCACCTCGTTCGAGAAGTCGTCAAGCTTGCCCTCCAGGTCCGCGTATGTTTTCACCACCGGCTCGACGCGCGGCGGCACAATCTGTGGACGCGGCCCCAGTAGCACGTTTGCCAGCACGTAGAGTTGTGTGGCCTGGTTGATCGATTCCATCGTGTCTTGTCGGAACAGCTGGTCGCCCCATTTGATAAGGTTGTCGATGTATTTCATGACAATGGCGCGCTGATAGGCCACCGGGCGCAACTGCGCGATGATATCGGGATCAAAGGGATCTCGTCGCCAGACCGTTACCTGATGCTCGGCGCCGCTATCGTAGATGTTGATGGCCTTCATCAGATTGTCGATCTGTGCGTTGAAGTAGTCTTGTCCGCTCATGTTAAAGAAGGGCGCTGTGATCCAGAAGCGCTGCGGAATAGGGTCACTTGTCGCGCTTCCGGGATTGAAGATGTACTCATACCACTGCTTTGCTTCGGCGAAGCGTTGATTATTGGTCAACAATTCGGCCATCAGGAAAGGCGCGTGGAAGAAGAGTTCCCAGTTATAGAGCGCGTAGCCAGCGTCTGGATCAAAATCGACGCCTTCTGAGGGATAATTGTTATTGGCGTCCCTGAGCACGAGGTCGGTGGGCTGATAATAGCCCTGAAAGTCAAAGGCAGCTTCTCCAGCCAGGGGCGCGGGATTGAGTTGCAGGTCGCGCGCGTACAGGGCCGGGATGCCGTTCATATTCAACTGCTTGACAAACAGGGGTACGAAGGCGTGGTAGAACGGCCAGAAGCGGTATTCTGCCCGGAAGAGGGGATCGTAGACATACGCGGGCGCAGTCGTGGTGTTGAAGTAGTTCCCGTTCTTGTAGTAATCGGTGGCAACACAGAAGTATTCACGGGCGCCATCGCGGTAGAAGAAAGGCAGCGTCGAATCGAAGGTTGGTGTCTGGTGCGGAGTCACCAGGCGATAGTAGTCCGCCTGGTTGAAGACGACTTCGCTGGGCAGCGCGCCATACAGATCGTAAGTGGTGTACATTGGCCCCACGCGCAAACGCGCAGATGAGAGGAAATGCTCGCTATTCTGATTGGGCGCGATCCATTCGCCATCGAAGATCGAATCGGTTGGAGCCCAGAGGGATGGTTTCATCAGACTGTTATTGAGCAGACCGATACCCGCAGTTTGCGCGCCCACATCGCTAAGATTGTCAAAGAATGGCTCAGAGATGTACGCCTCTACGCCACTACCAGGGCCACCGAGCACGAAGGCCGCGACATGATCGCTACTTTCGGTGTTGTTTAGGAAGAGATCGATTTCCAGCATGCTGCCATTGAACGACGATTTCAGGGTGAGATCGGATGAGCCGTACACGCCCTGGAATGTGAGCACCTGCGGCGCGGTCTGTTTGGCCTGCCATTTGTTCTGTTTAAACTGACTCCAGGCCAGTTGCACTTCCAGGTGCATTTGTGGCGGCTTAGGGGGATCGGAACTCGCTTGCATAGACAGGGTGAAGACTGGCTGGGTCTGGTCAGGCTTCACATTTAGGATGGCCCAGAAGATGTAGGGCTTGCCATTCCAGGCAATGGGCAGCACGTGGTCGCCGATGATATCCAGGTCTACTTTTTGCCACGCCGTCCAGACCGCAGCATCGACCCATTGACGGGTATAGTAGATGGGCGGTGAACCCTGCGTGCGAGCCAGCACGTGCAGAAGATCGTGATCATTCTCCATATCGTGGAACGTTCCACACACATCCAGGCGCGCCACAGCCTCAAGGCTTTCCAGGTAATTTTCCAGCGCGCTCTCCGCTGTATCGTTGGTCAGGTCGTTCTGCTTTAGCGCGCGCTCAAGATCGGAGAAGAATGGCGACTTATCAGAGCGCAGTGTCGGGTCAAGCCAGTTTTCGGGGAACAGGAAAACCTCGCGATTGGCCTGCCAGACCCTGTACGCGCTCATCCATTTCCATTGCAGCCAGTCCTGATCTCCCTTCCCATCCTTGTCATCCACAACCTTCACCTTGACATGCGGTTCCAGACCCAGGAAGCAGCGCTGTACAAAGAGCTGAACCGCCGCCGTTGCCTGCACCATGCGCGAGGTTTCCTGGCAGGCGCCCATCTCCACGTCGATCAGGAACCAGGCGAAGACATCGTTGGGGTCGAGCCAGCGTGCCGCGCCGTTTGGTGGTGCCTGGGCCAGCAGGTACGCGACCAGAGCATCGCGCTGGCTCTCGCGCAGTCCGTCGCGCAGTTGTTTGGCCAGGGTCAGCCATTGCGTAAGAGGATAGTTGGCTTTGACGCTCTGCTTGATGGCATCCGCCGCTGTTGCGCTGACCGTCGCGCCGATCCACGTGCTGACATCGGCGGGAATGCCGGTAGTGGTGAGCAGGTGGAAGCAGGGTAGCAGCCGGGCGAGTGCGCGTTCGCAGACGAAGTCGTCGGGATAAACGAGGGTCAGCAAACCCTGATCGCCTGCGTTAGCGGGATCACCGCAGAATGTCTTGAGCGCATCCGCCGGCCATTGGGTGAGCGCAGTGAGCTTTGTCATATATTGCGCTTTGGTCAGGTATGTTGGCGGGGGTGTGGCGTTGTCCGCGAGATCGAAAGCGGTGGCGAAGCCCGGCGCGGTGGTCGGCAGGGTATCGCGCACATGTTTCGCGATCAACAGGCGGTTCCAACTGGCGAAATTCCCCTGAGCTGTGGCCGTTGCCGATGTGGGCAGGGTTGTGGGGTTGATCCAGCCCAGCCCCACGCCCTTGTGGTGCCACCACAGGTAATCATCGGTGCTCAGGTTCAGGCTGGTAATCAGTAGCGCCGTTTTCGCGAGTTGCCCATACAAAGTGAAGTAGGGTACAAAGGGCGCATTGGTGGGCAAGATGGGATCGGATGTATCGCTGAGCGGTAACGTTGGCAGTGCCAGCAAGTCATCGATAGCGAACGCGGCGGGATTGCTGACCGATGGGAACCAGCCAGTGAGCAGGTCAGCCGTGATCGCGCTGCTCAGATTAAGCGCCTGCCCCAGCGTCTGGATCACCAGGCCGCGCCCCAGCGTTTGCCGTTCGTAAGTGAGAATGTGCTGCAACATATACTCGTAGCGCGCCTCACCCGCTGCCAGGGCCGCGCCGCCCACTAATTGCGTTTGCGCCGCCGTTGCATCGAGATACGAGCCCAGCGTTGTACTGATAAATGTGTTCTGATCTGCGGTAGAGAGTGTGCTGGTGCCCGCGAGAATGGCCCTTGTGGTATCCACATTGGCCTTCGAGAGCAATTTGGCCAGTTCTTTACGCGTCGTTGCGCCGGTGGGATCAGCGCTGAAGGTGGTTTGCGCGGCGATCTTGCTCAAGCCGTTGCGCAGGAGTAGGAGCAACGTGCCTACCATCACAGAATCGGGCGCAACCCCAGATGTCTCTGTGGACACCCCGCGCAGGATATAATCGAGCTGCTCGATGCTCAGGCCGCTGCTACTGATGCTCTGGTAGGTCGCGATAAGGGTGAGCAGCGCTTCGGGTCGGGTACCATCAAAGGGCGAGACGCGTTCGTAGTGTGGAGCGGCGTCGATGGGCGCCTCGGCAAGCGCGAGCAGGCTAAGCAGTTCGCTCAGCGTGATGCCCAGGAGCGTGGTAAGCTGCACATTGCGATAGATGGCCGAGAGGTTCGCCAGGGTCAAATGGCCATCGGTAAACGTCGAGATCGCCAGGTTCAGGTCGCTGTTGCTGATCTGGAGGGCTGCGGTCAGCGTCGCGCTATGGTCCGCGAGCAGGGGATGCGAGCTGATCGCCGCGATCTCCGTGCCATCGACGTTCAGGGCAAAGACGGGATCGGTTGGATTGAGAATCGTCAGATTCGCGAACAGATCGTGGTAGAGCGAGTTCTGGAGATCGTCGCCGGGCAGCGTGGGAATATCGCGTGTTGGGATCGTTGCGAAGGTCGCTGTGGTCAGGAAGAAAGCCACGACCTGGCGCACCGGCAGGGTATATTTCTTGCTGAGCGTGACGATGACCGCGAGCTGGCGCAACAATTGATCGTTCAACCTATCCAGAGGATTGGGCGTGGCATTTTGCAAAGTCCAGATGGCGTCATCCAGGTCGTAGATATTCCAGCCCAGGCGCCGCCAGAGCCGCACAAAGCGCTGGATGCGCTCAAGCACATCCTGTGTCAGACCTTTCATGGTCATTGTCGCCACATCGCAGGAGTCGGGCGGCGTGCAGACGATGCTCACGGTCCCATCATTATTGATGAAGCGTGTGTTCAGCAGGCGCGTGAGTTCCTGATAGGTGAGATGGGCACGTGTCAAGAAAACGCGTGTTTGCGTTAGAACATCGATCCAGGCTCCTGAGACTGTTTTTGTCGGATCATACGGATCGACAATGTTGTTGCTATTTTGTGCCAACCCCCAGTAATCCCAGGCGTGATTGCTGGCCGCCAGTGGTCCAGCGGTGATAATATCCGCTTCGAGCGCGGAGAGGCCAAGCGTCTCTACGGCCAGCAAACGTGCCTGGCTGGAGGGATAACCGGCGTTTTTCTGGAATGCGCGCACCAGTTGCGCGCGATCCAGACCAAGCTGACCCAGATAGGCGCGGGCCTCGGCCAGTGGAAAGTCGAAGGGCAGCGTCCAGGGAAAGACCGTGTTTGCCTGCGCGAGTCTGGCATAGGCGTTCGTGTTGGTATATTGTGGGTTGGCGTTTAATTCGGGCGTAGTCAGCGTGGTCTGCCGATCACGGGGGGTGTCGCCGACCGGCGGAGCTGCCACTGCGTCCTCTAGCAACTCGTTGACCAGATCGATGTAGGGTAGCGCGGTATTGGTGTTGGGGCAGCTCAATTCAAGTTGAGCGATATCAGGACGGCGTGCCAGCAGGACATCGCGGGCATTGCTGCCATCGCCGGTTGAGCGATGGCTGAGAAATTCTAGCAAATCCACCAGGTACGCGGCATCGCCCAGCACCGACTGGCAGTCATCACAGGCACAGAACGAATCGGACCCGAACAGGGTTTGCAGATTGGGAAACGCCGCCAATTTTGTGCTGAGCTGCTGCTGATCGAGAGAGGCAATCGCTGCCGGGCTGCCCGCCGCAAATGCCTGGTTGGTGCGACCCACGAGCGCGAGCGCCACGCCGTAGGTCTGCTCAGCTTTCGCGTAGATACGTGCAGCCAGTGTGGGGCCAATCGCCACATTCTCGGAATATTTTTCGATGAACTGCGAGCGGCCCATCTTATAGATCTGGCCAGATGAATGGATACCATTGGAGAAGAGCGTGTTCATCGTGGTGTAAAAAGGATCGAGTTTGGCCAGGCGTTGCGCGACCAGGAGAGTAGAGCGCACATCGGCGCTGATAGGCGTTTTCTGGGCGTAGGCATCGATATTGGTTAGAGGCAGCTCGAAGGCAAGGTTGGTGTCGAGAAAGTTTGAGACAGCCTGGCCCGCGTGAAATGACGACTGTGTATCTTTTTGCAGACGGGCAGAGAAAGCGGTGGTAGGATAGGCCAGGGTAAAGCCATTTTCCAGCATCAATGCATAGCGTTGGGGAGCCTGGGCAGCCGTCGCCGCCGTCAGGTTGGCGGGCGCGCCGATAGGCTTACCATCCACCGTTGTTTGCAAGAGCTTCAGCCAGTCGGCAGCGGTCAGGCGCGCCAGGTCGCGGGCATGGGTGATCTTCCCTGAACTGCGTTGCGCCACCAGTTCGGTAAGCAGGGGCAGGTGGCCGCGTGTGATCCTGCCGACGATGATACCAAAGTGTAGATCGCCGACCTGCTGTTTGGTGAAAGCCGGATTTTTGAGAAGTTTGCTCCAAAAGGAGCGCAAGTCAGATGAAGACGTATTAGCGTAGAGTTCAATAAAATGCTGCTGAGTCTCAGAGGTCACGGAGAGAGCGTTCATGACCGTAGCAATTGAGGTCTTGCCCATGCCGTGAATAGAGTTCAGCGCCGCAGTATTGGCCAGTGTGTGCAGTTGTGCCAGGTCTGCTTTGATGCTATCAGCATACGAGGCGGGCAGCAGATTATTGGCCAGCGCGCTGTTGAGCGCCTGCTCTAATGTCGCGGGTTTGGTCGAGAGCAGCGCGTCTTGCAGGAGTTGCGCGTTAGAGGCGAGGTCAGTGCCCTGCGTCGAGCTGGCCAGCGCGATGGTCTCGGCGTTGGCCGGGACGTTGTTGCGCAAGAGCGCGTAGAAGAGTTGCGGCGGCAGTTTGGTGGAACTGGACATGTGGGAGGCGATGCTCCAGAGGGCAATATGTGGTTTGGCGATGCTGCTCTGGCCCTCCAGAAACGAGAGGTCGCGAAACTGCGTATCTTCGCGCAGGTCGGTGGGGGCCAGGTTACCCAGTAGCGGCGTCAGGGTCGAGGTCAGCCTGGAAAACTCCGATGGCTCTGCTCGCCTGGGACCGCCCAGCGCCAGGTCGATGGTCGCCTGTTGGGGTGCATTATACAGAATAGGCGAGGCCAACGCCACCGAGCCATCGCTACTGAGCAGCTCAACCTGCAAATCGATCATGTTGCGCAATGGGGGGAGCATAATACCAATGGATGCAGATCTCGCGGATGCCGTTCCAGCAGACCCGTTTCCGTCAGTCATGGCGCCAACGGGGGCGGCCACAGGATACGAAATGGAGTACGAGCCGCTTGCATCCGTGACGGCGCGCCCCAGTTCATGCGATGCGCGCAGGACAATGCCGAGCGCGACTACCGTAGCGTTGGGAAGGATCTCACCATTGGCATCAGTAGCATGCCCCGATACTGTATACGTGTCGTGGGGTCCACCAGGTGGGAGTGGCTTTGGAGGGAGCGGCGTACCCGGACCATCTACTGACTGCTGTGGTCCTCTCTGCACTGGCAGAGGTTGTTGTGCCCCAGGCTGGAGCACCAGTCCTCCCGGATCTGGAGGAGGCTGCTGTAGCCCTGGATTGTGGACTGGTAGGCCCTGCCCAGGCTGGATGGGCATATTCTGCCCAGGCTGGATCGGCGGTGTAGAACTTCTGATAACATCGAGAGCATGGCCGTCTGGCTGACCAGGGGCGGCCTGAGCGTGGGGCGGTCCAGGCGGTTGAACGGCTGGCTGCATATGAGGCGGTTCAGGTGGCTGAGCCATTGGTGATATGGGTGTTTGCGCGTGAGGTGGCTCAAGTGGCTGAAGCAACTGAGCCATTGGATCTGAAGCAGATGACGGCCTGGACATCAGCACCGTCTTATCCGCCTCAAAGCGGTTCATGAGTGCCTGAGCTGTCAGAGGATCGACGACGCCGGTGGGTTGTAGGCCCCCACGCTGCTGAAATTGCAGCACAGCCTGGTAGGTGCTCTGCCCAAAGGTCTCGCTGAGGATCTCCGAGGTCGCAATTGTGTAGCCAATGTTGAGCAGACGACTCTGCAACAGAGCCACATCTCTGCCCTGCTGATTCAGGGAAAGATTGGAATTGTGTTGAGTCATGTTTGAACTCCTTCCACCGTTTTAATCGAATAGTGATAGATAACCTTGTTCATGAGAACTTCCTACACGGGCAGTAGGACGAGCACGAGTACTGTTTCTTCTGCTCAAAAAAGTTTGCTAAGGCCATACCCGATTACTCCAATAGCTGCACCGACGAGCGCGCCCGCCAGTGTGCTTAGACCGGGAATGGGTATCAGTGTCCCGATAGCGGCCCCTACAAGAGCAGCACTTGCAACTGCCGCACCAATACCGAGTTCTTTGCTGCCCCCATTGTCGATGACCGCATTTTCAACAAGATTTCCTGCAATAGCTCCTCCTAATGCTGGTAAGGTCACAGCTGCAGCAAATGTGGTTGGAGCAGCCGAAATCGCTTCGGCGATAGCTGGTAAGGGGCCGCTAGTAATGCCTAGTGTTCCCACTACAAAGGGATGGGCGAACACGCCAACGACTTCAGCTTCTGCGAAACCAGGGATAAACATGCGCCCAAACCCACCACCGACATTGGTGGCAAAACCACTTGATCCCCTGCCAGAACTGGTGGTTGGGTTGTATTCTTCAATATTTGGCTCTTCAATTGTGGAACCTGCGGGAAGAGAGCTACCCTTACCTCGTTCAAATCTCTCGCCCATTTGCTCAAGCGTGCCTCTATTGATCGAGCCGGAGTTTCTGATATTAGGTTGGCCAGCGGCTTTAGCTGCGTCGTTGGCTCTCTGGAAATTGGCATTACTGGGCATATCGATGTCTTCGGTCACGTTGACCGGCTGCCCGGCAGCAGTTTTTTGTTGTATAGCTGTGGAGGAAGCGTTATCCACCTTTGTTTTATCAAGCGACACTCCTCTGGGCGATCTGACTGTGGCGTCACCACGGTATGCGTTGTGATCGTAATCTGGGTCTATAGCAGCATTTTGTGCTCTTGGTGTAGCATGCTCATTTTCCGTTAGCCTGGTAGCTTTATTTCCGGGAGTACCATATTCGGCTTTGGGTTGACGCTGCATTGGTTCAACATAACCAAACTCTCCTTTTCTTGGTAGGAGTGGTTGCTTCGTTTTTGGGTCCAGCCATTCGGCATTGAATATGGGAACCTTTCTTCCCTGAATCGTTTGCCAGTCTACAATCTTGGCTGTTCCTGGTGTATAGGGATGTTCGGGATTGTTGGGGGGAAACGCCTTCTCAAAGTCTTGGACAGATTTGAATGCTGGCCCTTTGCCAGTATAAATTGTGACATCTCCCGCCGGGTTCAGATCGCCAGGCTTCACCTTCCTTCCATCTGTACCACTCGGATCATGCAGCATCACCGGGTTATTCCGGCAATACCTGAACAGATTTAGCCCATCCACAAAACCTGCGGGGTCGCTGCTCGTCCATCTCCCCAACCAGGCGGCGTAGTAGCGCGCGCCGACGTAGTACAGCCCGGTCTCATCGTCGCGCTCTTTGCCGCTGAATCTATAGCGTTTCAGGCTCAGATCTACGCCCGCTTTGGACGAGCGATAGGCTGAGGTGCCATAGGGGTGGTATTCCTCATACGAGATCACCACGCCACTACCATCGGTTTCCAGCAGGGCCGAGCCGAGGTTGTTGCTGTACTGATAGCGGATCAGCGGCGTGTTCAGTGGATTCGCGGGATCGCTATTGTTATCATCCCTGGTTTTGGTATCGACCTGCGCAATTCTTCCCACATTGTCGGCAATGTGCAACGTGTAGCGTTCCAGGTTGGGCGCGTTGTTGCCCTGGCGCTCGCGATAAATCTCCACTGCCCCCAGATAAATGCGCTCGACGCGCAAACTGCCCTGGCGCTCGATGACCTTGCGCACGCGTTGACCGTCCGCGCCATACACGTAATAGGCCGTGCCGCCGCCACCGAGATTCACCTGCTGCAACTGGTCCATGAAGTTCCAGGTCAGGCTGGCGAAAGAGGGCATGCTACTCATATTGCCGTAATTGTCGTAGCTGTAGGTTGCGCTGTAGGGACCGCCAGACGGGTCGCCGGGATTGCTGGTGGAGACCAGGCGGTTGGTGGCATTGGCCGGGTTGTCCTGGTAGGCGTAGTGATAGGCGCGCGTCCAACCATTGCCAATGCCGGACTGCGGCTTGAAGGCGTGATTGAGCGCCGTCAGGTTGCCCAGCAGGTCGTAGGTGTACGTTTCGGTATAGGTGCGCGCGGCTGTGCTGTCGTTGGCCTCTGGAAGCTGCGGCACAAACGCGAGATCGCTGGCGTTGAGGATACTATCGTTGGTTGGCCCGGCGTGCTCGCGTCCACTGGCCTGCACAAGCTGGTAGAGGGCGTCGTACTCGTAGAGATACTCAGGCGCGACGACGGTGTTATTGAAGTAGTAGGTTTGCTGAGCCGCGTCCTCAAGCTGGGTGACGTTGCCCACGGGGTCATAGGTGTAGGTCAGGTTTTGCAGTCCCTGGGTCGCCGGGTTGTTGCCGGCGGTATAGGTCATCAGGTTGGTGAGCCGGAATGTCTTGGGATCGTAGAGATAGCTGGTGTAGACATTGTTGCCATAATGCGCGAAGAGGCGCTGGCCTTTGGCGTCGTAGTCCTGCTCCTGCAAGAAGGTGGTCAGCGCGCCCTGACCCTGGATCTGCACCTGGAGCAGAGCCAGGAAATTCGCCTCGTTATACGTGGGGATCATGACGGTCTTATCGGGCAAGGTCACACGCGTGGGCCGATTGAGCGCGTCATAGATGGCGCTGGCGGTGAAGATTTCGCTCGTGACCAGGGCCGCTGCTGAAGCTGTTTGCACCGCCGCGTAGTTCGGTTGGGCGGCCAGGTTGCTCCAATTCGGGCTATGCTGGTAATCCTGGGCCAGCACACGCTCTACACTGCTGGGGTTGCCCTGAAAGTCGATCCCTGATACCTGTACCAGACCGGCCTGATCGAAGACCTGGTGAGCGGTGCCGAACAGGTTCAGGTGGAGCGCGTTGGGATTACGATCACCATAGACGACATAGTTGAAGAGGATTTCAGCCTGCCCGCTATCTTGCTCAAACGCGCTGAGTGGACGGTGCAACTCATCGTACTCGGCCCAGAAGACGCGGCCATGCTCATCCCAGGTTTTCACCAGGTTGCCCAGCACGTTGGGGAATAGCCAGCGCTGACCCTTTTCGGCGCTGCTGCTGGTGATTTTGGTACCGGCCATGCCCATAAAGCCGCTGGCAACCACGCGTTGGAGTTGATCGTAGATCGTCGCGGTGCGCCCGGTGAGGTCGCTTTCCGAACGTACCGTGGCGGTTTTGCCGCCGCCATAATCGGAGATGGCATACACGGGACGGCCCAGGCTATCGAAATGCAGGATCGCGGGCGTATTGGCGTGTTTGGCGGCCAGCCACGCGGCGCGCTGTTCGGGATCGTTGACCGGTTCGGGCTGGCTGGTCGGGTCGGGACTCCCACGGTCAACATACCACTGGCTCTCCTTTACAGTATCGTTGGCATCGAAAACGCGTTGCAACCAGGGACCGAACTCAACACGCGTCAACGTGCCATTGGGGAGGGCTGTGCGCACATGGCGGCCCACGGCATCGTAATAGAGGATGGGGGTCGCTCCGATCTCACTCAGGGCTTTCTCATCTTCATAGTCAGAAGTTGTGCTAAAATACGGCTCATACTGCTTGACCGGATTGCCCTTGTTATTGAGGATAGTGCGTCCATTGCCGATCCAGCGCGGATTGGCGTTGACCTGCGTTGTTGTGCCATCGGGATTGACCTGCAAGGCCTGCCCCGGATGCGCCTGCGCCTTGACCATTGTCACGCCGCCGCTACCGTTGCTGTAGGCATAGCTCTCCTGCCAGCGCGGATTGCTGGCCCCGTGCTGCTCTCTGGCAAAGGTGTGGACATAGTTGGGCTGACCGTTGGTCATCCAGTTGAACAGGTTGTATTCCATACGCGTGGTGGGATCGGCCAGGGTATCGCCTTCGCCCGCTCCAGCTTTGCCCATGACGGCGGATTTCACCACCATGCCCAGCGCGTCAACCTCAACCGCTGCGCGATTCTGATTGGGGTCTGTGACCATGACCGGGCCGAGCACGCGATAATCGTTGCTCGCGCTGAAAACAGCCCAGACCGCCTGCTTGATCTGCGTTTGCGTGATGAGCAGGTCGTAAGCATCGAAGGTGACGCTCGTCTCCAGGCCCAGTGGGTCACGCGTGCCAGTCGAAATGTAGAAATGGCTGGCGGGATTGGTGGGATAGACTGCTGTGCTGGAGGGTATCCACCAGTTGGCATCGCCGTTGAAATGGACATACCCGGCGCTCGTGAAGTCGCTATCCGCGATCTGCCCGCTATAATACGCGCTGGTGACGCCCGGTGTAAAGGCCATCTGGTAGCTCTGGTATGGCAGCGCCAACGTATCCCATTGGCCGGACGGTAAGGGATTGAGGGTATTGTCCAGAAAGAGGGCCTGGCTCGCGGAGAGCAAGCGCTTTTGCGCAGTTGTGCCACTGGCTATCACCTCGTAGGCAATCTCGGCAGCAGCAGCAATCTGATTAGTGAGATCTGTCAGCAGAAACAGCCCGGAGGTGGACGCAACCCCGGTAATCTCATATGCACGTTGGGCGTGGGGGACGCGCAGGCGATAGACCGAGGTCGGGCTGCCCTGGTCAAGATCGGGCGTGTAATCGCTCTAGGCATAGGTAATCCACACTTTTTGCTGGTCGTTTATCACCTCTATCGGCAGCGTCGGATCGGCGTTCTTGCGGCCATAGACCACCGAAGCCGCTTTCAGTGCATTGCCATACTGATCAATTTCCAGGGTGAAGCTATGCGTGATACGCGGGTCCACCGGGTTGCGCTCAAGGTAATGGGTAATGGTCTCGCTCGCAGATGGCAGGAACACCGCGTATTTCTCCTGGGCGCGCTTCTGCACAAGCTGGACGCTATAGCTATGTTCAGCCACGCTATAGGGTATCTGGGCCTGGGGAGAACCGTCAAAGCTATACACTTCCTGGCGTAGTGGCAAGCCCTTTAGAGCGCGGGCGCATTCTCGCCATTCCTCGTCGTCCAGGCCAGCCGGGAAAGGCGGCTCAGGCAGCGATTGGACATGACCATAGTATTCTGCCTGGAGATAGTGCTGGATGATCTCTGGCTCCAGCAACGCACCTGTGTGAAACCAGGTAGAGGTAGTGACCGGTGGCTGGAAGAGTTCAGGGGCGAGCGTTTGCGTGCCGTTGCTCTGGGTCACGCCCAGCATATAGTCCTCGAAGGACGCCGTATCCCACTGGTCCACGCGCCCGAAGCCGCGAAATTCGCGCTCAAAGCCATCGTAGTAGCCATGATGATAAGCGTAGCGCGTCACAAAACGGCTGCGGCTGATCTGGTCGTGGGTTTCTACGCGTGCCACGACATGCACTGGAAAGGGGATACGCGTCACCCAGGGCGTTCCGGCCAGCTTATCGGCCACGTAAAAGCTGGTCGATGGCGCGTACTGGATCGAGGTGGTAGCTCCCATATTGTTGTCCACCTGGATCATCAGATGGGGTTTCTGCCCGCCCATCAGATCGATGTAGCGCATCGGCGCATCCAGATTGTTCGCGAGCGGCGAGGACCAGACCAGGCAGGCTGTGCCATTGCCCAGCAGGTCCAGGACCGAGGCTGATGAGACGCTCTCAACCGGTGGGAAGGTTTGCAGGGTGTGGGAAGCGCTCCAGGCGTTGCCGGACTGATTGAACGCGATCTGCACGCCGTTGCTGGCAAAGTACACCATGTCGGTGATCCCGGAGCCATCAATATCGGCGAGGCGCACGCGACGACCATCAAACGTATCGGACGCCTCAAACCAGGGCGCGTTATCCATGCTGACCTTTGTGCCGAAGTTGCCATAGCCCAGGTTGGGCCAGTAGCAGACCTCGCCGTTGCGGATGCGCACAAGGTCGCTCAGTCCATCGCCTGAGAGATCAGCGAGAAAGATCGACGCGGTGCTGTCGGCAAAGACCAGTTTGGGGCCGCGCTCCTCATCAGATGCCTGCAAAACTGTCCGGGTGGGTCCAAAGCCTATGGCTCCGAGTGAGGCATGCCAGCAGAAGTCCTCGTCTCCACTAATCAGCACATCCGTCAGACCATCTCCGGTCAGATCCACAAGCCTGAGATCAGGGTTCTGCCAATCGAGCACGGGCAGCGCGGCAAAAGTTTGGAACTGCGCCCAGTCCTCATCGGGTGTGCGTGCAAAGAAGCCAGGCGTAGGGCCATCGAACTCCACCAGGTCGTGCCGACCATCCCCGGTGAAGTCCACTAACGCCTGTCGCCCACGGCTCAGCGCGGCCAGCGAAGGTTGGCGGGCCACCAGTTCCACCGCGCCGAACTGCGCAGACGTGGATGGTGTCCCGTTCACCGTTTGCAGCGTGGCGGGACTCAGGTTCGGTTTGTAGAACCAGCTCCCGGCCTGCTCTGTTAGAATGCCGGGCAGCCCCTCGCCATCCAGGTCTACCCATTGATAGGTGCTCTCGTTGAGTCCACCAGGCAGGTTCTCCAGGCTGGCGCGGTTGATCTCGCGTATGGTCTCGTCGATGGTCGCTTGACTGTAGGTGAATGTGAGCGGAGGTAGCGCGCTTGAGAGATAGCTGCCAGCGGGATTGCGAATATAACCGTTCTGCGTCGCTGTGAGCAGGAACGCATAGAAGGGCTTCGTCGCATCGGTTGGCGGCTGCGCGTACACAAAATCGGTGGAGCGCACCAGGCAATTCAGCCCGACCCCCGGCTCGTTGGCGAAGTGATGGAACATCAGGGCGCGTCGGCACAGGCGATAGGTGCGCACCTCGAATGTCGCGCGATAGACGGAAAAGGGGTCCGCCCGGCAATTCCAGAGCTGACCGCTCTCCTGCGGCACAGGCACTTTCTCGTCGTGCTCGCCGTAGTCGAAGACCAGCTCAAACAGCCACTCAGCAGGCAGCGCAACCGGGGTACTGGCCGTTATATCGGGAAAATATGGTGTGGCATTGCCATAGAGCACGCGCTTGAGATAGCGATTGGCCGCGCGTGTGACGGGCGTGCGGTTGTGCTCATTGGCCTGCGAGGTGTCCACACCGTCGGAATCTTCCGCCTTGTACTGGTAGATGCAGACATTGCCCTTGTCATCGTAGGTTTCGCAGAGTAGCCAGGTGAAGACGCGGGCGGCATCGTTTGGATCGGCGACCCTGCTCTCCGCCGTTTTGCCATACCAGCTCGTCACATTCTCTCTGGAGATCGAGCGCCAGAAGGTATCCTGTGGGTTCGTCAGGTTCGTCCAGCGTTCGAGACGCGCGAATAGCCCTTCGATGCGCGGGCGATAGCGCTGAACGCTGTACTGCTGGCCGTAGAGGGTGCTGGTGGAGAGATCACGCACCCACTTTCCATGCTGCTCGATTAGCAGCGGCACGAGGTCTTCCGCGCCTGAGAGCATGAACGTATCAGCTTCTTCCGCATCGACATACTGGGGAAGCCCCTTATCGGTTTTGCGGGTCAGCGCTGGCAGGTTGAGCGACCAGCCGAAGCCAAACGGCCCATTGCCCGCGTTCGAGTCATAGGAGAGCGAGAGTTGCGGCCCAAAATCGGCGCGCCCTGGACTCGTCGCCAGAGGGATCGTCAGCGAGCCTGAACCCATGACCGGATTGGCGGCGAACTTTTCCCCCATGCCATGCAGAGCGCCGCCACCTTTGGGCAGCGAAATAGATGGGAGGGTACTGTTGTTGGTGGGTGCGGAACCAGGTCGCGCACCCTCCGTGGTAGCTTTCTGAGCAACGTCCGGTGTATGTTTGCGAGTGAACATCGGCGCCTCCTCTCATGGTGAGAAGCAATAGAGCCTGGCTGTCTGATTTTCCGTCTTCAATCAGAAATCTATGAAATTGTTGCGGGTCTATCCACCACTAAAACGGAGAGGCGTGCTTTTTTTGGGGCATGATCTTCTGCGTCGAGGCTATGTTGACGAATCAGAAAAAGAGCGCCACTTGGCAAGAAGGGATCAAGGGCAAGTGGCGCTCACCTGCTGGAGAGAATGTGCTCAGGTAGTTGCAGTCACCAGATACGATTCGAACTCCTCAAACCCCTCACCAGCGAAAAGGGTGGCAACCATCTGTGCCATGTGTCCCATCTCAACGGTGAAAATGGCATCGCTATCGTCCATATCTGCTCCCCCGCGCGCGAGATTGCGCTGACACGCCTCATCCAGATAGCGCAGAAAGATCGCGTAGCACCCCCAGGAGTCGTCCGGCTGTGCCTTCTGCTCTACCTGCTGGATGAGTTCAGAAAAAATGCTCATCGTATCGTATTGATCCTTTCACACACTTCTTCTGTTGCAGCCTCTTCCCCGATATGTTTGGATAGCTCGACGAAATACGTATCGATGGCCCGGTAGCGATTCATGATAATCTCATGGGAAGCTACCTGAGCGAATCCACTCTTGATGTACTGCAAAGCCTCCACTTCGCGGTCTATCCGTTCTCTGAGTCGTGCAACTTCGCTATTCACGTTTACCCTCCTCGTGTAGTATCTTTACAACCGAACATTGGCTTCGCCATATCGCTCTATTTTCAGAAGATAGCATGAAGAAAGGGCAAATTACAGAAGAACTTCGTACTTGCGCTCGTACACAAAACGTTGTACGATGGGTGTACGGTTTTTAGGGGTATACTCATGTATCTACGGAAATAATGGAGGGGTTGGTTATGTCTATAACCGTTAAGAGTTTCGCTATCCTGCTTTGTACTCATCGCAAAAGCCTGCGGATGACACAAAAGAACAGTTAGCAGAACGCTGGAATTACTCGAAAGAAACCATTTCTGCATGGGGACGTGGGAAACGCTCACCAAGCATTTGTGATATTCCCCGCCTTGCTCATCTTTTCGGTATGGATCAGGAAGAACTATCCCAATATATTGGGAACAGAGATCAAGAACTTTCATTGAGCAAACAATCTGATCTGGGAGAAACGTTTGATCTGTGGGGAGAGTTCCAGCGTATTTACCGCAGCCGTACTGAATTTACTCGCGATTTTTCTTATCCCAGGATGGTAGAGCAGGCAGAGCACCTTTTGGCGGTGGGCCTCAGCCTCAATGCTATTGCATTAAACTATAACCGTGAAAAAATCATCGAAGCTATTGGGGAACGGGGATGCCAGTACAATCTTTGTTTTCTAGATCCAGATGGAGTTTACTGTGCAGTGCGTGAGCAAGAAGAGGGATATACTACAGGAATACTTTCTGATTTGACTCGCTTGAATATTAATAATATAAAGTTTATTCGGCAATTTATCGAAAAAGTTGCCCCATCTTGTCTAAATCATTTGCAAATCAGATGCTATGATCTCCCGCCTCGGATGAATGTGTACATAGCTGATGATATTCTCATGGCTGTACAATTCTATTTATATAGCCGCGGCGAAGATACACCCACATTTGTTTTAAAGCGCCGGACTGATCGAGGTCTTTTTGATTACTTTGCCGCTGCCGCGAGACAGGTGTTTGAACAGGCAAAGCCAATTGAGTAGAAGGAGCACATTATGAGCCAGATTATCGCGCCTACCCCAGCCTTAGAAGCTGCAAAAACAGTCGCCTATGAAGCTGGAGCCTATCTCTTGCAGAAGCAGAAAACTGTGCAGGCTCTTGGGAAAAAAGCGCTCCGCGACACGTTGCTCGATGCGGACCTGGAAGCAGAGCGCCTCATTATCAACAGACTTCAGTCGATCTATCCTGATGCTGGTTTTCTCTCCGAAGAGGCTGGAGAAATTCACGCAGGTAACGAGTACCAATGGGTTATTGATCCCCTGGATGGGTCAGCAAATTTTGAGCGCGGGAACCCAATTTTTGGCATTTCTATTAGCCTGACAGTACATTCTGAGGCTACACTAGGCATCATTTATTTACCGTGCCAGAACGAGATGTTTACGACTATGCGTGGGCATGGGGCAATGCTGAACGGCCAGCCCATCCATGTGTCACACACGCAAGAATTGGACGATGCTGTCATTCATCTGGGCGATTTCACAAAGGATGGGGATAAAGAGGAGAACGAGCGGCGCTTTCACTATCTTCAGCAAATTGCCCAGAAGGTTCGGTGTGTGCGCATGATTGGTACGGCTGCAACTGATCTGGCTTCTGTTGCTTGTGGGCGTGCCGATGCTTTGCTGATGTATAGTAATTGCTCTTGGGATACGGACGCGGGTAGGTTATTGGTATCAGAGGCGGGAGGAAAAGTGAGCATTGCCAATGATGAAGCTGGACATATAAATTGTCTCTATAGCAATGAGAATTTCTATATTCCTCTGATGAACCTTCTAAAAATCCATAGCGAAAGGCCAGCCTTGTAAAGAGAGCCTTGCATTCGACATAACTCAGCGCGTAGAATTTCCCTATAGGACTATGCATAAAAATATAGGGATATACTGTTGATATGAATACCTCTCAGCCTGGATCAAATGCGCCCATTGAGCCACAGCCCGCGCGTGATGTGGCGCCGCGCCGCTTGATTGTGACTGCCAGCGTTGTGACGTTTGCGATCCGTGACTGGTCGCTCTGGGTGCTTTTGCGCGCTGGCCCCTGGGGGCCGCCGATGCGCCTGGTGCTGGGGACGGAGACGGTGGCCGACGCGGTGGCGCGCACTATCGAGTCGCTGCTCGTCTGGCATGAGAGCGCGCCGCTGATCCAGTTGCAGGCAGGCTGGCAGGAGCAGCAGGTCTACGTCTGGAACAGCACCGAGCAGGGCGCTGCCGTCTCGCTGATCCATAGTGTGTTGCTGCGCGCCAATCGCGACGAGTTGCGTCCCAACCTGCACCGCCAGCCCGTGCCGAGCCTGCGCGTGGACTGGGTGGCTCTCTCTGAGATCGAGGCGGGTCACTATGCGCTGGACCCCGAAGTAGCCCCGGTTTTGCAGGCGGCCCTGCATACTATGCGCTCCCAGATCCAGCGCGACCCGGAGATTGTGTTGCGCTACCTGGCTGATATGGCCGCGATGCGTCCGCTGGCTCAGGAGAAAGAGCGCTGGTCGCGGGAAAACTCTCCACGCCAGAGCAAGCCAACGCTCGCGTTAGACGCGGTAAAAGAGCCAGCAAAGGGCGATGGGGTGTTAACTCTGGCGGAGGCCACGCTGTTGTACAAAGCCTTCTTTCCGCCGGATGAACAGATCGATCTTTCCAACCTGCGGCGGCGGTTTCTCTCGACCAACCGCCTGGCCATGCTTGATGAGCAGCGTCCTGTGCGTGGTCGCGAGCTGGACTGGCGCCGGGTCAGCCGCGCGTATCGTTATAGGTCTTAGCACTCGCCTAGCCAGCCTGTGAGACACCATACATCCAGTGGCGTCGTCTTGTTCTTCACCGTCAATGGCTGTAGTTTCCTGACCCGCACCTGCTGACGCACACGCGTAAAGGTTGAGTGGTTGAGCCAGATATTGTTGTCCGAGGCGTTTTTCTGCAAGCGCGCCGCGACATTCACGGCATCGCCGATCACCGTGTAGTTCTGCATCAGTTCGCGCGAGCCAATGTTGCCCACCATCGCCTCGCCAGTATTCACGCCGAAGCCGAACGCGATGGGGAAGTCCTGGTGGTGATTCTCCTGGTACGACCTCACAGCCATACGCATCTTCCAGGCCGCTCGTACCGCCCGGTGCGCGTGATCCTCCTGATTTAGCGGTGCGTTGAAGATCGCCAGCAGTTCATCGCCCCAGAAACCGGTGATCGTACCGTTCTCCTCCCAGATCTCCTTGACCATAATGTCGAAATAGGTGTTGAGCAGGTTCATCACACCTGCCGAATCCATGCGCTCGCTGAGGCTGGTAAAGCCGCGAATATCAGCGGAGATGACGGTGACTTCTTTGGTTTCGCCGCCCAGATGCAGGGCGCGGGGATCTTCGATCAGGCGGCGCACCACATTGGGATGGACAAAACGCCCGAAGATACGCCGGATCTCTTCAGCCTTCGCCCTGGCTGCGCGCAGGTCGGTCTGGTCATCGACGACGAGCGCCATGCCGATATGTGCCCCCTGCGCGTCACGCAAAGCCGACGCGTGCAGGCTGAGGTTGACGGGTCCACGTCCGGGAATTTCGCAATCGACTGTGTGGGGAACAATCGTGCCATGTTCGTGCTGACGAAAGGCGCTTTGTAGCAGTTCGGTCAGCCCCACTTGTGGGCGAGTGCTGAAGACCTCCTCATATGGTTTACCCACCACATCCTGGGGGTTGAGCTTGAGAATAAAAGCGGCGGCCCGGTTAAACTTGGTAACCATGCCCGCCGAATCGGTGGTAATCACGCCGTTCGCGATAGATGAGAAGATGTTATCCATATACTGCTTATCTTCTGCCACTTTGCCCAGGGCGCGATTGAGGTCGGCGAAGAGGCGGGCGTTATCGATGGCAATGGCCGCTTGCCGACAGAAGGCCATCAGCAGATCGCCCTGTTTGGGTTCAAAGAGATTAGCCACGATGCGGCTATCGACATAGACCGCGCCGATGCAGGTGTCGCGCACAATCAGGGGCGCGCACATGATCGAGCGAATACCGTGGCTCACCACGCTCTCCAGGTTGCCCAGTTCAACCTGGGCGTCGTGGCTGGTGACCAGTGGCTGGCGGGTACGCACCACGCGCTCGACGGTGCTGCGGCTGATCTTGAAATCGAAGGCGCTGACATCGATGGAACGCGCTTTTTTCGCGCGGGCAATCTCAAAGCGCAGTTCGCCGATCGCGGGGTCGTGCAGCACCAGGAAACCACGTTCGGCATTGACCACATCGATTACCTGATCCATCACCAGGCGTAGCACCTCGTCAAACTTCAGGGTAGAGTTGAGCATACGCGCGATCTCGTAGAGCGTCTCCAATTCGCTGCGTTTGCGTTCAAGGTTGATAATGCTGCTGTTGAGCGCGTCGCGCTCTTTCTCAAAGTGGCTCGCCATATTCTGCTGGTTGGCCGCACCAGCGAGCGGAGATGTGGATGGTTTGAGCAAATGTGCCTGTAGTTCATAGAGAACGCGCTGGGCCACCTGATTGAGCCTGCCCAATTCCAGGTCAGAGGTGCGGCAGACGCGCAATGAATCGCTGAGCAAACGCACGCGAGCATCGCCGTTCTCGCCCGCGTATGTCCCCTCGACAGCCACCTCCAACTTGCGCGAATGTTCATGCAACATACGTGAAATGCGCATCAGCGCTTCCCCCAGAGAGCGCAACTCGCGACTTGTCTCCCAGGAGGAATCAGGCTTAGCTCCCAAAGTATTCTCCTCTGTTCTCTCAGACGGTTCTGGCTTTTAGCACATGCGTACATACATCTTGGGTTGAAGACGTTTAAGCCAGCCCATTATAACATATGGATTCGCGGTTTGATCTAACCTTAAAGCTGGATCGCGAGATGTGATATACTGGAACATCCACTCAATACTGTCACCTGACAGCGGAAAATCGACCATCAGCCAATAAGGAAAAAATCATATGGAAAAAGCTCTACCCACTTCTCACACTGATGCTGTTCTCTTGCGAGAGGTCACGATGGATGACCTGCCCATTTTCTTTCAGCAGCAGTTGGACCCGGACGCGAATCATATGGCAGCGTTCGCGGCGAAAGACCCTGCTGATAGAGAGGCTTTCAACGCGCACTGGTCCAGAAATTTGGGCAATGAGACCAGCACTATCCGCACCATTCTCTGCGGTGGCCAGGTCGCTGGCTCGGTCGGGAGCTATGTCGATGAAGATGGGCAGGTAGAAGTCACTTACTGGCTCGGCAAGCCCTACTGGGGCCAGGGGATTGCCACCAGAGCGCTCTCAGCGCTTCTCACACACCTCAAGGTGCGCCCTCTGTATGCGCGTGCCGCCAAAGATAATCACGCCTCGCTCCGCGTCCTGGAAAAATGCGGCTTCACGCGTATCGGCGAGAGCCAGGGATTCGCCAATGCGCGCGGCGAGGTGGTGGAAGAATTCATTCTCAAGCTAGGATGAAAGGCAGGACATTTCTCTCAGGTAGTACTTCAGTCGCTACCTGAGAGAAATGTCTTTTCATATAGCATAGTGTTGCCCTCTGTTTCAGCATATGCCGAATATACATGCTGCCCCTTTTCATCATATCAAAACCTTGACGCCATGCTTATTTCCTGGTATCCTTTATTCCGAGTAAGCAATGTGGTATAAGAGGTGAGGCAATACAAAGCCATTCACACAAATTGAGAGGAAATGCAGAAAAGTCTCTGTGCATCTTCTCACGAAAAGCGGTGCCTATTTTTATTCCCACGCGCTTGATGTCACCTTTCAACGGCAAACCGAGACCCATAGAGGTCTTTTACGATAAAAACCGACCTGAGCAGAAAAACCCTGCTTATTTGTACCTTTTACATGATGTAAGGTAACCGCTCCCTATGGAGCAACGATTTTTTTTGCTGCTCGTCGCGTCGGAAAGATCGCTACACGGCTCTGTTTGAGACATAGTGTTGAAAGGAATCCTTTTCTATGCCCAAAGATCATTCAAGATCTGCCCCCAACGCGCACAGGGGAAAAGCTCTTACTTGCCCCCCCCCATGTACATATTTACATGCGTAATCGTATGTTTCTGTGGGTAGCGTGCCTGGGCCTTGTGCTCGTCTTTCTCAATGTCCTGAGTAGCATGATCGACTCGCCGCTGGCCTATGCCGCCAGCACGCCGCACGCGATCACGCTCAAGGGCGCGCCCTCGACGCCCAACACACCAGACCCGAAGGCCGGGTCCACCTCGCTCACGCGTTCGTTTCCCGCACCCGTGCCTGGCCACGAGGCATCCCACGCGCCAGCCGAGATGGGACGTCCCACCCAGATGCCGATGAAAGCCGGGTCAGTGACCCTCCAGGTAGGCAAGGCCACCACCTTCCTGGGCAGCGATGGCCGCCTGGAACTGGCCTTCCCCGCTGACGCGATTACCGCCCAGGATCTCACGGCAGCCGGCGGTACGATCACCGCGCGGGTGATCCAGGTGGCCCCCGCCTCTGGTTCGCTGGCAGGCGGCAGCGGCAACATTTCGCTGGGTGCCTACCTCGTGCAACTGACCGATGCGCGTGGTGCCTTGCTTGCCCACGGGCTGCACGCGGCCTTCACCGCGCGCTACCATTTGCAGAAAAAAGAGCTGGGCCTGGGCCTGGAACACGCCTATGTGCTGCTCAATGGCGCCATGTCGGACGCCGTGCTCAAAGCGCAAGGGGCGGTCTTCCCCGCGGCCACCAGCGGCAAGGCGCAACCGGCGTTGGCCAGCACGATGGGCACGCCTCAAAAACAGGCAACGCACCTGGACTTGAGCGCGCAAACCCTGACGGCGTCGCCGCAAACAAGCACGCCCAGCACCTCGATGAGCTTTGACAGCGACTCGCCGATTGCCACCTTTGGCAAACCCGATCCCTCCTCGGTCAATCTCTCGGCAGGCGCGCTCTCCTACACGCAGGGCATCGATCTTCCCGCGGGACCGGGTGGCCTGACGCCCCCGGTGAGCCTGACCTATAGCAGCGAAGCGGTCAACAGCCAGCACAATCTCTCGGCGGCTGCTGGCTGGGTGGGAGAAGGCTGGAACCTCTCGCTGGGAGCCATCACCTGGAATGAGCAGAACGTGACCTCCGGGTGTACCGGGTGCACCGCCAACTGGGAGAACACCTGGCAACTCAGTGATCCCTTTGGCACCAGCTCGGAACTCATTCCCCCCAATATCAACGTCTCGACGTTCTATGACGACACCGCGAATTTTTACTGCGGGACCGGCAACCCCAATGCGTATCCCTGCCCGGTCCTCTGGCATACCGCCACCGAGTCGCACGCGAAGATTTACGCGTATATCGGCCCGCTCGACATTGGCCAGCCGGTTCGTCCCCCGTGCTTCCGGGTCTGGCTGCCCAATGGCATAATGGAAGAGTTCGGTTGCACGCTCGACTCGTTGCAGTACTACTACGAAGCGGGCATCGGCGCGCTGGTCACCGCCTGGAACCTGGATCTGATCACCGATCCGCAGGGCAACCAGGTCCATCTCACCTACCAGCAAGATATGGAGAACTGGACCAGTCCCACCACCGGGAAAGTCTACAGCTATCCCCGCGATGAGCAACTGGCCAGCATCCAGTATGACTCGCCCGGCTGCCACAATGCCCAGAGCATGTGTACGGGCAGCAGTTGGGCGCCGCAGATGCAGGTCGTCTTCAACGCCAGCCACGGTGCCAATATCCTGACCGGGAGCCTTCCCAGCGGCTGTAACACTGGGGCCAATCTGCGCTGTGATGATCCGGTAGACCTGACCGGCAACAACGGCTTTACCACCTCGCTGATCCAGAGCACCCTTGTGCTCAACAGTGTGCAGGTGCAGGTGCGTAGCAATGGCACGGCGGGTTGGAACACGTTGCGTAGCTACAATCTGAGCTATGAGCAGTCCGGCCCTGGCACCATCACCGACCCGGCCAGCAACATCCCGCGCTCAACGGCGGGCATGCTTGACCTGACGGGCATCCAACAGACGGGGAGTGGGGGTGCCTCTGCGCTGCTGTATTCGGGCCTGAATACTAACGCGACGCAGGCGTTTGCCTACATGAAGGTTTTTGATTTGAGTGGCAAAAATGTCACCATTGGCTCCAATACAACGCTCTCCTACTGGATTTATCCGCAGAGTTCCACCAGCAATAGCAATGTGAGTGGGAACACCAGCAGTTGTGTCGCCGTTGATATGATCTTCACGGATGGCTCCGATCTGCGCGATTCGGGGGCGGTGGACCAGAACGGGAACTCCCTGCATCCAGCGAGCCAATGTGGACATCTGAGGTTGGACCAATGGAACCTGGTCACTTCCACCATTGGGGCCGTCAGGAATGGCAAGACGATCCAAACGATCATGGTGGGCTACAACAGTAATCAATCGTCCACCGCTGGCGGTTATCGGGGCTACATCGATGATATCAGCCTGAGTGATCCCACCAGCAGCACGCCGCTGTTTGCCACCGATTTTGAGAGCGGCTCGCCGCAACCCAGCTGGACGAATACTCCGGTTGATGGGGGAGCGGTGCACAATGTGGGCGGCATTTGTTGCGGATTGACTGGCCCAGAAATGGCCCCCCGCCAGGAAATCAGCCATACCGATAGCGCGGCTCTGCCACCAGTGAGCTTCAGCTATACGAGCCTGACCAACACCTACGTGGACTCCGAAGATAAGCCCAACCCCACCACCAATTGTGGCCCCTCGTGGAACACCGGCAATGGGAATGGCTGTCTCTTGTGGAGCCAGAGCTACGCGAACAATAGCCGCTTCCTGAGCACGATCAGCAACGGCCAGGGCTTAGCCCAGAGCTTTGGCTGGTCGCTGGCCCACAACAATACGCATGGGGTGCCAGGCGGCGGAGCCAACACCGCCAATCCGTTCTTTTGCAACAGCAATCAGAACGGCTATCCCTGTAACGAAGCCGACGATATGGGCTGGAGCCGGGCGGTGCTTACCCAGGAGAACAGTACGACTGTGCGCCTGACCCAGAATGGCCAGGGGGGTGCGCAAACCAGCACTCCGATCACCTCGACGACCAACTACAATTACCAGCTGACCTACCCCTTACCAGCCCAGCGCTGTAGCGACTGCGTGGCGGGCATGTATTGGGGCAACCAGAACGACGGCGACTTCCTGGACTACTTCAACGCGAAGTTTATGGGCTTTGCTCAGACGACGGTGAATTTGCCCACGGGTGCTGTCGAGGTGCATAAATACTACGCGGGCGAGGGGTGGGGTCTCTACGACACCGGCCAGGTTCCCTGCCATGCTCTCAATCCCTGCCATAACAGCCCCTGGTGGGATCTGGCCAACGTCGCGCATGGGCAGGAGTATCAGACGCAATTTTACGACGTGGATGGCACGACCCTGCTCAAACAGGTCAACACCACCTTCCTGGCGGTGTGCCCTCCTGCGGGTGTCGGCGCGACGCCGCCATCTTCAACCTATGGCAACTGGAATGGACACCTGGTCAGTGCCATCGAGCACAACAACCCGGTGGCCGTCTGCGAAATTCAGCAAA